>JAABQU010000259.1 GCA_011391285.1 Thiobacillus sp.
CGACATGCCCTATCGATCGAATTTCAAGGAAAACGCTTACCAGAGGTACCGCAATTTAAAGCTTGAATCCAACAGATTGCGCATTGATAACACATAAGCCAGGGATGTCCAAGACTTTTTTCATCCGTCGCCCAGCGCACGCAGCACAAGCGTGTCGCCGCGCTGGGTGAACTCCAGATGCTTCAGCACGCTCATGCCCAGCAAAACCTGATCGCCCGCCATGCCGGGGTTGAGACTGGCGGGCACGCCACGCAGCACAAACGGTCCGAATGCCAGCGCATCGATCCGGGTGGCACGGGTGGCCACCGTGCCGTTGGCGGTGATCGAGCGCTGATGCGCGCCCGCCTCAAGTTTCAGTTCACCCGCCATATCCGCCGGCACCGATACCAGCGTGGCACCGGTGTCGAGCAGGAAAGTCACCGGCCGGTTGTTGATCGTGCCGGGGAATACGTAGTGCCCGTCGCTGCTGCGTATCAGCACCAGTTCGGTGCCCGGGGCGATCTGTAGATCGCGGTTGGGATTGTTACGCGCCTGCAGACTGTTCTCGAAATAAAGATAGAACATGCCCAGCACCACCAGGCTGGCGACAAAAGCCATGCCGCGCCCGAGCGGGCGGTGCGGGTTAGGCGAGGGCTGGTTTTCGCGCATCAGGTTTAGTGCAGCACAAGTTTGTTACAGCATTGCCATCAAGAAACTTCGCGTCATGGCCGACTATATTCACAGGAGCGGCAATTTGAAAGGGGATGCGATGTTTACCCTGGCAATTGATTCAGCAAGGTCCGGCGCCAGGCTAAGCCTGTTTCTGATTCTGCTCGCCTGGTCAGGCTCCACGCATGCCGCGCAACTTACCCGCGCGGAGTGGTTTCCGGATTCCCCGACTTTCCGTCACTACGCCTGGGACGAACAGCCCTGCCACGGCTGCACAGCGCTCAGTTCCATTCCCGCATGGACCCGCATGGCCGAACTTGCCGGCCTGTCTGACGTGCGCTTCAAGGTCGCCCCCGACGAAAGCGGCGGCCAGGCTTACTCCGTCGCGCCCAACGTGGTGGTACTCTCACCTGCCGCGTTGAAACTGGCGCCCTGTCAGCTGGCGTTTCTGGTCGGGCACGAAATCGTCCACATCGCACAGCGCCACTTCGACGAGGACGCCATCGCCCTCTCGGTGTACTCCGGCAAACCGGCGCACTGGACCCACCAAGGCGAGGACGCCATGCAACTGACCGATGGCAATTTCAGCCTCGCGCTACGGGTATCCCACTTGTGGCAACAACAGGAACAGGAAGCAGACTGGCTCGGTGCGCTGCTGGCGGCGCAGGCTTGCGGATGCAGCATGGAGGCTGGCGCGCTGGCCTATTTTCGCAACGACGGTGAGTCGGGCGGCGGCATGGCAGCCGCGCACGCGCCCAGTACGGAACGCATGCGCCAACTTCTCCCCTTTATCGAATCGGCCCGGCGCCTGACGGCGTGGGCAGCGCGCTAACGGCCGAGAATCAGGCCTAGACGTGCTGCTGCATCCGCGGCTGGCTGAAGCGGCAGTGCGGGGAGTCGCCGAACGCCTCGCGCAGGTAGCGGGTTTCGATGTGCAGCAGGCGCTCGTGGTCGCCGGCTTCCAGATAGATATCCGGCTGCGCCATCAAGTCGTCGTCCCACACCATTTCCACGCCCCAGGCATTCGGCAGGCCCGGCACTACACCGGGTTCGCATTCGCTGAACAGGCTGCTCACGCTGGACTCGCTGGCCAGGCTGAACTCCAGGCCATGATCCAGGCCCAGTTTGCCGAGATGGATTTCCTGGTTGGCGGGAATCATCGCCACCATCTGGCAATCCCGACCATCCAGCAGCACGCCCTTGGCCACGCGGTCCAAGGGAACGCCGGCTGCCCGGGCTGTCTCGGCGCTGGTCTGGGTGTGTGGATGGGCCACCAGATCAAAGGGGATCAAGTGGTTGTCAAGAAAACGTTCCATTCGATGCAGTGCGTTCATGATCGGCTCCTTGCAAAACGGTTGGACGGCTTTCACTATAGATCACACATGTCCGGCTAGCGCCGCCTGGGATGCTCGCTCGCCCGGAAATGCCGCCGTGGCGCCTTGGGGTGTTCCTGCGTCTGGCAGGCACGGCGAAACGCCAGCAAGCTTTCCTGCGCGTGGCCCAGCACGCTGTCGTGGGGGTAGTGACCCGCCGCGTCCGGTTCACCTGCCGCCATGCCGGCCAGCAGTTCGATGCCCTCGGTCACCTGCTCCGCGGCATGGATATGGAAACGTCCCGCGGTGACCGCCTCCACCACCCGCGGCGCCAGCATCAGGTGACGGCGATTGCGTGCGGGAATCAGCACCCCCTGGCTGCCGTCCAGCCCGGCAGCTTCGCACACGCGAAACCAGCCCTCGATCTTTTCGTTGATGCCGCCCACCGGCAATATTTCGCCGTGCTGGTTGACCGCGCCGGTGACCGCGATGCCCTGCCTGAGGGGCAGGCCCGACAGCGCCGACAGCAGCGCGTAGAGTTCGGCGCACGAGGCCGAATCGCCTTCCACCTCGTGGTATTGCTGCTCGAAGACGATGGACGCATTGAGGGATAGCGGAGCAAGGTGGGCAAACAGCGCCGCCAGATAGCTTTGCAGGATGAACACGCCCTTGTCGTGGATCGGGCCGGACAGTTCCACCTCGCGCTCGATGTTGAGCAGACCGTCCTCGCCCGCGTAGGTGCGCGCGGACAGGCGCACCGGCAAGCCGAAGCGGTAATCGCCCAGATCGATCTGGGTGAGGCCATTGACCTGGCCGACCCGCTCGCCGGTGAGTTCGATCAGCACATCGCCCTCGGCGATTTCCTCGCACAGCCGCTGCTCGGGGTAATCGTGGCGCGCGGTGTGCGCCAGCAGTGCCGCCTCGACGTCTACCGCCGTGACCAAGCACGGCCCGCGCGCGCGGCAGATCACAGCGCTTTCCATCACCAGCGCCTCGGTGCGGGCAAAAATTGCGCTTTCGCGCGCCTGCTCACCCGCCTCGCGGTGCGATTCCTCGAGCAGGCGCGCCACGGCTGCCGCCGAAAAATGCGGCAACCCATGCTCGCGGCACGCATGGGCGACGAAAATCGCCGAGGCGCGGCGGGTGTCCGGACTGGCCACAAAACTGTCAGCGAAATCCACCTTGGCGCGGAAGTGACGGGTGATCTCCGGCGCCATGTCCTGCAACTCGTAATATTGTTCGCGCGAACCGATCAGCACCAGCTTGACCTCGACATCGACCGCTTCCGGCACCAGCGACACCGCCGCGATCGGCGAGAACGACACGCCCGGCTCCTCGATCTGCAGGCGGCCGCTGCGCAGAAAACGCCGCAACGTCTCCCACACCAGCGCATCGGCCAGCACGTCGCGCAGATGCAGCATCAAAAACCCGCCGTGCGCCTGCAGCAAACTGCCGGCGCGGATGCGCGAGAAATCGGTCACCAGCACGTCGTTTTCGGACTGGTATTCGATGCTGCCGAACAGCGCGCGGAACAGAGGGTTGTCCTCGACAATCACCGGCGCGCCTGCGAGGCCGCCGTTGTCGACCACCAGATTGACACGGTAGCGCGCCAGCACGGTTTGCAATGCCTCCTGCCGGCCTTCGTCGTCATCGCCGCCGCGGAACAGTTCCAGGTTGTCGAACACGTCCTGGGTGATCGCGTCGAGCCAGGCGTTGAGCTTGGCGGCGTCCTTGATCTGCTTCTTCAGCCCGGCACGGATCGCCTGCATTTCGCGCTCCAGCAACGGCTTCACCACCTGCCGCCGCAACGCCGCCAGCGCCTCGTTCATCGCGCGCTCCAGCGGCTGGGTTTTATCGATGTAGCGGGTGATCTCGGCGCGCAGTTCCTGCTCGGCCTGCTCCACCTCGGCCCGGCGCGCTTTCGGCAGCGCCAGCACCTCGTCCTCGGTCAGCGCCTGGCCTTTCTTGCCGATGAGGGTGAACACCATGCGTCCGGCCTCGCGATGCAGCGAGAAGCTGCGCCCCTCGGCAAATGCCGTCAGCTCGGCGTAATGGCGCGCCACATCGTCCTTCCAGGCCCTCTCGATGCGCTCGCTCTCGACTTTGAAATCCTGTCCTTCCAGCCGCTGCGGGATGTCGCTTTGCAGGGTCTTCACCGCATGCGCCAGCAGTTGGCGCAGCAGCCGCCCTTCGCCGGCCGGCAGGCGCAGCGCCAGTGGCCGTTCCGGCGCGTCGAAATTGTAGAGATAACAGAGATCGGGCGGCACCCGCTTGCCTGCCGCCGCCTCGCGCATCGCCTGCCTGAGCAGCGACGAACGGCCGCTGCCGACCTCACCGAGCACGAACAGGTTGTAGTTCGGCTGATTCATCCCCAGGCCGAAACGCGCGGCCGCTTCGGCGCGTGCCTGGCCGATCCAGGGCAAGGGTTCCTCCACCAGTTCGGACGTGTCCGCGAATCCCAGCGAGTCGGGATCGATGGTCAGGCGCAGGTCAGCGGGGGACAGAGCGGCAATCGGCATGGTGTGGACTCGCAAGTAATGTCCGGATTATTGCGCAAGACCCGCCTCCTGGCGTCAATGCAACAGCAGGCCGGCCCATTGCGCCTGGCTTTGCCGATAGGACTCGCGCAGGCCGGCCGCATTTTCCTGCAACACGCTGGCAGGCACGGCCAGGGCCTGCCTCATCGCAGGTTCGATCCGATCGACCGTGACGCTGCGGGGAACCGCGTCCGGCTCCCAGGTTTCGGCAAATGCAGCACGCTTGTCGGGGCGCCCGCCCTGCTGCGGCGCCATCAGGCTGACCCGTGGCAAGCCATAGGCCAGCGCGACAATGCGGGCGTGCAGACTGCTGCCGATCACGCCCCGGCTGGCGGCGATGAGGGCGCAGATGTCCCACAGATGCAGGGATTGCAACTGGCGTGCCGTGCTGGGCGGTAATCGACGCAGCAGCTTTTCAACCAGCACCGGATCGTCGTGCCAGGGCGCTGCGCCGGCACGAAACAACACCAGCCCCAGGCCGGTTCCCGCCAACAGCCGCGACAAGCCCTGCGCCAGAGCATCGAGGCTGGTGTCGTCGGCAAAATCGGCGCTGAACTGGCACGCCAGATAACCTTGCGGAAAGGCATCCCGCATGGCTTGCACCGCGTCCTGCTGCTGGTGTTTGAGGATCACCTCGCCGAAACACTCCACCACCATCACGGCCGGGTCGGGACACAACGGCACGTTGATTCCCTCCCCCCGCAGCGCGTCCTGCGTGACGTGATCGCGCACGCTCACCCAGTCCGCCTGCCCAAGCGCCGTCTTCACTTCTTGACGCTGGGCAGCGGCCAGGGACGTCCACTCCACCCCGCCCACGGCATTGAAGATCAGCCGCCCCGTCGTTGCGAGGACATCGCGCCCCACCACATAGGGAATGCTTCGCGCGGCGCCCAACTGCCGGGCGGCCCACTCGGCGGCGGCAGCGGGATCATCGTCGTAAAGCGCAATGGCCGCAGAGGCCTCGGCTGGATCGAGCAGCATGACGGCAGCCTGCCAGGCGCTGCAGGTCAGCAGTTCGCCGCCGACGTGGATCAGGCTTGCACGCTGTGTCCGCGTCCCAAGCGCGCCCACCCGGTGCCCGCCAAAAGCCCGCAGATCGCGTGCCGCCAATCCCGCGAACTCGATCGGCCGCCCCGGCAGCAGGGCCGTCAGCAAATGCGGAAACAGCAGGTCGCCGAAGTTGTGGCGATCAAAGGCGCCAAACAGGATCAGCGGGGACGTGGCAGGCGCTATCATGCTCTGCACAGTTCAGTTGACGCTATCGGGTTCATTCACGCTTATCCTTGCATATGCACGCTTCACGATTCCGCATTACATTCGAAAAAACCCATCGCGCACTGCCCATGAAACCAGCCCAGCGACCGTTCTTCCTCCTCATCGCCCTCATCGGCGGCCTCGCCATCTTCAGTTCCACCCTGTCGAAGACCCCGGTGCTGCCGCTGTTCGCCCAGTCGCTCCACGCCACACCGGCGGAAATCGGCTGGATCGTCATGGCCTCGACGATACCCGGCATCCTCGTCAGCTATCCCGCCGGCGCGCTGTCGGATTATCTCGGCAAGCAGCGCGTGTTGCTGGCCTCGCTGGTCGTGTTCGCCACCGCGCCTTTCCTGTATCTGGTGATCGACACCGCCTGGCAACTGATGGCAGTGCGCTTCTATCACGGCTTCGCCACCGCGATCTTCGGTACCGTCGCGAGCGCCGCCATCGCCGAACGCTACACCGCCGACCGCGCGGCGCGGCTCTCCACCTATTCCTCGGTCACCATCGTCGGGCGCTCGATTGCGCCGTTTCTCGGCGGCTTCCTGATCTCGCTGGCGAGCTACGACGCGGTGTACATCGCCTGCGCCATCAGCGGCGTGCTGGCGCTGGCCACCGGTCTGCTGCTGCGCGACGGCACTGCCGCGCCCGCGACGAAGCCGGAATGGCCGCATTTCTGGGCCAGTCTCACCACCGTGCTGCGCGACCGCGGCATCATGCTGGTGAGTCTGGTCGAGGCCGCGCAGTATCTGGTGTTCGGCGCCATCGAAGCCTTTCTCGCGCTGTTCGCCGCTTCGCTCGGCATTCCCGCGTGGCAGATCGGCGTCATCCTCGGCGTGCAGCTCGTCAGCATCGTCTTCGCCAAACCGGTCATGGGCCGGGTGTCCGACCGCGTCGGCCGCCGCCAGGTCATCCTGCCCGGCCTGCTGATCGGCGCGGCCAGCGTCGTGTTGATGCCGTATGCGCCCAGCTTCATCGGCCTCACCGTACTGAGCCTGGTGTTCGGCCTCGGCTTTGCCACCGTCACCTCGTCCACCACCGCGCTCGTCGCCGACCTCACCAAGGATGGCCGCTTCGGCTCCTCGATGGGCGTGCTGCGCACCGTCATGGACGTCGGCCAGTCCATCGGCCCGGTGCTCACAGGCTTCATGGTCGGCGTCGCCGGCTATGGCAGCGCCTTCACCCTGCTGGCCGCGATTCTGGTGCTCGCCGCACTGCTGCTGGGGCTTTTACACAGGGATGCCTGAATGCCTGTGAAATCTGTTTCCCCATAACAAAGAAATCTATTCCCCTCTTAAAAAACGCATGAAATTTTCTATAGTCATATCAGACTTGTTCATCTTAATAAGGGGATAACACCATGCCGCGCATTGAAAAGAGTTCGGATTTCGTCAACATCCTCTCGACACTTCCCGTGGAACAACAGCACGCACTGGCGAAGCGCTTCATATCAGGGGTCATGCACTTGGCAGACAGCCCGCGGCTGGTTCCGTTGCTCGAACTTCTGAAAAAGCCCGAATGTTCGGCGGATGACATCAGCAAGGCCCATTCGATAGCCAAGTCGGTGTATGTGGAAACGGGCCCCGGATCCGACATGTCGGAAGTCAAAATGAATTGTCAGGCCACCCATTTCATCGCTCAGGCCGTTTTGATATGCAGTACACCGGACTACAAGGGCGCATCCACGTCACACGTGGCGCACAAGGTGGCAAATTACTGCCGCATGGCTTTGACATGCACGAGCATGGGCCAGAGCGGGGAGAATCCTGATTTCGCCAAAGCGGAGGCGGAGTACAACCGTATCGTGAAGGAGCAAATCGACACCGTGAATCAGTTCCTGGACGCCGAGGGGGCCTAGCCTTGGAATCCCACCAATGAGCGGGAAGTGAGGTTTCTGGTCTGACAATGTTGCGTTGGGCTGGTTGGCTTCAAGGAAATGCCCTGCTGCAGGCGATTGGGATGCAATCCGGGCGCCACGTGTTCGGCTATAGTTGGAGAATGCATAACCTCCCCGAGGAATTCAACATGAATGGCCGCCTGTCGACGCTCCTGCTTGCTCTGCTGCTATCCGTACCACTGGCCGTCATTGCCGACGCGGTGCCAATGAGTTCTTTACCAGGCGCGCAGCAGGATCCCGTCACCCCAGCCTGCCTGACCATTGCGCAGGGCCTGAACCTCGCCCAGGTCGCCCAGACCGACTGCTGCAAAGGCCACAAAGGTATCTGCGGCTGCCGCGCCGGCAAGATCGTGTGCTGCGACAACACCACCAGCAAAGAGCCGGGGTGTACCTGTCATGGGGATGAAGGAATCATCGAGTAGGCCCCTCATAGCACCCTTGACACCCGTATCCTATGGGATACACTTTGGTCATGCGCGTATCGATGACCGAGGTCTACCGGGACTGGATCAACGAACTGAAGGATCGAGCTGGCCGCGCCCGCATTCAGGTGCGCGTGGATCGACTGGTTCACGGCAATCCGGGACAGCACCGCAATCTCACGCACGGCGTATCGGAATTGAAGATCGATACCGGCCCCGGCTATCGCGTGTATTACACGGAGCGAAACGGCGAACTGGTCATCCTGCTTGCCGGCGGCGACAAATCGACGCAGCAGCAGGACATCAAGACCGCCACCGCACTCGCCAAAAACTTGCAGGAGTAGGCACTATGCCCAAGACCGCCACCAAACTGACCGCCAAGACGAAGACCGTACCCTACGACGTGGCCGAGCAGCTTCGCACGCCTGAGGAAATGGCCGCCTATCTCGACGCCTGGCTGGAAGAGGCACCGGACGATGCGGCAGGCATCGCCCGTGCACTGGGCGACATCGCCCGCGCCAAAGGCATGTCGCAGGTCGCACGCGATGCGGGACTCAGCCGGGAAAGTCTCTACAAAGCACTCAGCGAAAACGGCAATCCGAGCTTTGCGACCGTGCTCAAGGTTGCGCGGGCGCTCGGTGTGAGGCTGCACGCGGAAGCGGCTTGATGATGACTTTTACGCTGAGGGATTACAGTAGTGCACACGCCTGAATTCATACGCAGCGTTAATCAGATATTTGTCGGTCAATCTATCGATCTACCCGAGCGCTCCGGCGTCTATGCCTTCTGGTGGATCGGGCCAAGAGAAGATCTGCTGACAGCAAATAGGCACATCGTTCTCAAAGGACCGGGCGAGCGCCCAGTTGACGTTGAATACCGAGATTGGTGGCCAAATGAACTTATCTACCCATGTTTGTATGTGGGGAAAACCACCAACATCAAAAAGCGATTTTCCCTGCACATTAAGCGCGGCTCTTTAGGGCGACTACATCAAGCTCACCCAGCGAACGTTAAGGCAAAACCCAATACAACGTCCTGCCAGTTGCGGTTTGGCATCGAACATGTATTTCCAAATGAAGAAAACCCACTGAAGATCATCAACAAATCCGTGGGCTTTTCCTACCGAACAGACTTCCCTGATAACGCAATCGCTGAGCGATTTTCTGAAGAAGACCGTCTCGTTGGCATCTGGCGTCCATGGTTCAACATTGACTCAGAGCGCTGAGACTCCATCTGTTCACTTACTCAGAGCCACCCAAACCGCATCCCACCCCGCCTCCGGCGGCGTCTGCCGGAACGCTGCAATCCGCTCCAGCATGACCTGGCTGGGGCGATCCCCCGACGCATGGGTGAGGCATTCGCGGAACGCTGCTTCGGCCGCATCCCAATCCTGCGCACGATAGCGTACCAGCCCGGCTTCGTAAGCCTGCACCTCCTGCCTATCGCTTCCACTCAAATCCGCTGCAAGCCCCAGCAGTTCATACACCCTCACCGGCTCCAGCTTGCCGATGACACGCAGGCTATCGATCTCACGAAACGCCAGCATGTCGCCCGCCAGATTCCGCGTCGCCTCGTTGACCAGAATACGCGTGCCGTAGAACTTGTTGGCCTGCTCCAGTCTTGAAGCGAGGTTCACGGTGTCGCCGATGACGGTGTAGCCGCGCGAGGTTTCGGAGCCGATGTTGCCCACCGTCACCTCGCCGCTGGCGATGCCCATGCGTACGTTGACCTCGGGCAAGCCATGGAGGACGCCAAACAGTTCGGGCAGGCCGGCGCGGAAGGTTTCGAGCTTGTCCATCTGGTCGAGCGCGGCGAGGCAGCACAGGCGCGCGTGGTCGGCGGCATCGGTAAAAGGCGGCCCCCAGAAGGCCATGACCGAGTCGCCGATGTATTTGTCGACGATGCCCTGACGTTCGCGCACCACGTCGGACATCAGCGAAAAGTAGCGGTTGAGGAAACGCACGGCGGCGTCCGGGGTGAGGCCTTCGCACAGGCGAGTGAAGCCTTCCAGATCGGAAAAGAACACCGTCATCGTCTGGCGTTCGCCCTTGTCCGCCACGATGCGGTTTTCCAGCAGGCTTTTCACGATGCGTGGATCGACGTACTGGCCGAATGTTTCGCGGATCTGCTCCTTCTCGCGTAGCCCCACCACCATGTGGTTGAAGGAGGTGGCGAGCGTAGCCAGCTCGTCGTGCGTGCGCACCAGGATTTCCACGTCGAGATCGCCCGCCTCCACCGCGCGCGTGCCGCCGAGCAGCCGCTTCACCGGATCGACCAGCGAGCGGGTGACGAAGCCGGCGAAGATGAGTCCGAGCGCGGTGGCGATGGCGGTGACGATCCAGTTGAGCGTGGTGGCGCGCTTCTCCTCCGCCTTGGCCTTGCTGGCGGTGTCCTGGGTCAGCTTGTTGAGGATGTCGATGGTCTTGCCGATTTCGATGTCGACGGTGTCCTTCTCGCGCAGCAGGGTTTCGCGGACGATTTTTTGCGAACGCGGAGTGCCCTCTTCGGCCTCGATCTGGAACAGGCGGAAGCTCATGTGAAAGTGCTGGCGCGCGGTCTGGATGCTGGGCAACTGCTTGCCCAGGACGGCGAGCGTGACACGGTCGAGTTCGATGCCCTTTTCCGCCTCGGCCTCGCCCAGCATGCGCAGCGAGGAATCGACGATCTGGTCGGCGTTGATGCCGCGCATGTCGAAGCCGTTCGATTCCCTGGCGAGAAATTCCGGGTCGGGCTTCGCCGCTTCCATGCCCGCCATCACCCGCTCCATGTGCACCATTTGCTGGCGGATGAGGATTTCCACGCTGGCCACCTGCTGCTGCAGCGGCAGGTACCAGTCGGCGAGCGCGCGCACCTGGTTGTTGAGCTGACGGAAGTTGAGCACGGACAGCCAGGTGACGACCAGCATCAGAACCAGCAGCGTGGTGGTGATGCTGAAGATTTTCAGGCTGATGGGAAGCCGCATGGAACCAAATCCTTGAATGCGCCGGAAGTCAAAGCCTGAGCGCAAGCCGCCTATCCGTCAACCTCCCGGACCCCAAATTGGGCCGGATGCAATGCGCGCGATTGCTTTCGGGCTAGATTTTTCCCGGAATCACCGGCGTGCCGCTCACGACATCGCCGCACTGTGCACGGTGACGCAGCGCATGGTCCATCAGCACGATCGCCATCAGCGCTTCGGCAATCGGCGTGGCGCGGATGCCGACGCAGGGATCGTGACGGCCGTGGGTGACGACCTCGATGGGCTGGCCGTGCAGGTCGATGGAACGGCCGGGCAGGCGCATCGACGAAGTTGGCTTGATCGCAACGTGGGCGACGACGGCCTGGCCCGACGAGATGCCGCCGAGCACACCGCCGGCGTGGTTGGAGAGAAAGCCGTCTGGCGTGATTTCGTCGCGGTGCTCGGTGCCCTTCTGCCGGGCGGCCAGCATGCCGTCGCCGATTTCCACGCCCTTGACCGCGTTCAGCCCCATCAGCGCATGCGCGAGGTCGGCGTCGAGCTTGTCGTACAGCGGCTCGCCCCAGCCGGGCGGCACGTTGTCGGCGACGACGGTGATTTTGGCGCCGACCGAGTCGCCCGATTTGCGCAGCGCATCCATGTAGGCTTCGAGTTCGGGCACGATGGCGGCGCTGGGCGAGAAGAAGGCGTTACGGTCGATTTCGTCCCATGACTCGAAAGGCAGGTCGATCGGCCCCAGCGCACTCATGTAGCCGCGCACGACGATGCCGTACTTTTCCTTGAGCCATTTTCTCGCGATGGCGCCGGCGCCGACGATGGGCGCGGTGAGCCGCGCCGACGAACGCCCGCCGCCGCGCGGATCGCGAAAGCCGTATTTCTGCGTGTAGGTGTAGTCGGCGTGGCCGGGGCGGAAGGTGGCGGCGATGTTGCCGTAATCCTTGCTGCGCTGGTCTTCGTTGCGGATCAGGAGCGCAATCGGCGTGCCGGTGGTATTGCCTTCGTACAGCCCGGAAAGAATTTCCACGGTGTCGGATTCCTGGCGCTGGGTAACATGGCGCGAGGTTCCCGGCTTGCGCCGGTCGAGATCATGCTGGATGTCGGCCTCGGCCAGCGCCATGCCGGGCGGGCAGCCGTCGACCACGCAACCGATGGCGGGGCCGTGCGATTCGCCGAACACGGTGACACAGAACAATTTGCCGAGTGTGCTGCCTGACATGTGTATAACCTGGAAAAGAAATGGTTCTGGCAGAGCCGAAGGAATGCGCCAAAGTCTAGCACA
>JAABQU010000260.1 GCA_011391285.1 Thiobacillus sp.
GGTGTTGCGGGGACCGCTGGTGCTGCGTGGGCCTGCGAGGCGACGCCCAGCATGCCCGATGACATCATGACGCCCATAAGCGCCAGTTGTTTAAGCTTCATCGTTACTCCTCCATCCAAAAAAACGGGTTATGAGTTCACCACTTGTTATGGATGACGGAGAAAGCAATAAGCGGTCCCAAAAAATGCCAGGCCGCGCACGGAAACATCAACCACCTGATTCCATTGATAAATAAGGGTCTCACTTTCCGTTTGCGAAACCCGGCCGCACGAAGACTCCGGGGTTTTCATTTAAAACTGTAAAGAATTCCGACAAAAAAAGCACCCCGAAGGGTGCCTGATGGTGTCCCCCTTGAATCGGGGGCGTCGTTCGATCAGTGCGCCAGCATCCGGTCCTTGGCCACAAAATATTTGCGGGCAAAGGCTACAAGCTGGCCATCGCCCGGGTGGTCGACGGTTTCCACGCCGATCACCTTGTCGACGAGCCCGTGATCGTGCGCGTGGATGTGCTTGATCAGTTCGAGCTTGGCGTGGCCGGGGCCGACCACCAGGATTTCCTGGGCGCCAACAAGCGCCTCGGCAACCTCATGGTAATAGTGCTGGTCTTCGGGCTGGCGGCTGCCGCTGACCGAACCCCGCTTGCGCTGCAGGTGGCGCGCCGGGGTGGCCGGATGAACAACCGACTTCTCGACATCGTCCGGGCTGATGTGCATGACGCGGGCTTCGTTGTGGTCCAGCCAGACGACGGCATGGTAATGAGACATGGTTTCCCTTTCGTGGATAGATGAATGAACTTCAGTAATTGATATTGGGGCGCGCCTGGCCGCGACAAGCGCACGACCAAAACCGCCCCTTAATAATTGCGTCAGCCTTATTTCACGGCTTCCTTGAGCTGCTCGAGAATGGCCGGGTTTTCCAGGGTGGAGACGTCCTGGGTGATTTCCTCGCCCTTGGCGATCGCGCGCAGCAGGCGGCGCATGATCTTGCCGGAGCGGGTCTTCGGCAGGTTGTCGCCGAAGCGGATTTCGTCGGGCTTGGCGATCGGGCCGATTTCCTTGCCCACCCACTCGCGCAGTTCGGCGACGATCTTCCTCGCCTCCTCGCCGACCGGGCGCGTGCCTTTCAGCACCACGTAGGCCACCACGGCCTCGCCCTTGATGTCGTGCGGGCGGCCCACCACGGCGGCCTCGGCCACGCGCGGGTTGGACACCAGCGCGGACTCGATTTCCATCGTGCCCAGACGGTGCCCGGACACGTTCAGCACGTCGTCGATGCGGCCCATGATCCAGAAATAGCCGTCGCTGTCGCGGTGCGCGGAGTCGCCGGCAAGATAGGTCTTGCCGCCGAGTTCCTCGGGGAAATAGGTTTTCTTGAAGCGCTCAGGGTCACCCCACAAGGTGCGCAGTTGCGAGGGAAACGGGCGCTGGATCACCAGATAGCCGCCCTGCCCCTTTTCGACCGGGTGACCGTGCTCGTCGGTGATCGCCGCCATGATGCCGGGCAGCGGCAGGGTGCAGGAACCGGGCTTGGTCGGAACCGCGCCGGGCAGCGGCGCAATCATGTTGGCGCCGGTCTCGGTCTGCCACCAGGTGTCGACGATAGGGCAGCGGCCGCCGCCGATCACCTCGTGATACCACATCCAGGCTTCGGGGTTGATCGGCTCGCCCACCGTGCCCAAGAGGCGCAGCGACGACAGATCGTGCTGCGCCGGCAGGTCGGCGCCGAGCTTGATCAGGCTGCGGATCGCCGTGGGCGCCGTGTAGAAGGTGGTGACCTTGTGTTTGGCGACGGTTTCCCAGAAGCGTCCGGCATGCGGATAAGTGGGGATCCCCTCGAAGATGACTTCGGTCATGCCGAGCGCCAGCGGGCCATAGGCGACGTAGGTGTGGCCGGTGATCCAGCCGACGTCGGCGGTGCACCAGTAGACGTCCGAATCGGCCTTGGCGTCGAACACCCATTCCATCGAGAGAATGGCGCCGAGCAGATAGCCGCCGGTGGAATGCTGAACGCCCTTGGGCTTGCCGGTGGAACCGGACGTATAAAGAATGAACAGCGGATGTTCGGCGGAAACCCACACCGGCTCGCAGGATTCGGCCTGGGTCTGGGTCAGCTCGTGCCACCACAGGTCGCGCGTGCCCCAGTTCACGGCACCACCGGAGCGGCGATACACCACCACGCGTTCGACGCAGGAGGTGTCGCCCATCTCCAGCGCCTCGTCGACCGCGCGCTTCAGCGGCACTGCCTTGCCGCCACGCAGCGACTCGTCGGCGGTGATGATCAGCTTGGCCTTGGCATCCTCGATGCGCTCGAACAGGCTCTTCGCAGAAAAGCCGCCGAACACCACCGAATGGATGGCGCCGATGCGCGCGCACGCCTGCATCGCCACCACCGCCTCGATGCTCATCGGCATGTAGACGATCACGCGGTCGCCCTGTTCCACGCCGAGCGACTTCAGGCCGTTGGCGAACTGGCAGACGCGTGCGTGCAGTTCCTTGTAGGTGACTTTCGTCACCGTGCCGTCGTCGGCCTCGAAAATCAGCGCGGTCTTGTCGCCGCGTTTTTCGAGATGACGGTCCAGGCAATTGTAGGAGACGTTGAGGTCGCCGTCGTCGAACCACTTGTAGAAGGGTGCGGCCGACTCGTCGAGCGTGCGGCTGAACGGCTTTTTCCAGGCTATCGTCCGGCGCGCTTGGTCCGCCCAGAAGCCTTCGTAATCGGTTTCGGCCTTGCGGCACAGGGCCTGATAACCCTCCATGCCGGACACGTTGGCCTGTTTGACGAAGGCGTCCGCAGGCGGGAACACGCGGGTTTCGGTCAGAATCGACTCGATAGAAGCCATACAGTCTCTCCACTGATAGAGTGTTGGATAACTCTCAGATTCTAATTCAAACCAGCGCAATCCAAGCTATGAGCATTCCCGCACTCGACCGCGTTGCCCGCTGTTCCCGTTATGGCCGACGCCTGCTGGAGGCGCAGCCGCAGCTGGCTGAAGCCATGGCCGGACAACTCGATCGGGGCTTTTCCCGCGAGGCCATGCAGGCCTTCCTGACCACGCCGCCCTGCCTCGACGAGGCCGCCCTGCACCAGCGTTTAAGACAACTGCGCCAGCGCGTGTGGCTGGTCGCCACTGCGCGCGACTTGGCGGGCAGCGCCGATCTGGCCGAGATCACCGGCACCTGGAGCACGCTGGCCGAGGTGTGCATCGCCACGGCGCTCGATTTTCACCATGCCGCACTCGCTTCCCGCCACGGCGAGCCGCGCGACGAAAACGGCCAGCCCCTGCAGATGGTCGTGGTCGGCATGGGCAAGCTCGGCGGCGGCGAACTCAATGTGTCGTCCGACATCGACCTCATCTACCTCTATCCCGAAGAAGGCGATACCGCTGCCGACGGCGCCGAGGTCAAATCGATCAGCAACCACGAATTCTTCATCCGACTGGGGCGCAAGCTGACCGCCGCACTGGGCGAGGCCACCGCCGACGGCCACGTGTTCCGCGTCGATCTGCGCCTGCGTCCCTGGGGCGACTCGGGGCCGTTCGCGATGGGCTTCGACATGCTGGAGGACTATCTGGTCGCACAGGGGCGGCCGTGGGAACGCTACGCCTGGATCAAGGCGCGGCCGCTCACCGGCGGCCGCCACGACGAACTGATGCAGGTCGTGCGGCCTTTCGTGTTCCGCAAGTACCTCGACTTCGGCGCCTTCGCCGCAATCCGGGGCCTGCACGTGCAGATCCGCCGCGAGGTCGCGCGCCGCGAAATGGCGAACAACGTCAAGCTGGGGCCGGGCGGCATCCGCGAAATCGAATTCACCGCGCAGGTGTTCCAGCTCATTCGCGGCGGCCAGATCGCCGCGCTGCAGCAGCGGCCGACGCTGGTGGTGCTGGACGCACTGGTGAAGGCCGGCCTGATGATGGAGGACGCGCAGCAGGAACTTGCCGCTGCCTACGATTTCTTGCGCCGGCTGGAACACCGTCTGCAATATCTCGACGACGCGCAGACCCAGCAGATGCCGGACGACGCCGAATCGCAGGCGATGCTCGCCGAGGCGATGGGTTTTGCCGACCATGCCGCTTTGTTCGCTGAATTCGACCGCCATCGCAACAAGGTCACGCGCCATTTCGAGCAGGTGTTCGCCGCCCCGCAAACCGACCAGAACAGCCACCCGCTCACGGCCGTTTGCTGCGGCACGGCGGATGCCGCCACCACTCACGCACTGCTTGAAAATGCCGGCTATGACGACCCGACGCGGGTGCTGGCGACGCTCGATGCGCTGCGCCAACACACCGCGCGGCAGGCCGAGTCGACCCAGCTACGGCTCAACGCCCTGCTGCCGCCCGCGCTGGAAATCATCGGCAGCCAATCTGACCCGATGGCCACGCTGGAACGTTTCGCGGCGTTGATGCAGTCCATCTCCCGTCGTTCCACCTATCTGGCGCTGCTGGCCGAATATCCGGCGGCGCTGCGGCAACTGGTGCGCCTTCTCGCGGCCAGCCCGTGGGCCGCGCAGATGATCACGCGGCAGCCGCAATTGCTGGACGAGCTGATTGCGCCGCAGTCCCTGATGAGCGTGCCAGACTGGACGCGGCTTGCCGCGCAGTTGCACGAAGAGCTCGACGCGCACCCCGGCGACACCGAGGCGCAGATGGATGCGCTGCGCCGCTTCAAACAGGTGCAGACGCTGCGCCTGCTGGCGCAGGACTTGGCCGGAAGGCTGACGCTGGAAGCGCTCTCCGATCATCTTTCCTATCTGGCCGATACGCTGCTCGCCGAAACGCTTGCGCGCTGCTGGACCGGGCTGAAGACGCGCCACCGCGACACGCCGCGCTTCGCCGTCATCGGCTACGGCAAGCTCGGCGGCAAGGAGCTCGGCTACGCCTCCGACCTCGATCTCGTGTTCCTGTACGACGACGCCGACGCGCGCGCCCAGGAAATCTACGCGCGGCTGTCGCAGCGCATCAACACCTGGCTCGGCACCCTCACCTCGGCCGGCATGCTCTACGAGACCGACCTGCGCCTGCGCCCGGACGGCGCCTCAGGCCTCCTGGTGAGTTCGACCGAAGCCTTCCGTGACTACCAGCTGAATCACGCCTGGGTGTGGGAACACCAGGCGCTGACGCGCGCGCGTTTCGTCTGTGGCGACGGGGAAATCGGCGGGAGCTTCGAGGCCCTGCGCCGCGAGATTCTGTGCATGCCGCGCGACGCAGCCAAGCTGCGCGAGGAGGTTCTGGCGATGCGCGAAAAAATGCACGCCGGCCACGTCAACGACTCGGACTTGTTCGACCTCAAGCACGACAGCGGCGGCATCGTCGACGTCGAATTCTGCGTGCAATATCTGGTGCTGCGGCATGGCGCCGCGCACCCCGAACTGGCCGACAACGTCGGCAACATCGCCCTGCTGCAGCGGGCAGGTACGGCCGGACTGATCCCGGCCGACCTTGCCGCGGCCGCCGCCGACGCCTACCGCGAACTGCGCCGCCAGCAGCATGCGATCAAGCTCAGCGGCGCGGAATTCGCCCGGGTGCCGTTGCCTGCCGTTGAAAGCGTGCGCGATGCGGTGAAGACGCTGTGGGCGCAGGTGATGGGCGCATCCATCTGAATTCCTGCGATGATTGAACCTTTGCCGCATCCGGAGACGCCATCTTGAATTCAACCCCCGACGCAGCACGGGAGGCCCTGCGGCAATTCCGCGTGATTTTTGGCGCGGTGCGCCAGCACTTCAAGGCGATCGAAAAAGCCTGCGGCGTCAGCGGTGCGCAGATCTGGGCCATGGCGGCCCTGCGCCAGACGCCGGGTATGAAGGTATCGGAACTTGCGCAGACCTTGTCGATCCACGCCTCCACCGCCAGCAACCTGCTCGACAAGATCGAGAAGGCCGGGATGATCCGGCGCGAGCGCAATACGGTCGACCAGCGCGTGGTCAAGCTGTATCTCACCCCGGCCGGCGAAAAGGCCCTGGAAAAAGCACCACAACCGCTGACCGGCATCCTGACGCATGCGCTCGGCCAGTTGCCCGACAAATCGCTGGATCGCCTCAATCAGGATCTGGCGACGCTGATCGCGCACATGGGCGACATCAACACCAGGGACGCGCAAAAGCCGCTGTCCGAACTCTGATTCTCGGCGGCATCCCCCGCGCTTACGCGCTAGCGGCGCTGTATAACCAGCCACGCCGCACCAGCCACTTCTCGATCTCCACCCCGATGAACACCACCGACGACAGCGCCAGGCACGCGGCCAACTCGGCCAGGCTGAGCGGTTCGGTCCTGAAGATGGGATTGAGCCAGGGCACGTAGAGCACCGCCATCTGCAGGGCGAAGGTGAGCAGCAGCGCACCGATCAGCGTGCGGTTGGAGAACACGCCAAAGCTGAACAGCGACTCGCGCTCGGAACGAATCGCCAGCACATGACCCAGTTGCGACAGCGTCAGCACGGTAAACACCATGCTCTGCCAGTGTGCGGAAGCGATGTGGATCGCCCACGCCTGCGTCAGCAGCGTCACCCCGCCCATCAACAGCCCCACCCACAGGATGTGCTGCCACATGCCGCGCGCGAAGATGCTCTCCTTAGGCGGTCGCGGCGGACGCTGCATGACATTGCGCTCGGCGCGCTCGTTGGCCAGCGCCAGCCCCGGCAGGCCGTCGGTGACCAGGTTGATCCACAGGATGTGGATCGGCAGCAGCGGAATCGGCAGGCCCAGAAAGGGCGCGAGGAAAATGGTCCAGATTTCGCCGGCGTTGCTCGTCATGGTGTATTTGACGAACTTGCGGATGTTGTCGAAGATGCGGCGGCCTTCGCGCACCGCTTTGACGATGGTCGCGAAGTTGTCGTCCAGCAGCGTCATGTGCGCCGCCTCGCGCGCCACGTCGGTGCCGCCGCGGCCCATGGCGACGCCGATGTCGGCCATCTTCAGCGCCGGCGCATCGTTCACGCCGTCGCCCGTCATGGCGACATATTCACCCTTGTCCTGCAGCGCCTGCACGATCTTGATCTTCTGCTCCGGGTTGATGCGGGCGTACACCCGCACCGTGTCCACCTCGCGCTCGAAATCCTCCAGCGACAGCCGCGCCAGCTCGCTGCCGCCGAGCACCTTGCTGCCCGCCTCGACGATGCCCAACCGCTCGGCGATCGCCCGAGCGGTGGCGGGGTGATCGCCGGTGATCATCACCGGGACGATGCCCGCGGCCTTGCACGCGGCGACCGCCTCGGCCGCTTCGGGACGCGGCGGATCGATCAGTCCGGTCAGGCCGATGAAGGTGAGGTCGGTTTCCAGCGCAGCGGCATCGAGCGCTTCCGGCAGTTGCGGCAACCGCTTCAGCGCAAAGGCCAGCACGCGCAGCCCCTGCGCGGCCAGTTGCTCGGCTTCGCCCTGCAGCGCCGCCGGGTCGATGGCCACGACGCCGTCTGCGGCAAGCTGATCGACACACAATGACAACACGCCCTCGGGCGCCCCCTTCACCAGCATCAGCACGCCCTCGCCTTCACGGTGCAGCGTGCTCATGCGTGCGCGTTCGGAATCGAAGGGGAGCTCCGCCTCGCGCGGCAAATCTTGCTGCAGGGAAACCTGGCTGAACCCCGCTGCCTCGGCAGCCTCGAGCAGCGCAGTTTCGGTGGGGTCGCCGCTCAGTTTTCCGTCGGCGCCGACCACGGCATCGTTGCACAAGGCCATGGCGAGCCCCAGTTCGCGCCAGGGCGACCCCGCCGCATCCTGAAGCCCGGGGCGGGTTTCGCCCGCGGCCTGCACACCGTCGACCCGCATCTGGTTCAGCGTCAGCGTGCCGGTCTTGTCGGAGCAGATATAGGTGACCGAGCCGAGCGTTTCCACCGCAGGCAGCCGGCGGATCAGCGCGTTCTGCTTGACCATGCGCGCCGCCCCCAGCGCGAGCGAAATCGTGGCCACCGCCGGCAAGGCTTCGGGAATGGCCGCGACCGCGAGGCTGATCGCGGTGAGCAGCATCAGCATCGGCGGTTCGCCGCGCAGCCAGCCGGCGATGAAAATGAGGGTGCAGATCACCAGCACCAACATCGCCAGATTCCGGCCGAAGCGCGCCAGGCGCTTCTGCAGCGGCGTCTTCCCGGATTCACCGGACAGCAGTGCGGCAATTTTCCCCAGCTCGGTCTGCATGCCAGTCGCCACCACCAGACCGCGGGCACGGCCATAGGTCGCCACCGTTCCCTTGTAGGCGAGGTTGAGACGGTCGCCGAGCGGCAGGTCGGTCTCATGCAATTTTTCCAGCTGCTTTTCGACCGGCTGCGACTCGCCGGTGAGCGCCGATTCGTCGACCTTGAGCGAAGCCAGTTCGGTCAGCCGCAGGTCGGCCGGCAGGATGTTGCCGGCTTCCAGTTCGACCAGGTCGCCGGGCACCAGATCCATCGCATCGATGACCCCAGCCTGCCCGTCACGGATCACGCGCGCCTGCGGGCTGGCCATCTGCCTCAACGCAGCCATTGCGCGCTCGGCGCGGTATTCCTGGACAAAGCCGAGGATGCCGTTAAGGAACACGATGACCACGATGGCGATGGTGTCCTGCAGGTCGCCGATGATGCCGGCGATGATGGCGGCGGCGATCAGCACCAGGATCATGAAATCAGTGAACTGCGACGCCAGCATGGCAAGCAGGGGACGCCGGCCGGCCACCGGCAAGGCGTTGGGGCCGGCCTCCTCAAGCCGCCTTGCAGCCGCATCGGCGGTCAGCCCCGTGTTGAGGTCGCTATCCAGTTGTGCCGCGGCCGCCCCGCTGTCGAGGCAATGCCAGTCAGTTTTTTCGGACTCAGTGGCCATACAGATATAGGAACAGCGTGTTCAGCAGATAGATGACGAGCAGCAGCAGGCTGATCCAGCTGACCGAGCGGAAGACGCGCGAAGACGGCCGCAGCACCAGGCCGACCACCGCCAGGCCGCTCATCATCATGGCAGAGAAAGCCGACGCCGCATGCGAGATGGAGACGTCGGCAAGCAATGGACCGGGCAGATAGGCCAGGTCGTCGATGGCCAGAATCGCGATATTGAACAGGTTGCTGCCGAACAGGTTGCCGATGGCGAGATCGACCGCGCCCAGACGCAGGGCAGCCACCGTGACGACGACTTCGGGGGCGGACGTGACCGCAGCGACAAACAGCGTTCCCACGAAGCTCTGTTCCCAGGCCATCACCGCCGCCAGATCCCGGGCGATGAACGGCAGCGAGATGCCGGCCGCCACCACCGCAATCGCGGCCACGACGTAGCCTCGAACCGCCCGCTCCAGATCCATGTCGGGATAGCGCTCGGCACGATCTTCGGCATACTCGCGCAATTGCGCCCGCTCATACCGGTAGAGCGAGCGCATGGCCAGCCCGTACAGCAGCAGGATCACGGGCGTGTAGAGGCCGACGTGCCCAAGTGCAGGGGCGGCCGCGTCGCGATACAACAGCAGGTTGAATCCGGCAAAGCCGATCAGCGCGATGCCATAGCCGGCAGACAGCACGTTACCCTGATGCGCTCGCGTGTAGACGGACTCCTTGCGATAGAGGAAATCGAGCAACACGATGATGAGCAGGTTGAAAACGCAGCTGCCCATGATGTCCCCCACCGCGATGTCCGGCACCTTGGCGACCGTCACGGAGGACAGGCCGGTGACCAGTTCAGGTAGCGAGGTCACCGTGGCAAGCAGGATCAGGCCGACCCAGCCGCGACTGAGTCCGCTCTTTTCGGCGATGACGTCTCCATAACGCGACAGCCGCACACCCGCCACACCGATCACGGCAAGGCAGGCCAGCAACGAAAGCCAGATGACGGCGAGGTTCTGCATGATGGCGATGGAATTGCGGCTCCCGATCCGCGCGCGCTTTGGAGCGCAGCCCTGAAACTGACGTTCACGCCGGAGGACGTGGTCATCCGCATGCTGAAGGCGTACGCGCAAGGATGCAAGTGGCGCCAAGGCTTCTGGCGACAGGAATGAATTTGCGCGGCGCGTCTGCACTGCGCAATGGAGGTGACGCAAGGCCGCTTGCGGCCATCCCTCAACGCTTGCGACGGTTGGCCTTGCGGCGCTGCCACGCGCGCACGATGCGCAGCCGCCAGGTCCAGTGCACGGCAAAGTAAATCAGCACCGACAGGCACACCGCCAGCGTCAGCAAGCCCAGCGCCAACGGCGCACCCACCGTGGCCACGCGGTCCACCCACAGCGCAAGCCCGGTCTCGGTCCGGGCCGCGACCCTGTCGAGGTCGACCTCGGCCACGGAGACATCGAGATGCCCCAGCATCCAGGCACCCAGGTGATAGGCCGCGAAATACACCGGCGCGAAGGTAATGGGATTGGTGATGAGCGTGCTGCCGACCGCGGCCGGAATATTGGCACGCAGCAGCAGCGCAGCAGCAGCAGCGAAGAAAATCTGCGCCACCGGGATCAACAGTCCGAAGAACACGCCGATGGCGATGCCGAGGGCGATGCCGCGACGGTTGACGTGCCACAGCCGCGGGTGATGCAGCATCGGCCCCATCCAGCGCAGCGCGCGGTGTTCGCGCAACGTGTTCGGATCGGGAAGGAAGCGGCGGAAGCGCTCGGGCAGCATCAACGTGTGTCTGGCAGGGGAATGGAAGTTCGATTCTCTTTATATGACGACCTGATCGGCGGAAAGGTTTAAATCTGCAGCGCAGGTGATCAGCGAGGCCGAAACGAAGCCGCCAACGGGGAGAGGAACGGACACGGCACGACCCTGTCATTGAGGTGTGCCAGAATTCTACTGGCACGCCAACCGAACGGAGACATCGCTTGCAAACAAACGAACATCCGCCGCAGTGGCACAGCCTGTCAGCCCGCGACACCCTGAGCCGTTTGGACGCATCACGCACCGGCCTGACCCCGGACGCCATCGAGACGCGGCGCGCGCAATACGGCGACAACCGCCTGCCGCCGCCGCAGCGCCAGCCCGCCTGGCAGCGCCTGCTGCTGCAGTTCCACAACGTGCTGATCTATGTGCTGCTGGCCGCCGGCGTCATCACCGCGTGGCTCGGCCACTGGCTCGATTCCGGCGTGATCTTCGGCGTGGTCATCATCAACGCGGTGATCGGCTTCATCCAGGAAGGCCGCGCCGAAGAGGCGCTCGACGCCATCCGCAGCATGCTGTCGCCGCACGCGATCGTCACCCGCGCCGGCGAACGCCACGAGATCCCCGCCGAGGACTTGGTGCCAGGCGACATCGTGCACTTGGCCTCGGGCGACCGCGTGCCGGCCGACCTGCGATTGATCGACGTCAAGAGCCTGCGGGTGATGGAAGCCGCGCTGACCGGCGAATCGCTCGCGGTCGAGAAGCAGGTCGATGCGGTGGCGAAGGACGCCGCACTCGGCGACCGCGCCAGCATGGCCTGGTCGGGCACGCTGGTCACCTACGGCCAGGGCATCGGCGTGGTGACGGCCACCGGCACCGCGACTGAACTGGGTCGAATCAGCACGCTCCTGGCAACGGTCGAGAAACTCACCACCCCGCTCTTGAGGTTGATGGCACGCTTCGGCCAGTGGCTGGCAGGCGTGATCCTGCTGCTGTCGGCGCTGATCTTCGGCTTCGGCGTCTGGGTGCGCGACTACCCGGCGAGCGACATGTTCCTGGCCGCGGTGGGGCTGGCGGTGGCGGCGATCCCAGAAGGCCTGCCGGCCATCATGACCATCACGCTCGCCATCGGCGTCACCCGCATGGCGCACCGCCACGCCATCATCCGCCGCCTGCCCGCGGTGGAGACGCTGGGCGCGGTCAGCGTCATCTGCTCGGACAAGACCGGCACCCTCACGCGCAACGAAATGACGGTGCAGACCGTCATCGCTGCCGATGGCGTGTTCGAGGTGTCGGGCAGCGGCTACGCGCCGGACGGGGGATTCAGCCACGACGGCACGCAGGTCGACCCCGTGCAGCCCCTGCTGCAGGACGTGGCGCACGCCGCCCTGCTGTGCAACGACGCCGAACTGCGCGACACCGACGCCGGCTGGCAGCTGGCCGGCGACCCCACCGAGGGCGCGCTGCTGACCCTGGCGATGAAGGCCGGGCTCGACCCGCGCCAGACCCGCGAAGCGCTGCCGCGCAGCGACGTCGTCCCGTTCGAATCCGAGCACCGCTTCATGGCCACGCTCAACCAC
>JAABQU010000261.1 GCA_011391285.1 Thiobacillus sp.
CCGATCGAGAAGCGGATCGAGCTGTGGGCCAGTTCGTCGCTGCGGCCAAGCGCACGCAGCACGTAGGACGGCTCCAGGCTGGCCGAGGTGCAGGCGGAACCGGAAGACACCGCCAGATCCTTGATCGCCATGATCAGCGATTCGCCCTCGACGAAGTTGAAGCTGACGTTGAGGTTGTGCGGCACGCGCTGGTCCATGTCGCCGTTCAGGTGCACTTCCTCGATGTCCTTCAGGCCCGCATACAGACGATCGCGCAGCATGCGGATGCGCTCGTTCTCGGTCGCCATTTCTTCGCGGGCGATGCGGAAGGCTTCGCCCATGCCGACGATCTGGTGCGTCGCCAGCGTGCCCGAACGCATGCCGCGCTCGTGACCACCGCCGTGCATCTGCGCTTCCAGGCGCACCCGCGGCTTGCGCCGCACGTAGAGCGCGCCGATGCCCTTGGGACCGTAGGTCTTGTGCGCCGAGAACGACATCAGGTCGACCGGCAGCTTGGCGAGATCGATCGGCATCTTGCCGGTAGCCTGAGCCGCGTCGACGTGGAAAATCACGCCCTTCTCGCGGCAGATTTTTCCAAGTGCCTCGATGTCCTGGATCACGCCGATTTCGTTGTTGACTGCCATCACCGAGGCCAGCACGGTGTCGGGACGGATCGCGGCACGGAATGCATCGAGGTCGAGCAGGCCGTTTTCCTTGACGTTCAGATAGGTGGCCTCGAAGCCCTGGCGCTCCATTTCGCGCACAGTATCGAGCACCGCCTTGTGTTCGGTGCGCACGGTGATGATGTGCTTGCCCTTGGTGGCCGAATAGAAGTGGCCCGCACCCTTGATCGCGAGGTTATTCGATTCGGTTGCGCCGGAGGTGAACACGATTTCCTTGGGGTCGGCACCGACCAGCGCGGCGACCTGGGCCCGCGCATCTTCCACCGCCTTTTCGGCCTCCCAGCCATAGGGATGCGAGCGCGAAGCCGGGTTACCAAAGTGCTCGGTCAGGTAGGGAATCATTTTTTCGGCCACGCGGGGATCGACCGGGGTGGTGGCGGAATAATCGAAATACAGTGTTTTCATCATGTTGCCCTTAATAGCTCTATCTGAAGTCAGGCCGCCAGCGTCATTTTCAGCGGCCGGTGATCCTTCAGCACTTTTTCCTTGCATTCGTGCTGTTTGGCCACCAAGGACGCCAGCGTCACATTGTCGAGGTAGTCGTATATGTGCGCATTGAGTCCAACCCACAGATCGTGCGTCATGCAGCGGTGCTCGTCGTGGCAATTTTCCTTGCCGCCGCACTGGGTCGCGTCGATGGGTTCGTCCACCGCACGGATGATGTCGGCCACGCTGACGTCATCGAGCGCGCGGGCAAGGTAATAGCCGCCGCCGGGTCCGCGTACGCTTTCGACCAGTTCATGGCGGCGCAGCCGGCTGAAAAGCTGCTCCAGATATGACAGGGATATGTCCTGCCGCTCGCTGATGCCAGCCAGCGTGACCGGATTTTTGCCACCGCGTAGTGCCAGGTCCAGCATGGCGGTGACGGCGAAGCGGCCCTTGGTGGTCAATCTCATGACGTGTTCTCCTGAAATGGTGTCCGAACTATAAAATACCCGAGCATTTCGATCAACTATTGCTTACCTTAGCATTTTAGTCAACTATTTTGTTCAGATAGTTCGGATCAAAATCATCGGGCTGATCCTGCCCGGCTGGCAGCTCTGCGCCCAGCTTCTGCAACTGCGCCAGTATCAGCTCCAGCCGGTGGTCGATGTGCGCCGAATGGTCGATCAGGCCGTGGATCGCCTTCACCACCGGGTCGTTCATGTCCGCCGAAATGGCATAAGCGGAAAATCCGAGTTTTTCCGCCTGCTGGTTGCGCTGGATTTCCGCCGAACTGTCCAGGATGCGGGCAGGAATGCCCACCGCAGTTGCATTGGCCGGCACATCCTTCACCACCACGGCATTGGAACCGACCCGCGCGCCTGCACCGATGGTGATCGGGCCGAGGATCTTGGCACCCGCCCCCACCACCACGCCGGGCATCAGGGTGGGATGGCGCTTGCCCTTGTTCCACGAGGTGCCGCCGAGCGTGACGCCGTGATACAGGGTGCAGTCGTCGCCGATTTCGGCAGTCTCGCCCACCACAACGCCCATGCCGTGGTCGATGAAGACGCGGCGGCCGATGGTGGCGCCAGGATGGATCTCGATGCCGGTGAGCCAGCGACCGAGGTGCGAGGTGAAGCGCGCTAGCCACTTCCATCCCATCCGCCACAGCTTGTTTGCCAGGCGATGGAACACCATGGCGTGAAAGCCGGGATAGGTGGTGATGACCTCGAAGGTCGAGCGCGCCGCCGGATCACGGTCGAACACGACAGCGATGTCTTCCTTGAATGTGCTGAAGCGGCTCATGGGTTGAGGATGCTATTTCCGAGTTATTTAGTCAACTATTATGCGTGAGGGTTACGCGCCTTGTTCGCTGCCTGTCTGGCTTCCTGCGCGGCAGTCAGGATACCCCGCAGAATGTTCACCTCTTCCTTCGCCAACCGGGTGCGCGCGAACAGGCGCCGCAGTTTCAGCATCAGCTTGCCGGGCGAGCCACGATTGAGGAATTCCAGTTCGACAAGCGCAGTTTCCAGGTGGCCGTAGAATTTCTCCACCTCGTCCCCCGTCGCCGCGTCCATCTCCGGCTGCGGCCAGTTCACATGCCCCAGCCAAGCCTGACGGATTTCGTAGCTCAGCACCTGAACTGCGGCCGCCAGGTTGAGCGAGCTATAGTCCGGGTTGGCGGCGATCGTGACCAGCCCCTGGCACAAGCTCAGCTCCTCGTTCGACAGGCCGCTGGTTTCGTTGCCGAACACCAGCGCCACCGGGCCGGTCTGCGCTTCAGTCAGCAAACGAATCGCCGCTTCGGGTGGGGTCAGTACCTCGGCCACGATATCCCGCCGACGCGCCGACACACCAAACGCCAGCGTGGTATCGGCCAGCGCCTCGGCCAGCGTGGTACAGACAGTGGCCTGCGCCAGCAGATCGGTCGAACCCGCGGCCATCGCGTCCGCCTGGCTGTTCGGAAATATGGCAGGGTCGACGAGAAACAGCTGCGACAGTCCCATCGTCTTCATCGCCCGCGCCGCCGAGCCGATATTGCCGGGGTGGCTGGTGCGCGCCAGCACGATACGGATATTGGCGAGAAGTTTCGGGTCGACCGGCGTCATCAAGTTATCGTCATCAAGTAAAATAGCGGCTCGTTCTTTGAATTTGTAGCCAGACACCATGCATCCCATGCTCAACACGGCGGTGAAAGCCGCTCGCAAAGCCGGGGCGATCATCAATCGCGCCTCGCTCGACCTCGACCAGCTCACCGTGCGCAGCAAGCAGGACCGCGATTACGTCAGCGAAGTCGACCAGATGGCCGAGCGCGCCATCATCGAAACCCTGCTCGACGCCTATCCAAACCACGGGATTTTAGCAGAGGAGTCCGGCTCGGCCGACGCCAGGAATGGCGAGGATTACCAGTGGATCATCGATCCGCTCGACGGCACCACCAATTTCCTGCACGGCCTGCAGCAATATTCGGTTTCCATCGCGCTCAAGCACAAGGGCCAGATCACCCAGGCGGTGGTGTTCGATCCCGCACGCAACGAACTTTTCACCGCCACTCGCGGCCGCGGCGCCACCCTCAACGATCGCCGCATCCGCGCCAGCAAGCGCAGCAAATTGAGCGAATGCCTGATCGGAACCGGCTTCCCTTTCCGTGATTTCAGCTTCGCCGAGGCCTACCTCAACATGTTCCGCGACATGATGCGGGCCACCTCCGGCCTGCGCCGCCCCGGCTCCGCCGCACTCGATCTGTGCTATGTGGCGTGCGGCCGCTACGACGGTTTCTGGGAAATGCACCTGCAACCCTGGGACCTCGCCGCCGGCAGCCTGATCGCGCAGGAGTCCGGCGCCCTGGTCGGCAACTTCGTGGGTAACGAGGGCTTTCTCGAATCCGGCAACATCGTCGCCGCCAGCCCGAAGGTATTCGGGCAAATGCTGCAGGTCATCGCCCCGCACCTGCCGCCCGAACTGAAGGTCTGATTCACCCGGCGACCCCTACATGTCGATCGCCAAGGAGCCCACTGCCCACACACCGATGATGCAGCAGTATCTCGGCATCAAGGCGCAGCATCCCGACATGCTGCTGTTCTACCGCATGGGCGACTTCTACGAACTGTTCTATGACGACGCCGAAAAAGCCGCACGGCTGCTGAACATCACGCTCACCACCCGCGGCGCTTCGGCAGGCAGTCCGATCAAGATGGCCGGCGTGCCGTACCACAGCGCCGAGCAGTATCTCGCCCGTTTATTGAAACTGGGTGAATCAGTGGTGATCGCCGAGCAGGTGGGCGACCCTGCCACCAGCAAGGGGCCGGTCGAGCGTCAGGTAGCGCGCATCGTGACGCCGGGCACCCTGACCGATTCGGGCCTGCTGGACGAGACGCGCGATACGTTGATCCTCGCCATCGCACCGGGATCCGAATCGAATGGCGTGGCCTGGCTCAACCTGGCCGCTGGTCGCTTCCAGGTCACCGAAGTGGCTGCCGCTGCCCTGCCCGCCCTGCTGGCGCGGGTGCGGCCGGCGGAGATCCTTGCACCTGATGGCTTCGCAGTCGAGGGGACTGCTTGCGCGATCCGCCGTCTCGCAGTCTGGCAGTTCGATACGGCAGGTGCGCAGACCCGACTGGCGCAGCAACTCGGTAGCCGCGATTTAAGCGGTTACGGCGTGGCTGATTTGCCGCTGGCTATCGCTGCCGCCGGCGCCCTGCTCGACTACATCCAGACCACCCAGCGTACCGCGCTGCCACATATTCAGTCGATCCGCGCCGAGCGCGACGGCGACTTCGTGCAGCTTGACGCCGCCACTCGCCGCAACCTGGAACTCACCGAGACCCTGCGCGGCGAGGCGACGCCGACCCTGTTGTCGGTGCTCGACACCACCGCCACCGGCATGGGCACGCGTTTGCTCCGGCACTGGCTGCATCATCCACTGCGCGACCGTGAAATATTGAGCCAGCGGCGCGATGCCATCGGGGTACTGGCCGAGCAGCCCGACACCGCCGCCGCCCTCACCCGTCTGTTGAAAGGCTGCGCCGACGTCGAACGGATCAGCGGTCGAATCGCATTGAAGAACGCCCGGCCGCGCGACCTCTCGGGCCTGCGCGACACCCTCGCCCTGCTGCCCGATCTCGCTGCCGTCCTGCCCGACGACCGTGCGCGCCTGTCGGCGCTGCAAGCGGCACTCGCCGCGCGTTCCGATCTACATGCCCTGCTGGCGCGCGCCATCCAGCCCGAGCCGGCAAGCGTGCTGCGCGAGGGCGGCGTCATCGCCGACGGCTACGATGTGGATCTCGACGAACTGCGCGCGCTGACGCGCGACGCCGGAGCCTTTCTGCTGGAACTGGAGACCCGTGAACGCGCGCGCTCGGGCATCGGCACCCTCAAGGTCGAGTACAACAAGGTGCACGGCTTCTACATCGAGGTCAGCCGCGCCCAGTCGGAGAATGTCCCAGACGATTACCGCCGCCGCCAGACACTGAAAAACGCCGAGCGCTACATCACGCCCGAACTCAAGGCCTTCGAGGACAAGGCGCTGTCGGCGCAGGACCGCGCGCTGGCTCGTGAAAAGGCGCTGTTCGACGCGCTGCTGGAGTCGCTGACGCCGCACGTGCCGGGTCTGCTTTCCATCGCCGCCGCCCTGGCCGAGATCGATGTGCTGGCGAGTCAGGCCGAGCGCGCGGGCACGCTCAGACTCAACGCACCCGAGTACAGCGAGGAGCCCGGCATCGTCATCCGCGGCGGCCGCCATCCGGTGGTCGAAGCACAGGTAGCGCATTTCATTCCCAACGACGTGAGCCTGACGCGCAGCCGGCAGATGCTGCTGATCACCGGCCCCAACATGGGCGGCAAGTCGACCTACATGCGGCAGGTCGCGCTGGTGACGCTCATGGCCTGCTGCGGCCTGTGGGTGCCGGCGAACTCGGCGAAGATCGGCGACGTCGACCAGATCTTCACCCGCATCGGTGCGTCGGACGATCTGGCCGGCGGACGTTCGACCTTCATGGTCGAGATGACCGAAACCGCGCACATCCTGCACAACGCCAGCGCGAACAGTCTGGTGCTGCTGGACGAGATCGGCCGCGGCACGTCAACATTTGATGGTTTGGCGCTGGCCTGGGCGGTGGCACGGCATCTGGTCACCGCCACCCGCGCATTCACCCTGTTCGCGACCCACTATTTCGAGCTGACCCAGCTGGCGCAGGAGTTCCGCCAGCTCGCCAACGTGCATCTCGATGCCAAGGAGCACGGCGCCGACCTGGTGTTCCTGCACGCAGTGGAAGAAGGCCCCGCCTCGCAGAGCTACGGCATCCAGGTCGCGCGCCTGGCCGGCGTGCCGAGCCCGGTGATCCACGCGGCGCGCCGCCATCTGCGCGAGCTCGAGGACGCACAGCTGCAGCCCGGCCCGCAGGGCGACCTGTTCGCCGCCCACCTGCCCAACGACGAACCGCCGCCGCACCCCGCGCTCGACCAGCTGCGCGAACTCGACCCCGATACGCTCACGCCGAAGGCAGCATTGGATATGCTCTATGCTCTGAAGGCGCTCACGGATACCGCACCATGAAAACGCTTCGCCTCGACACCGCCGAACTCGGCCTCGACTTCAACGCCACGCTGAAGCTGGCGACCGCCATCGCCGAGCAGCAGCTGGGCGACGACACCATGTTGTTGAGCTGGTATGACCGCGAACGCGATCTTGAATCGCCGGCGGGGGTGAGCGAATGCCATGTCGGCTGCGCGACCAAGGGATCGTGGGACTATGCGCTCAACCGCGGGGCGCGGCTGGCGGTGGAATACGATTCCGGCCGGTTTTATTTCTGCTTTCTTTAGGCGTCAGGCGCCACGACCCGAATCGTCTGCCCACGATACTTTACAGTCTGCCCCGCCCGGATTTTGGCTGTCTTGCGGCTTTCCGGCTGGCCGTCAACGCTAACGTCGCCGTTGGCGATCATGAGCTTGCCCTGACCGCCGCTGTCGGCGATGCCGGTGAGTTTGAGCAGGTCGCAGAGCGCGACGTGCTCGCCGCGCAATTTGAATTCCATGGCATCCATTCTTTCTAGCCGCCGCGGCGTCGCCACAGATAGCGATAGACAAACCCCGGGTACGCGAACACCACGAACAGCGCGGCATTGACCGCGTAGAACTCCCAGTTCTGCTTGTGGATGTCGCCTAGCTTGCCTTCCAGCAGCAGCGCGATGCCGCCGACCACGAAAAACAGCACCACCAGTTCCAGCAAGCGCCAGGCAAAACGCTTGCCGCCGGTTCCGGGCTTCGCCACGAAGAAGATGCGCTCGACGAGAAACGGCAGGTTGGCTGCGGCAAAAGCCAGGATCAGCAGCAGGGAGGTGGAAAAATTCACGTTCAATTCAGAAAGCCGGGTAACGCCGGAGCAGGCTTGCCCCAGCTGAAATCATTCAGAACGAAGCGCCGATGGCGTGCACGCAGATCGCCATCAGCGGCTGCGGCAGGATGCCGAGCGCCAGCACGGCAAGGCCGTTGGCCGACATGATGATTCGGGTATCGGGACTGGCAGCGATCGGGCTGGTGTCGTGCGGGGTGTCGAAGTACATCAGCTTGACGATGCGCAGGTAGTAGAAGGCACCGACCAGCGAGAACAGCACCGCTGCCACCGCCAGCCACACGTAGCCGATCTCGACCACCGCCTGCAAAACCGACAGCTTGGCGTAGAAGCCGACCGTCGGCGGCACGCCGGCCATCGAGAACATCAGCAGCAGCATCAGGAAGGCCAGCCACGGACTGCGGCGGTTGAGTCCCCTGAAGTCCTCCAGCTTGTCGGCCTCGAAGCCGGCGCGCGACAGCAGCAGGATCATGCCGAAGCCGCCAAGGCTCATCAGGGCATACACCAGCACGTAGAACATCGCGCTGCCGTAGCCGTTCTGCGAGCCGGCCAGGATACCCAGCAGCATGAAGCCCATGTGCGAGATGGTCGAATACGCGAGCATGCGCTTGAGGTTGGTCTGCGCGATGGCCGCGATGTTGCCGACCGCCATCGACAGCACCGCCAGGATCACCAGCATGTCGCGCCATTCGGACACCTGCGATTCCAGCCCCTGCCCCAGGATGCGCACGACGAAGGCGAAGGCGGCGATCTTGGGCGCGGAGCCGATGAACAGCGTCATCGCGGTCGGCGCGCCGTGGTAGACGTCCGGCACCCACATGTGGAACGGCACGGCGCCCAGTTTGAACGCCAGCCCGGCGACGATGAAGACGATGCCGAACACCAGGGGAATGCGCAGGTCGGTGCCGTCGGACAGGTTCTGTGCGATGTCGGCCAGCGCCAGCGAGCCGGTGACGCCGTAGACCATCGACATGCCATAGAGCAGCATGCCCGACGCCAGCGCACCCAGGACGAAGTATTTCATCGCCGCCTCGGACGCCACGCCGGAATCGCGCTGCAATGCGACCATGGCATACAGGGACAGCGACAGCAGTTCGAGACCGAGATACAGCGTGAGGAAATGGCTGGCCGACACCATCACCATCATGCCGAGCAACGCAAACAGCGCCAGCACGAAGAATTCGCCCTTGTAGAGCCCGCGTGTCCGCAGATAGTCGCGCGAATACACCAGCACCACCGCAACGCTCAGATAGAGGAACAGCTTCAGCACATCCGACAGCGGGTCGTCGATGAAGAGGCCGCCAAGTGTCAACACCGGCATGGTCGAGAAATCGCGCAGGGTGAGGAAGGCCGCACCGGCCAGGGTGGCCAGTGACAGCACATAGGCGATATAGCGCTTGCTGTCGTCGACGGCGGCGTCGATCACCAGGATCAGCGACACCATCGCCAGCACGAAAATCTCGGGCAGCGCGGGGGCGAATTGGGTGAGGAAGTCGCTCATCTTGGAACCTTAAGGCAGTTTGCTTTGGGCGACGTGCGCCAACAGGTCGACCACCGACACGTGCATCACATCGGTGAACGGCTTGGGATACAGGCCCATGGCCAGCACGAGGACGGCGAGCACGCCGAGCAGCAGGATTTCGCGCGCGTTGACGTCGCTCATTTCCTCGACGTGTGGATTGGTGACGTTGCCGAACACCACGCGCTTGTACATCCACAGCGTATAGGCGGCACCGAAGATCAGCGTGGTGGCGGCGACGAAGGCGAACCAGAAGTTGACCTTCGTCGCCGCCATGATGACCATGAACTCACCGACAAAACCGCTAGTGGCGGGCAGCCCGGCGTTGGCCATGGCGAACAACATGAAGAAGGCGGCGAACACCGGCATCCTGTTGACCAGGCCGCCATAGTCCTTGATCTGGCGCGAATGCAGGCGGTCGTACATGACGCCGATGCAGAGGAACAGCGCGGCGGAGACGAAACCGTGCGAGATCATCTGCACCAGCCCGCCTTCAAGCCCGAGCGGGTTGAACATGAAGAAGCCGAGGGTGACGAAACCCATGTGCGCGATCGACGAATACGCGATGAGCTTTTTCATGTCGGCCTGCACCAGCGCCACCAGGCCGATGTAGGCGACGGCGATCAGCGACAGCATGATGACGAACCAGGCGAGTTCGTGACTGGCATCCGGCAGGATCGGCAGGATGAAACGCAGGAAACCGTAGGCGCCGACCTTCAGCGTGATCGCCGCCAGCACCACCGAGCCGCCGGTGGGCGCCTCGACGTGGGCGTCGGGCAACCAGGTGTGTACCGGCCACATCGGAACCTTGACGCCGAAGGCCAGCAGGAAGGCGAAGAACATCAGCGTCTGTGCGGTCATGCCGAGCGTGGTGGTGTGCCAGGTCTGGATGTCGAAGCTGCCGCCCGACTGGAAATACAGGTAGATCATCGACACCAGCATCAGCAGCGAACCGAGCAGGGTGTAGAGGAAGAACTTGAACGCGGCATAGACGCGGTTCGGGCCACCCCACACGCCGACGATCAGGTACAGCGGGATCAGCATGCCTTCGAAGAAGACATAGAACAGGATGCCGTCGAGCGCGGCGAACACGCCGTTGATGAGGCCGGACATGATGAGGAAGGCCGCCATGTATTGCGCGACCTTGTCCTGGATCACCTGCCAGCCGGCGATCACCACCAGCACGGTGATGAAGCTGTTCAGCAGGATCAGCGGCATCGAGATGCCGTCGACGCCGAGGTGGTAAGAGATGTTGAACGCCGGGATCCACTCGGCCATTTCGACGAACTGCATCGCCGAGGTGCCGGTGTCGAAGCCGGTGACCAGCGGGATCGCAACAATCAGTCCCAGCAGCGCGCCGGCCAGCGCGACCCAGCGGGCGAGCGCCGCATTGCGGTCGGAGCCGGTGGCGAGCACCGCCACCCCGGCCAGAATCGGAACCCAGATGACGAGAGAAAGAATCGACTGTCCGAACATGGCGTTGTTGGTTTAGTTGAGCCGCGCGAACCAGGTCACCAGGGCGAACACCCCGATCAGCATGGCGAACGCGTAGTGGTAGATGTAGCCGGACTGGAAGGCCTTGACCAGGCGCGAGAAGCGTTCGACCAGGTGCGCCGTGCCGTTGACGAAGAAGCCGTCGATCACGTTCTGGTCGCCGCGGCGCCACAGGAAGCCGCCGAGAACGCGCGCGCCCTTGGCAAACACCCAGTTGTAGAGTTCGTCGAACCAGTATTTGTTGAGCAGCAACTGGTGCAGGAACTTGAAGCGCTGAGCGATTGCGGCCGGAATGTCCGGGCGCTTGAGGTAGAAGAACGCCGCCAGTCCCACCCCCGCCACCGCCAGCCAGAATGGCAGGGTCACCAGCGCATGCAGGCCCATTGCCGCCGCGCCGTGGAAGTGCTGGTTGAGCTCGTGCATCACCGGATGGCGATCGGCGACGTAGATCGCGCTGCCGAAGTATTCGCCATACAGCATGGCTTCAATGGTCATGTAGCCGATCGCCAGCGAGGGCAGCGCCAGCGCCAGCAGCGGGCCGGTCACCACCCACGGCGTTTCGTGCGGCGTTCCGCCGTGATGTTCGTCATGGTGCGCGTCGGGCTCGTTGCCGTGCGCGTGGCCCTGGTGGAAGCGCTCCTTGCCGTGGAACACCAGGAAATACATGCGGAAGGAATAGAAGGCAGTGACGAAGACGCCGATCAGCACCGCCCAGTAGGCGATGCCGGCCACCGGCAGGTTTGACAATTTCACCGCCTCGATGATGGTTTCCTTGGAATAGAAGCCCGACAGGAAAGGCGTGCCGATCAGCGCCAGCGAGCCGATCAGCGAAGTAATCCACGTGATCGGCATGTACTTCCTGAGGCCGCCCATGTAGCGGATGTCCTGGTTGTGGTGCATGGCGATGATGACCGAACCGGCGGCGAGGAACAGCAGCGCCTTGAAGAAGGCGTGCGTCATCAGGTGGAACACCGCGACCGAGTAGGCCGAGGCGCCGAGCGCCACGGTCATGTAGCCCAGCTGCGACAGGGTCGAATACGCCACCACGCGCTTGATGTCGTTCTGGACGATGCCGAGGAAGCCCATGAACAGCGCGGTGATTGCGCCGATCACCATGATGAAGCTCAAGGCCACGTCGGACAGCTCATACAGCGGCGACATGCGCGCGACCATGAAGATGCCTGCGGTCACCATCGTCGCCGCGTGGATCAGCGCGGAAATCGGTGTCGGACCTTCCATCGAATCCGGCAGCCAGACGTGCAGCGGGAACTGCGCCGACTTGCCCATCGCTCCGATGAACAAAAGAATCCCGATGACGGTCATCAGGTTCCACGGCGTGTCGGGCCACAGGGTGATGGTGTCAGCGGCCAGCGACGGCGCCTTGGCAAACACGGTGGCGTAATCGAGCGAACCGAAGTAGGCCAACACCAGGCCAATGCCGAGGATGAAGCCGAAGTCCCCGACGCGGTTGACCAGGAAGGCCTTGAGGTTGGCGTAGATCGCGGTTTCCTTGTTGTACCAGAAGCCGATCAGCAGATAGGACACCAGGCCGACTGCTTCCCAGCCGAAGAACAACTGCAGGAAGTTGTTGCTCATCACCAGCATCAGCATCGAGAAGGTGAACAGCGAGATG
>JAABQU010000262.1 GCA_011391285.1 Thiobacillus sp.
TGATGGGCGAAGACGTACCGCTGACCGAACCGTGGGAAATCCGCGAGCGCCTCGAACACCAGATCGACCTGGTGATCGACGGCGGCGCCTGTGGTCTCACGCCCACCACCGTGATCGACCTCACCACCGACACCCCGGTCGTGCTGCGTTACGGCAAGGGCGACGTCACGGATATCGAGGACTGAGCCGCCTCATGATGGAACTGACCCTGATCCAGAAAGTCGCCGTCTTTGCGTTGCCGGTGATTTTTGCCATCACCCTGCACGAAGCGGCGCACGGCTATGTCGCGCGCTTTTTTGGCGACATGACCGCCGCCATGCAGGGGCGCATCACCGCCAACCCGCTCAAGCACATCGACCTGGTTGGAACCATCCTGGTGCCGCTGGCGATCCTGCTGACCAGCAAACTGCTCGGCGGCGGGGCGATCCTGTTTGGCTGGGCCAAGCCGGTGCCGGTCAATTTTTCGAACCTGCGCCGTCCCAAACAGGACATGCTGTGGGTCGCCGCTGCCGGCCCGGGCATGAACTTTGTCATGGCGGTGTTCTGGGCCTTGATGATCCAGCTGGGTCATGCGCTCGGCAATAGCTTCAGCATGCCGCTGATGCTGATGGGCGCAGCCGGCGTGTTCATCAACGTGATTCTGATGGCGTTGAATCTCATCCCCTTGCCGCCGCTCGACGGTGGCCGCATCGCCGTGAGTTTGCTGCCGATGAAACAGGCGATCAGCTTTTCGAAAATCGAACCCTATGGCTTTTTCATTCTGCTGGGCCTGTTGTTCAGCGGCATTCTCGGCATCATCATGTGGCCGTTGATCAGCCTGTTTATCGGGCTGGTTGCGCTGGTCACTGCCCTTGACCCCACCCAACTGCTCGGCCTGATCCAGGTCGTGCTGTCCTGACCCTTTCCGCTCACCCTCACTGCTTACCACTCACCCACATGTATTCCGACCGCGTACTTTCCGGCATGCGTCCCACCGGACGCCTGCATCTTGGCCACTACCACGGCGTGCTGAAAAACTGGCTGCATCTGCAGAACGAATATCAGTGCCTGTTTTTCGTCGCCGACTGGCATGCGCTGACCACGCATTACGACAGCCCGCAGGCGATCGAGGACAACGGGCGCGACATGGTGATCGACTGGCTGGCCGCTGGCGTTGACCCAGCGCAGGCCACCCTGTTCGTGCAGTCGCGCGTGATCGAACACGCCGAACTGCATCTGCTGTTGTCGATGATGACGCCGCTCGGCTGGCTCGAACGCGTGCCGACCTACAAGGATCAGCAGGAAAAGCTCTCCGAGAAGGATCTCTCCACCTATGGCTTCCTCGGCTATCCCTTGCTGCAAAGCGCCGACATCCTGATCTACCGCGCCAATCTGGTGCCGGTCGGCGAAGACCAGGTGCCGCACATCGAATTCACCCGCGAAATCTGCCGCCGCTTCAACCATTTGTATGGCCGCGAACCCGGCTTCGAGGACAAGGCGCGCGCGGCGGTCAAAAAGCTCGGCTCGAAAAAAGCTCGTCTGTACGAAGAATGCCGCACCGCCTATCAGGAAAAAGGCGACGACGAGGCGCTGGAATCCGCCCAGGCGCTGCTGAACGACGCGCAGAACCTGTCGATGAACGACCGTGAGCGCCTGTTTGGTTATCTCGAAGGCTCCGGCAAGATGATTCTCGCCGAGCCCGAAGCCTTGCTGACCGCGGCCTCAAAAATGCCGGGGCTCGACGGCCAGAAAATGTCCAAGTCGTACAACAACACCATCGCCCTGCGCGAAGACCCCGACATGGTGACGAAGAAAATCCGCACCATGCCGACCGATCCCGCGCGCGTGCGCCGCACCGATCCTGGCAACCCGGCCAACTGCCCGGTGTGGCAGTTCCATCTGGTGTATTCCGACGACAGCGTGCGTCAGTGGGCAACCGCAGGCTGCACCAGCGCCGGCATCGGCTGCCTCGAATGCAAACAGCCGGTGATCGACGCCGTGCTGGCCGAACTCGCCCCGATCCGCGAACGTGCGCAGTTCTACGAAGAAAATCCGGATCAGGTGCGCAACATCCTCGCCGACGGCAGCGAAAAGGCACAGGAACTGGCGCGCGACACCATGCGCGATGTGCGCGAATCGATGGGGCTGACCTTCGGCTGAGGCCACATGTGAGGGATTCGGCAGGCTGACATCTGGATGCGTCCATCAGCCGGATCCCGCAGCGGGGTGCCGAATCTATTCGCTTGTTCCCCGCGTGTTGCTGCAATCCTATTTGTCTTCACCTCACACCCGCGCCGAACCTTGAGCGGCTGCAGCAGTCATAGCGTTCCGGTCTATCCATCGTGTCGTAGCACTTTCCGCAGGAATCCAACATGCAAGAACTGAACGAAAGCTGGGTGGCATTGAAATCAGGCGGATTCATCGTCCTGCCCTTGTCCGTGCTGGCCGTCATCGCCCTCGCCATCATGCTGGAAAAAGCGGTCTTGTATTGGCGTTTTGCGCGGCTGTCCAGCGACGTGCTGAATCTGGTCGAAACCTACGGCTTCGCCTGGGCCGATCTGGAAAAAATCCTGTCCGGGTTGAGCAGCCGCCACTATTTCAAGCGGTTTTTTGAGGTGGTGATCTCCAACCGGCATCATCCTTCGTGGTGGACCGAATCACGCGCGGCCGATGAGGCCCAGTTGATCGAGACCTCGCTTGCCCGCAGGTTGTGGGTGCTGGAAACCATCGTCACCGCAGCGCCCCTGCTCGGGCTGGTTGGCACCGTGCTAGGCATGATGGATGCCTTCAAGATCATCGGCGGCGAAGGCATCGTCAATCCCACTGGCGTGACCGGCGGCGTGGCGCAGGCGCTGGTTGCCACCGTGATTGGTCTGCTGATCGCGTTGATTGCGCTGTTCGGCTTCAATTACTTTTCGCGCGTGCAGTCGCAAACCATGGATGAAATGGAGCGCCTCGGAACGCGCCTGATCGACCACATTCGCCTCGATCAGGAAGGCCGCACGCATGAAGCGCCGTAAGCTGCGCACCTACCGCAAGGGGCGGATCGAGATCATCCCGATGATCGACGTCATGTTCTTTCTGCTCGCCACCTTCATGCTGGCGTCGCTGTCGATGCAGAACCTGGATTCCATCAAGGTCAACCTGCCGCAGGGTCAAGCCGAAAAACTCAAGGTCGAGCAGCCGCTGACGCTGACGCTCACCGGAGACAGCCGCATACTCGTCAACCAAACGCCGGTCACGCTCGATACGCTCGCTGCCACGCTCAGACCGCTGATCCGCGATGCCAAGCAGAATGTGGTCGTGTCTGCCGACAACGATGCGCCACAGGGGCTGGTCGTCCAGGCCATGCTGCGGGCGCGCGAGGCGGGCGCAGTTCATTTCCTGATCGCCGTCAAACATCAGTGACACTGCGGTAAGCATGCCCGGAATGATGTCGAAAGAACCATCATTTTGGTGGCCGGTTCCACTGGCCATCGTGCTGTGGCTGGGGCTGCTGTGGGGCATGGGCTTTGTTTTGAAATCGCCTCCAATTGCACCGCCGCTCGCTGCCATCGACGCGCGGCTGGTGGAACTGCCCGAAGCCCAGCCCGCCCAGCAACCGGTGCCGGTCGCCGCCGTGAAACCGCAACCCAGGGTTGCGGCCAAGCCAAAATTGCGCACCCCCACGCTTGTGCCGCCACGCCTCCAAGATCCGCAGCCCGAATCTGTGCCACCCGCGCCAGACCCCATCACCAAGCCTGCGCTGCCGTTGAATCTTGAGCGCCCGAACGACCCTGCGCCGACCGACATGATGTCGTACATCAACGCTCAAAGGGCGCGTCGCCAGGCCGAGGACGCGGGCAGCAGCGCCCAGCTACCCAGCGCCGACGAAATCCGCATGGCCAACATACGCCGCAACCTGCAGCCAGCCGGCACCAATGGCATTTTCCAGATCCTGGACATTCAGCCGCGTTCTGCACGCTTTTCGTTTCGCGCCTGGACCTCAAACGCCAGCAACCCGCGCCGCGAAACGATCGAAGTCCATGCCGGACCCGACAGGGATATTCAACTGGCCATCATTCGCCGGATGATCAGCCTGATCCGCGACTACTACAAAGGCGATTTCAACTGGGAATCACAACGGCTTGGGCAAGTGGTCGTGCTGTCGGCACGCGAAGAAGACACGGCTCAACTCGAGGACTTTATGAAGCGAGAGTTTTTTGGCGTGGGGGTCAAAAACCAGGCGCATTGAGAAGGGCGCGTACCCGCATTTTTAGAAGGGTTGAATGAGTACTCTCGACCCGTTGCAGACGGGTTGATGGTGCGCGCCAGCCTTAAACGAACGATTACTGATTGCACCTCGCACCGCGCCCACAGCAAAATCGAAGGGCTGCGCGTGTGCGTTATCTGGGGCGCTGCCTGTGTCATTGCCAACCACCGCCGAGCACCTTGTACAGCGTCACGCGGTTGGCGGCGTCGGCCAGCCGCACGATGATCAACTCCTGTTCGGCAAGGTAGAGCGAGCGCTGGGCGTCGAGTAAGCCCAGATAGCTGTCCGCCCCGCCCTTGTAACGCGCATCGGACAGGCGGAAAGCTGCCCGCGTGGCCTCAACCTGCTGGCGCCGGGCGTCAAGCCGCTCGGCGAGCGAGGCACGGTCTGCCAACGCATCGGCCACCTCACGGAAGGCGCTCTGGATAGCCTTCTCGTACTGCGCCACGTTGATGTCGCGCTGCACCTCGGCCACGTCCAGGCTCGCCTGCAGGCGTCCCGCCTCGAAAATGGGGATGCGTATCTGCGGCATGAAACTCCAGGCGCCGGATCCGCCGCTGAACAGGCCGTCCAGGGTGCTGCTGGCGGTGCCGGCGGCGGCGGTCAGCGTAATGCTCGGGAAGAAAGCAGCGTGTGCGGCGCCGATGCTGGCGTTTGCAGCACGCAGCGCGCGTTCGGCCTGCAGGATATCGGGGCGGCGCGTGAGCACGTCGGAAGGCACGCCAGTTGGCAGTTCGGCCACAGTGCTGAGCGTGTCGGTAATCGTGGCGGGCAGCAGGTCGGCCGGCACCGGGGCGCCGACAACGAGTGCGAGCGCGTTCCCGTCCTGCGCGGCGAAGCTGGTGTAACGCGCAACGTCGGCACGGGCGCTTTGCAGCAGCTGCTGCGATTGGTTCAGGTCGAGCGCCGAGACCGCACCGGCTTCGAAACTGCGGCGGTTCAGATCGTGGGACTTCTGCCGCGTTTCGTAGGTGCTGCGCGCCAGTGCCAGGCGTTCGTTGTCAAACGCGAGTGTCAGCCAGGTGCCGGCGACTTCGGCCACCAGGCTGATCTGGGCGCTGCGGCGCGCTTCCTCGGTACCGAGATATTGCTCCAGCGCCGCTGCGTTGAGGCTGCGGATGCGGCCGAAGAAATCCAGCTCGTAAGCGGAAAAACCGATCGTGGCGTTGTACTGGCGGTTGATTTCGGCCTCGCCGCTGCTGGTCAGTTCGCCCGGCAGACGCTGTGCGGTCTGGCTGCCTGTTGCACCGATGGCGGGGAACAGGTCGGCGCGCTGGATGCGGTGCTGCGCGCGGGCTTTCTCGATGTTGAGCGCGGCGACGCGCAGGTCGCGGTTATTGGCGAGAGCCAGCGCGATCACGTCGCGCAGTTGTGCATGGGCGAAATAGTCGCGCCAGACGATGGCGTCGGCAGGCGTCGCTGGTGCTGCCTGGGGCGTATTTGGAAAACGCGCCGGCACTGGCGCCACGGGGCGCTGGTATTCCGGGATCATCGTGCAGGCGCTCGCCAGGCTGGCGGCAATTGCGATGGTCAGGGTGCGTAACGGGCTCATCACTTGGCCCCCTGTTGGGTTGCGGCGGGGGCTGCGCCTGCCGCCTGTGACTTGTTCCTGAACAGGCGCATGATCACCACGTAGAACAGCGGGATGAAGAAAAGGCCCAGCACGGTGCCGACGAGGGTGCCGCCGAGCACGCCGGTGCCGATCGCGTTCTGGCTGCCCGAGCCGGCGCCGGTGGCGATGGCGAGCGGTAGCACGCCGAGGCCGAAGGCCAGCGAAGTCATCAGGATCGGGCGAAGCCGCATGCGGACTGCTTCGAGCGTCGCGCTGATCAGGTCCTTGCCCTCCTGCTCCATCTGCGCCTTGGCGAATTCGACGATCAGGATCGCGTTCTTCGACGACAGGCCGATGGTGGCGAGCAGGGCAACCTGGAAGTAGACGTCGTTCGACAGCCCGCGTCCGGTCGCAGCCAGAATCGCGCCAAGCACGCCGAGCGGCACCACCAGCATGACGGCGAACGGCACCGACCAGCTTTCGTACAGCGCCGCCAGACACAGGAACACCACCAGCAGCGACAGCGCGTAGAGGGCGGGCGCCTGTGACCCGCTGCGGCGCTCCTCGAACGAGGTGCCGGTCCATTCGTAGCCGATACCCGGCGGCAGCTTGGCGATGATCTCCTCGACTGCCGCCATCGCGTCGCCCGATGACAGACCGGGTGCGGCCTGGCCTTGCAACTCGACCGACGACTGGCCGTTGAAGCGCTCAAGGCGCGGCGAGCCGTAGGCCCAGTGTGCGGTTGCGAATGCCGATAGCGGCACCATCTCGCCCTGCTTGTTGCGCACGTACCACTTGGCCAGATCTTCCGGTTTCATGCGCGCATCGGCGTCGGCCTGCAGGTACACCTTCTTGATGCGGCCACGGTCGATGAAGTCGTTGACATAGGTGCCGCCCCAGGCGGTGGCGAGCGTACTGTTGATATCCGCCACTGAGACACCGAGCGCGCCGGCCTTGGCATGGTCGATGTCGAGTTGGTACTCGGCGACGTCGTCCTGGCCGTTGGGACGCACTGCCACCAGGCGCTTGTCCTGCGCGGCGAGCCCGAGGAACTGGTTGCGCGCGCCGATCAGCGCATCGTGGCCGAGTCCGGCACGGTCCTGCAGCTGCACGTTGAAGCCGCTCGAGGTGCCGAGTTCGAGCACAGCGGGGGGCACGAAAGCGAACACCATCGCTTCGCGGATCTGCGAGAACGCCCCCATCGAGCGCCCGGCGACCGATTTTACGTCCTGTCCGGGTTCATGGCGTTCGCCCCAGTCCTTCATGCCGACGAAGCCGAGGCCCATGTTCTGGCCGCTGCCGCCGAAGCTGAAGCCGGCCACGGTGAAGATCGACCTCACGCTGTCCTTCTCGTTTTCGAGGAAGTGGCGCTCGACCTTCTTCAGCACCTCGACCGTGCGCTCCTGGGTCGCGCCGGCAGGCAGCATGACCTGGGTGAACATGATGCCCTGATCCTCTTCCGGCAGAAAAGCCGTCGGCATGCGCAGGAACAACAGGGCCAGCACGCCGATGATCACGGCGTAGATTGCCAGGAAGCGCAGGCTGCGCTGCAGCATCCTGCCCACCACTGACTCGTAGCGCTGGGTGTTGCGCGCGAACATGCGGTTGAACCAGCCGAAGAAGCCGGAAAACCAGCCCCCTTTGCCGTGCTCGTGGCCTTTCTCGACTGGCTTCAGCATGGTGGCGCACAGCGCCGGCGTGAACACGATTGCCACCAACACCGACAGCGCCATGGCCGCGACGATGGTGATCGAAAACTGGCGGTAGATGACACCGGTGGAGCCGCCGAAGAACGCCATCGGCACGAACACCGCCGACAGCACCAGGCCGATGCCGACCAGCGCGCCGGTAATCTGGCCCATTGATTTCTTGGTCGCTTCTTTCGGCGACAGGCCTTCCTCGCTCATGATGCGCTCGACGTTTTCCACCACCACGATGGCGTCGTCGACCAGCAGGCCGATCGCGAGCACCAGACCGAACATGGTCAGCGTGTTGATCGAGAATCCGAACGCCGCCATGGCGCCAAAGGTGCCGAGCAGAACCACCGGCACGGCGATGGTCGGGATGAGGGTGGCGCGGAAGTTCTGCAGGAACAGGTACATCACCAGGAACACCAGGATGACCGCCTCGATCAGCGTCTCCACCACGTTCATGATGGAAATCTTGACGAAAGGCGTGGTGTCATAGGGCACCACGACGTCGATGCCGGCAGGGAAGTAGGCTTTCATCTGCTCGAGCTTGGCGCGTACCGCTTCCGCCGTCTCCAGCGCGTTGGCGCCGGCGGCGAGCTTGACGCCGATGCCTGCGGCGGGCTGGCCGTTGAAGCGGCCGACGATGCCGTAGTTCTCGGCGCCGATCTCGACCCGCGCGACGTCCTTCAGGCGCACTTCGCCGCCCTGCGCCGAACTGCGCAACAGGATCCGCTCGAACTCCTCCACCGTCTGCAACCGGCTCTGCGCCGTGATCGATGCAGTGAAGCCCTGGCCCGACACCGCCGGCGTGCCGCCGAGCTGGCCTGCGGACACCTGGTTGTTCTGCGCCAGCACCGCAGCCTGCACATCGCTCGGCGTGAGCCTGAAGCTGTTCAGCTTGGCCGGGTCGAGCCAGATGCGCATGGCGTACTGCGCGCCGAAAACCTGTACTTCGCCAACGCCCGTCACGCGCGACAGCGGTTCCTGCACCGTCGAGTTGATGAAATCGGCGAGGTCGATCCGGCTCAGGCTGCCGTCCTTGGACACGAAGCCAATCACCATCAAGAAGTTGCGCGTCGATTTCACCACCTGCACGCCCTGCTGCTGCACTGCCAGCGGCAGCAGCGGCAGCGCGAGCTGCAGCTTGTTCTGTGTCTGCACCTGGGCAATGTCGGGGTCGGTGCCGGCGTCGAAGGTCAGCGTCACCGTGACTTTGCCGTAGGAGTCGGACGACGAACCCATGTAGAGCAGGTTGTCGAGGCCGGTCAGCTTCTGTTCGATGACCTGGGTAACGGAGTCCTCCACCGTCTTCGCCGATGCGCCGGGATAGGTGGCGTTGATGGCGACGGTGGGCGGTGCGATGGCCGGATACTGCGACACCGGCAGCGCCAGGATCGACAGTCCACCCGCGAGCATGATGACAATGGCGATGACCCACGCGAAGATGGGGCGGTCAATGAAGAAGCGGGCCATGGTCCGTTACCTCACTTGGCGGTGGCAGTTGCGGGAGTCGCGGCGGCAGGCGCTGAACCGGCCTCCTGCGCCTGCACCGGCGCACCCGGCTTCACCTTCTGCAGGCCTTCGACGATGACGCGGTCGCCGGCGGCGAGGCCCTCGGTCACCACCCATTTGTCGCCGATCGATTGCTCTGCCTTGACGGTGCGCGCCTCGACCTTGCTCTCGCTGTTCACCACCATCACCTGCGCTTCGCCGCGCGGCGTGCGGCTGACCGCCGCGTGCGGCACCAGCATGGCAGCGCGATTCACGCCCTGCGTCAGGCGTGCGCGAACATACATGCCGGGCAACAGATCACCCTTCGGATTGGGAAACACCGCGCGCAGCGTCACGCTACCGGTGGCCTGATCGACCGTCACTTCCGAGAACGCCAGCCGGCCTTCGGTACCGTACAGGCTGCCGTCTTCCAGCACCAGTTGCACCGGCACCGTATTGCCTGCAGCGCGCTGCAATTTGCCTGATTCGAGATCGCGTTTCAGGCTCAACAACTTGGCGCTGGGTTGTGTCAAGTCGACATAGATCGGGTCGAGTTGCTGCACCGTGGCGAGCGCTGCTTCCTGGTTCGCGGTGACCAGCGCCCCCGCCGTCACAGTCGAGCGGCCGATGCGTCCTGCAATCGGCGAGGTGATACGGGTGAAGTCGAGATCGACGCGCGTCTTGTCGAGTGCTGCCTTCGCCGTGCCGACATCGGCCTGTGCCTGCTTCTGCGCGGCCTGTGCTTCTTCGTTGGTCTGCGCGCTCACTGCCTCGATCTTCACCAGATCGGCGTAGCGAACGGCCTTCTGCCGCGCAACGTCCAGATTGGCATCCGCCCGCGCCAGACTCGCGCGTGCACTGTCATAGGCCGCCTGATAGGTCGCCGGATCGATCCGGTACAGCACCTGGCCAGCCCTGACATCGCTGCCTTCCTTGAACATGCGCTCCTTGACGATGCCGCTCACCTGCGGCCGCAATTCAGCCACCAGATAAGGTGTGGTACGGCCAGGCAGTTCGGCGGTAATCGGTACTGGCTCAGGCTGCACCGTCATCACCGTAACGGCAGGCGCACCCGGCATGCCGCCAGCGGGCGCATTCTGTTGCTCGCCGCTGCAGGCGTTGAGCAACAGGGTGCTTGCCAATGCCAAACCTACGGGTAGGAATTGCAGGATGCGCGGGGTCTGCATGGATAGCCTTTCGTGAATGTGTGTCGCCTGCATTGGCAGGTGCCCTGATGAAGGGGGGGGCACGGAATAGATTGAACATTCAAACTAGAATGAATGTTCAATCTATATTAGTATTCAAAAAAATGCAAGATTCGAATTACCCTCTCGCACTTCTGCGCCTCCCACTTTGGAGATCAAGCATGCCCGCCACCCCCGACCAACCAACCGAAGCGTCGCGAGCCGATGTGCGACGCACGCAAATCCGCGCAGCCGCAGCGGACTGTTTCCGCCAGCACGGCTTTCACGGCACCAGCATTGCGCAGATATCGAAAGCAGCCGGCATGAGCACCGGCCACATCTATCACTACTTCGAAAACAAGGAGGCGATCATTGCCGATATCGTCGCCCAGGACCTGGAGCGACTGCTGACGCTGACCGCCGAACTGCGCGCAGCAAGCGACGTCAAGGCGGCCATGATCGAGCGCGCTGTCGAGGGGGTACAGGACAATCTCGACCCTGGCTCGGCTGCACTGCAACTGGAAATTGTCGCCGAAGCCGCGCGCAATCCGCATATCGCAGAGATCGTGCGCGCAGCCGACAAGCAGTGCCGAGACAGCCTCGCTGAAACCATTCGCACACAGCGGAAGGCCGCCGGCCATGAGGACAACGAAGCCACGCTCGCCGGTATGGTGGAAGCTATTTCGGCCATGTTCGATGGATTGCGTATTCGCGCCATCCGCAATCCCGATATTGACCGGGATGTCGTGGTAAAGCTGTTCCGGCGCATGATCAGTGATCTGCTCACGCAAACCGCATAGAAATAGCACCCGGGGCCTATCGTCAAGACAGGGGGCAGTTAAACGTGTTCTTACGCACGCGAGGGCCAGCCCGATGCGGATGACTTGAAACACCCGGCTGATCCGGGCGTGCTGCACAGTATTCTCATTGTCTTCGGCGGTGGATTCAGGCAAGACTGGAACGCCAGCCTTCGTGTCATTAAGCCCCCCTTAAGCAGAAGGGTATAAGCTGGCTATCGTTTTAATGAGTCGACTCCAAAAGCAAAGTGGATCAACAGCCCATGCTTGCCAGATGCGTGACAAATAGCATTGCCGGCCTGTTCCCAAGGCGGGTCGAGGCATGACCTCATTTTCCCTGTTGCTCTGGATCGTGCTGGGCATCGCATTGCAACTGGCGATCTATCTCGGCATCGTCTTCTGGCGCCATTGGCTGGATTACCTGGCCTTGCGCAGGAGTGGGGTAGCGTTGAATATGCCCGCCCCCGAAGCAATAGGCGTTGGCCCCAGGCAGGATTTCCGGACGTTCAGAATTGACCGCAAGGTCGTGGAGGATGCCGCGCACTCGGTCTGCTCGTTCTACCTTGTGCCCGAAGACGGGCAGCCGTTGCCCGCATTCCTGCCAGGACAATTTCTGACGTTTCGCCTCGACGCCCCTGCGTCGGCGGGAGACAGCGAGCAGATCATCCGCTGCTATTCGCTGTCGGATGCGCCTTGCCCTGATTACTACCGCATATCGATCAAGCGGGTGCCTGCCCCCCTGGGCAGCGATGTTCCGCCGGGGCGTTCATCGAACTACTTCCATGACCGGGTTACGGCCGGCAGTCTTTTGCAGGTACGTGCACCGTCTGGTCACTTTCATATCGACCGCGGCGATACCCCGGTGGTGCTGGTCGCCGGCGGCATCGGCATCACGCCGATGCTGAGCATGCTGAACTGGTGCCTGTCCGAACAGCCGGGACGCGAGCTATGGCTGTTCTATGGGGTACGCGATGGCAGGGAATTGGTGATGAAGGCCCATCTCGAATCACTGGCAGCTGAACATCCGAATTTTCATCTGC
>JAABQU010000263.1 GCA_011391285.1 Thiobacillus sp.
GCCGCAGGCGCGTGAACTGCTCACCATCAAGACCGATGTGGCGCTGCCGTTCGACTTCGACGACCTGGTGCTGAAGCCGCGCGACGCCGACGCGCTGCGCAATCTGTTCGAGCGCTACGAATTCCGTAGCTGGCTGCGCGAACTCGATGCGGCTGCGACGGCAGGCCCCGGGACCCTGAAGAATTCCGACTCACTTCGTGCCATAGCCGGTGTGGAATCGTATGCCCCGGAACAGGACTGCAGTGGCGACCATCGCACCCATTACGAGACGATCCTCACCGAGGACCAGCTGGACGCATGGATCGCCCGACTCGATGCGGCGCCGGCGTTTGCGCTCGACACCGAGACCACCAGCCTCAACGCCATGCAGGCCGAACTGGTCGGCATCTCATTCGCCATTTCACATGGCGACATTTCATCCGGCGCCATCCGCCACGGTGAAGCCGCCTACCTGCCGCTGGCGCACCACTATGCCGGCGCGCCAGCGCAACTGGATCGCGACGCCGTGCTGGCGAAACTGAAGCCGCTGCTGGAAAATCCCGCGCCCAAAATCATCGGCCAGCACCTCAAGTACGACCGCCATATTTTTGCCAACTACGGCATCACGCTGGGGGGGATCGAACACAGCGGCGTGATCGACGACACCCTGCTGCAGTCCTACGTGCTCGAAGCCCACCAGTCGCACGAACTCGGCAACCTGGCGTCGCGCCACCTGGGGCTGGCGACGATCAGCTACGACGACGTCACCGGCAAGGGCGCGTCGCGCATCGGCTTCGAGCAGGTGGCGATCGAGCGTGCCGCCGAATATGCGGCGGAGGATGCCGACATCACGCTGCGCGTGCGCGATGCGCTGGCACCGCAGATCGCTGCCTCCGACAAGCTGGCCTTTGTGTATCGCCACATCGAACTGCCCGTGGCCGACATCCTGTTCCGCATGGAGCGCACCGGCGTACTGCTGGATCGAAACCTGCTGGCGGTGCAAAGCGGCGAACTTGGCAAGAAGATGCTGGAACTCGAGCAGCGCGCCTACCAGGAAGCCGGGCAGCCGTTCAACCTCGGCTCGCCCAAGCAGATCGGCGATATTCTCTTTACGCAAAAGGGCCTGCCGGTGATCAAGAAAACCCCCGGCGGGGCGCCGTCCACCGACGAGGAGACGCTGGAGCAGCTGGCGCTCGACCACCCGATCGCGCGCGCGATCCTCGACTACCGCGGGATGGCCAAGCTGAAGTCGACCTACACCGACAAGCTGCCGCAGATGGTGCATCCGCGCACCGGGCGCCTGCACACCAGCTATTCGCAGGCGACCGCGGTGACCGGACGGCTGGCGAGCTCCGACCCCAATCTGCAGAACATCCCCGCGCGCACCGCCGAGGGCCGCCGCATCCGCGAGGCCTTCATCGCGCCGCCGGGGCATGTGCTGGTGTCGGCCGACTATTCGCAGATCGAACTGCGCATCATGGCGCACCTGTCGGACGATCCCGGCCTGCTGACCGCCTTTGCCGAGGACCGCGACATCCATACCGCCACTGCGTCCGAGGTGTTCGGCGTATCGCTGGAAGAAGTGAGCAACGATCAGCGGCGCATGGCCAAGGTCATCAATTTCGGCCTGATCTACGGCATGTCGGCATTCGGCCTCGCCAGCCAGCTCAACCTCGAGCGCGCCGCCGCGCAGGCCTACATCGACCGCTACTTCGCGCGCTATCCCGGGGTGGCCGACTACATGCAGCGCACGCGCGAAGCGGCACGCAGCCAGGGCTACGTCGAGACCGTGTTCGGCCGCCGCCTGTACTTGCCCGAGATCAACGCCAAAAACGGCCAGCGCCGCCAGGGCGCCGAGCGCGCCGCCATCAACGCACCGATGCAGGGTACCGCCGCTGACCTCATCAAGCTGGCGATGATCGCGGTGCAGGGCTGGCTGGATAGCGAAAAGCTGGCCAGCCGGCTGCTACTGCAGGTGCACGACGAACTCATCCTCGAAGTGCCCGAACGCGAACTCGACCGTGTGCGTGCGGAACTGCCCGGCCACATGTGCAACGTCGCCGCACTCAAGGTGCCGCTCCGTGTCGGCGTCGGTGCGGGCAGCAACTGGGAAGCGGCGCACTGATCCTGCGGCGCCATGAAAAAGGGCGACCTGGCCTCGCCGGGTCGCCCTTCTGGTTGCCGGGTGCGGCGTCCTATTTTTTCAGGCTGTCCCGAATCTCGCGCAGCAGCACGACATCTTCCGGCGTTGCGGCAGGTGCAGGCGGGGCTTCCTTTTTCAGCCGGTTGAGCTGCTTGACGATGATGAATACGATGAACGCCAGAATGATGAAATTGAGCAGGATGGTGAGGAAATTGCCGTAGGCGAACACCGGCACGTTGGCTTCCCGCAATCCATCCAGCGTCATCACCGTGCCTTCCGGCACAGTCCCGAGGGTGGCGAACAGGTTGGAAAAATCGAAGCCGCCGAACACCGCGCCGACGATCGGCATGATCAGGTCCTTGACGATGGAATCGACGATCTTGCCGAAGGCTGCGCCGATGATGACGCCGACTGCCAGATCCATGGCATTGCCCTTGACCGCGAACTCCTTGAATTCAGACAGGATACTCATGCTTCCTCCTAGCGTGTTTATTGATGAAGTGTCGCCTGACTGATGATAGTTGCTGCCGCATCAGACTGCCAGCGCAAAAGTAATTTTTCGCGGCTTGGTGGGGAGCCGTGAGGAGGGTAAAATGCCCCTCCCTATGCGTATCGGCAGCCACCTCCTCAAGAACCGTTTGATCGTCGCCCCCATGGCCGGGGTGACCGACCGGCCTTTCCGTCAGCTGTGCAAACGGCTGGGCGCCGGCATGGCCGTGTCCGAGATGGTGACGTCGAACTCGCTGCTGTACGGGTCTGCGAAGACGGCGCGGCGCGCCAATCACGAAGGCGAGGTCGACCCGATCAGCGTGCAGATCGCCGGCGCCGATCCGGCGATGATGGCAGAGGCCGCGCGCCACAACGTCGACCGCGGCGCGCAGATCATCGACATCAACATGGGCTGCCCGGCGAAGAAGGTGTGCAACGTGATGGCGGGCTCGGCGCTGCTGCAGGACGAAGCGCTAGTCGGACGCATCCTCGACGCGGTGGCGAAAGCGGTGCCCGAAGTGCCGGTGACGCTGAAGATCCGCACCGGATGGGACCGCGAGCACCGCAATGCGCTGAACATCCTGAAGATCGCCGAGAACGCCGGAGTGCAGGCGCTGGCGATGCACGGCCGCACCCGTGCCTGCGGCTATACCGGAGAAGCCGAATACGACACCATCAAGGCCGTCAAGGCGGAAGCGAAAATCCCGGTGATCGCCAACGGCGACATCACCACCCCGGAAAAAGCCAGGTTCGTACTGGACTACACCGGCGCCGACGCCGTCATGATCGGTCGTGCCGCGCAGGGCCGTCCGTGGATCTTTCGCGAGATCGCGCATTACCTGGCCACGGGCGTTCACCTGCCGCAGCCGGAAGTAGCCGAGATCCACGCTGTGCTGCTCGAACACCTCCATGATTTGTATGCATTCTATGGCGACGTTACCGGAGTGCGTGTCGCGCGCAAGCATATCTCCTGGTACACCCGGGGACTCGTCGGCAGCAGCGCCTTCCGCCACAGCATGAACCAGTTCGACTCGGTGGCTGAACAGCTCGCCGTGGTCAACACCTACTTTGCCCAGGCGGCTCGTGCCGACCAGCGCCTGCGCTATGAAACCGGTCACGACAACAATAACGCGCAAGGCCTGCCGCCCGCCTCCCGGCTCGCGGCATAAAGGGGAGCTTCAAAATGATAGAAGAAAACGAAATCGCTGCCTGCCTGCGGCGATCACTCAATCGCTATTTCAAGGACCTCGACGGCGAGACGCCGGGCGAGATCTACGACATGGTGCTGGGCGCGGTTGAAAAGCCGCTGCTGGCCTACATCCTCGACCGCGCCGAGGGCAACCAGACGCGCGCAGCCGACATGCTCGGCATCAACCGCAACACCCTGCGCAAGAAAATGCGCGAATACGGCCTTTCCGACTGACCTGAACTGTCCTGACTCTCACCCCATGAAGATCCAGCGTGCTCTGCTTTCCGTGTCGGATAAAACCGGCCTTGTCGATTTCGCCCGCGCGCTCGCCACGGCCGGCGTCGAACTCCTCTCCACCGGCGGCACCGCCAAGGCGCTGCGCGACGCCGGCCTCGTGGTGATCGACGTCAGCGAATACACCGGTTTTCCCGAAATGCTCGACGGGCGGGTCAAGACCCTGCATCCGAAAGTGCACGGCGGCATCCTCGCGCGGCGCGATCTGGCGGATCACGTCGCCACCATGGCTTCGCACAACATGCCCTACATCGACCTGGTGTGCGTGAACCTGTATCCCTTCGTCGCCACGGTGGCCAAGCCGCACACGCTGGACGACGCGATTGAAAATATCGACATCGGCGGCCCGGCGATGGTGCGCTCCTCCGCCAAGAACTACCGCTTTGTCGCCATCGTCACCGACCCCGCCGACTATTCTCTGCTTACGGCCGAAATGCAGGCCAACGGCGGCGCACTCACCGACTCCACCCGCTTCAAGCTGGCGAAGAAGGCGTTTTCCCACACCGCCGAATACGACGGCGCCATCAGCAACTACCTGACTGCGCTGAACGACAGCAACGAGCGCGAAGCCTTCGGCGAGAAACTGAACCTGCAGTTCACCCGTGCGCAGACCTGCCGCTACGGCGAGAACCCGCACCAGGCCGGCGCGTTCTACGTCGAGGCCCACGCGCCGGCCGGCACGATTGCGACTGCGCGGCAGATCCAGGGCAAGGAACTGTCGTACAACAACATCGCCGACACCGACGCCGCGCTCGAATGCGTCAAGCTGTTCGACACCGCGCCTGCCTGCGTCATCGTCAAGCACGCCAACCCGTGCGGTGTCGCTTACGGTGCGAATCTGCTGGAAGCCTATAACCGCGCCTACCAGACCGATCCCGAATCGGCCTTCGGCGGCATCATCGCCTTCAACGGCCGACTGGATGGCGAGACTGCTGCCGCCATCGTCGAGCGCCAGTTCGTCGAGGTCATCATCGCGCCCGAAGTCAGCCCCGAGGCCTCCGCCGCGGTCGCTGCGAAGAAAAACGTGCGCCTGCTCGAATGTGGAAAATGGCGTGGCGCAGTGGCCCAGCTCGACATGAAACGCGTGGCCGGCGGCCTCCTGGTGCAGGACGCAGACGTGCTGCTGCACGGCGAGTTGAAGACCGTCACCGACCGTGCACCGACCGCACAGGAGATGGACGACCTGCTGTTCGCCTGGCGCGTCGCCAAGTTCGTCAAGTCCAACGCCATCGTCTACGCGAAAGACCGCATGACCGTCGGCGTCGGTGCGGGCCAGATGAGCCGCATCAACTCCGCGCGCATCGCAGCGATCAAGGCCGAGCACGCCGGCCTCGTGGTGCCCGGCTCGGTGATGGCGAGCGACGCCTTCTTTCCCTTCCGCGACGGCATCGACCAGGCTGGCGCCGCCGGCATCAAGGCGGTGATCCAGCCCGGCGGATCGATGCGTGATGACGAAGTCATCGCCGCCGCCAACGAGCACGGCATCGCGATGGTGTTTACTGGAACGCGGCACTTCCGACATTGAACCCAAGGGGCCAGGAGCCAGGGGCTAGGGATTAGGGAATGAGCGGCCTGCGGCCGCGTTGACCCAGACTACCGGCCCTGACCCTATCCCCTAACTCCTAAATCCTAGCCCCTCCCTACTATGAAACTCCTCGTCATCGGTTCCGGCGGACGCGAACATGCCCTGGCGTGGAAGCTCGCGCAATCGCCCCGCGTCTCCCAGGTTTTTGTTGCGCCCGGCAATGGCGGCACGGCGGTGGAAGAAGGCCTCGTCAACGTGCCATTGATGGAAATTCAGTCATTGATCGAATTCGTCCGCCGTGACCCGGATATCACCCTCACCGTGGTCGGCCCCGAAGCACCGCTGGCAGCGGGCGTGGTCGACGCCTTCCGCGCCGCCGGGCTGAAGATTTTTGGCCCCTCGCAAGCCGCGGCCCAGCTTGAAAGCTCGAAGGATTTCGCCAAGCAGTTCATGGCGCGCCACGGCATTCCCACCGCCGCCTTCGGCACCTTCAGCGATGCCGCCGCAGCGCACGCCTACATCGACGCACACGGCGCCCCCATCGTGGTCAAGGCCGACGGCCTGGCGGCCGGCAAGGGCGTGGTGGTCGCGACGACCGCGGATGAAGCGCACGCCGCGGTCGACGCCATGCTCGCCGGCAACAGCATGGGCGAAGCCGGTCACCGCGTGGTGATAGAGGAATGCCTCATGGGCGAGGAAGCCAGCTTCATCGTCATGGTCGACGGCGAGCACGTGCTGGCACTGGCATCCAGCCAGGACCACAAGCGCCTGCAGGACGGCGACCAGGGGCCCAACACCGGCGGCATGGGCGCGTACTCGCCGGCGCCGGTGGTCACCCCCGAACTGCACGCGCGCATCATGCGCGAGGTGATCCACCCCACCGTCGAAGGCATGGCCGCCGACGGCATCCGTTTCACCGGCTTTCTCTACGCGGGCATCATGGTCGGCGCCGACGGCGCGCCCAGGGTGCTCGAATTCAACTGCCGCATGGGCGACCCGGAAACCCAGCCGATCATGATGCGGCTGAAGACCGATCTGGTGGCGCTGGTCGACGCCGCCGTCAACGGCAGGCTCGACCAGATCGAAGCCGAATGGGACCGCCGTACCGCGCTGGCGGTGGTGCTGGCCGCCGAAGGCTATCCCGACGCCCCCAGGAAGGGGGCCGTCATCGGTCCGCTGCCCGCTGCCGCCGACGACCTGCACGTGTTCCACGCCGGCACCGCTGCAGAGGACGGCCGCACCGTGGTGAGCGGTGGCCGCGTGCTGGCGGTGACCGCGCTCGGCGACAGCGTGCGCATGGCGCAAAAGCGCGCCTACGAAGCGGTTGCCCAGATCCACTTCGACGGCATGCAATACCGCCGCGACATCGGCTGGCGCGCGCTTGACCGCAAAAAGTGAGGCGTGAAGGGTGAAGGGTGAAGCGGCGGATCTGCGGGCCTGGCTGCGGTGCGGTGGCCTGATTGCCTACCCCACCGAGTCCTGCTACGGCCTCGGCTGCGACCCGCGCAACCCGCACGCTCTTCGCCGCCTCATCCGGCTGAAGGGCCGCCGCGCCGCCAAGGGCCTGCTGCTGATCGCCGATCACTTCAGGCGCCTGCAGCCCTTTGTTCGCCCATTGGGCCCGACCGACCTGGCACGGCTGCGGCGCAACTGGCCCGGCCCCGTCACCTGGGTGGTGCCAGCCTCCGCCACCTGCCCGCCCCTGCTCACCGGTGGACGCCCCACCATTGCGGTGCGTGTCACCGCCCATCCCGGCGCCGCGCACCTGTGTCGCAGCCTGGGCATGGCACTGGTCTCCACCAGCGCCAACAAAAGCGGCCGCAAACCAGCCAGAACCGCAGCGGAATGCCGCAGAATATTCGGCGCGGCAGTGCGTGTGATCGCTGGCCGCATTGGCCAGCGCCGCCGCCCGTCCACCCTGATCGACCTGGCCACCGGAACCATCCTTCGACCCTGATGTCCTCCCACACCTTCGACACCGCCGCTGTGAGATCCTGGCTGCTCGACCTGCAGGCACGCATCGTCGCCGCGCTCGAAACCGCAGACGGCCAGCCCTTCCGCACCGATTCCTGGCAGCGTTCCCCCAGCCCGCCTGCACCCCAGATGGGAGCGGGTGACGAAGCTGCATCTGCCTTGAGTGGCGGCGGCGGACTCTCGCGGCTGATCGAGGAAGGCAACGTGCTGGAGCGCGGCGGGGTGAACTTCTCGCACGTGACGGGCAGCCAGCTGCCGCCGTCGGCCAGTGCGCACCGCCCCGAACTTGCCGGCCGCCGCTGGGAGGCGATGGGCGTATCGCTGGTGCTGCACCCGAAGAACCCCTATGCGCCGACGGTGCACATGAACGTGCGCTGCTTCGTCGCATTGAAGGACGGCGAGGCACCGGTGTGGTGGTTCGGCGGCGGCATGGACCTGACGCCCTACTATGGCTTCGAGGAGGACGCACGGCATTTCCACGTGACCTGCAAGCGCGCACTCGATCCGTTTGGTCCGGAGCTGCACCGGCGCTTCAAGCAATGGTGCGACACCTATTTCTTCCTCAGGCATCGCAACGAGCCGCGCGGCATCGGTGGTGTGTTCTTCGACGACTTTGCCGAAGGCGGCTTCGACCATGCATTCGGTATGACGAAAAGTGTGGGCGAAGCGTTTCTGGATGCGTACCTGCCCATCCTCGAACGCCGCAAGGACCATCCCTACGGCGAGCGCGAACGCGATTTCCAGGCCTACCGGCGCGGACGCTATGTCGAATTCAACCTGGTGTTCGACCGCGGCACCCTGTTCGGCCTGCAGTCGGGCGGACGCACCGAATCGATCCTGATGTCGCTGCCGCCCCTTGTTAAATGGCGTTATGACTGGCACCCGGCGCCCGGTACGCCCGAAGCGGCACTCTATACTGACTTTCTGACCGCACGCGACTGGATTCAGACGTGCTGACCCCTATTACACACCCTCGACATGCATAAAGTTCCGCGCCGCATCCTCATCGGCTTCGCCGTTCTCTTGCTGATCATCGGGCTGGTCGGGCTGGTTGCCTGGGAACTGCTGTCGTCTGCCGTGGAAGCGAAGTACCTTGCCAAAACCGCGCAGAAGCTGACCTGGCAGATCCGTCCGGGGCCGTCCGACCGGATCCGTTTTGCCGGCCAGGGGCCGTATGACGTGCGACTTGGCTACAGCAAGCTGCCCGACTACCTGGAACGGCTGAAAAAGTCAGGCTGGCAGATCGACACGCAGGCCAGAATCAGCCGGCAGATGGCGCGCGTGGCCGACCTCGGGCTGTTCCTGCCGTATCACGAAAAGGATCAGGCCGGCCTCACCCTGGTCGACAGCAACAAGCAGCCGATCTACGCCAGCCTGTACCCCACACGGGTGTACGACGGTTTTTCCAGCATCCCGCCGGTGCTGGTGAATGCACTGCTGCATATCGAAAACCGCGAACTGCTGACCGAGGAATTTCCTACCCGCAACCCCGCGGTGGAATGGGACCGTCTGGCCCAGGCCCTGCTGGAAAAGGGTGTCAGTCTGGTCGACCGCAACCGCAATGTGCCAGGCGGCAGCACGCTGCCAACGCAGATCGAGAAATACCGCCACTCGCCCGAGGGGCTCACCGGCAGCATGGGCGAGAAACTGCGGCAGATGGCGACCGCCAGCCTGCGTGCCTACCTGAATGGGCCCAACACTCTGGAGATGCGGCGCGAAACCGTGGCCGCCTACCTCAACACCGTGCCGCTGGCGGCGGCACCGCGCTTTGGCGAGGTCAACGGCATCGGTGATGGCTTGTGGGCCTGGTACGGCCTCGACTTCGCCGAGACTAATCGTATCCTGTCGAAGCCCCCGCGCGGCAAGGACGCCGCCTACGCCAGTGCACTCAAACATGCGCTATCGCTGATCGTGGCAGAACGTCGCCCCTCGTATTACCTCGCCGCCAACCGCAAGGCGCTTGATGCGCTGACCGACGACCACCTCGATCTGCTGGCCAACACCCGGCTGATTTCGCGCGATCTGGCCAACCAGGCCAAGCAGGTGAAGCTGCGCACGACCAGCCAGCGGATCGACCCGCCCCCTCCCCGCTTTGTCGACCAGAAAGCGGCCAACGCGCAACGCATCCGCGTCGCCGCTCTGCTGGGCGAGCCGCGTCTGTATGACCTCGACCGCCTCGACCTGCAGGTCGCCACCAGCATCAACCAGCCGGCACAAAAAATCGTCAGCGGCTATCTGCAAAGCCTGGCCAGGCCGGAAGCGGCCGCGGCATCGGGCCTGATCGGGCACCGCCTGCTGAGTCCGGAAAACCCGCTGGCAAGCGTGATCTACAGTTTCACCCTGTATGAAAAAACGCCGCAGGGCAATCTGCTGCGCATCCAGGCCGACAACCTCAACCAGCCGTTCGACATCAATAGCCAGGCCAGACTCGACCTCGGCTCCACCTCCAAGCTGCGCACCCTGGTCACCTATCTGGAAATCATCGCGCGACTGCACGCTGATTACCGCGCGCTCGACACCAAGGCGCTGACGCAGAAAGCGCAGCCGCAGCGCAATGTGCTGGCGCAATGGGTGGCCGCCCGTCTACTGGCGAACCGCAACGAGCCGCTTGCCGCCATGCTCGACGCAGCGATGGCCCGTCCCTATTCGGCCTCGCCGGAACCCTTCTTCACTGGCGGCGGACTGCACCACTTCGCCAACTTCGACGCCAAGGACAACAGCCGCGTGATGGACGTGTGGGAAGCCACGCGCAACTCGGTCAATCTGGTGTACATCCGCATGATGCGCGACATCGTCCGCCATTACGCCAGCAGCACGCCAGGGGCGACGGCACGCATACTGGAAGATGCGGGCAATCCCCTGCGCGAAACCTACCTCGCCCGTTTCGTCGACCAGGAAGGTCGCATCTTCATCAATCGTTTCTACCAGCGACACAAGAAACTCACGCCGAATCAGATGGCCGAAGACCTGTATGCGCGCTCACGTTCCAATCCTCGCCGCTTCACCTCGGTGTTCCGCTACCTGGAGCCGCAGGCGAACTTCAAGACGTATGTCGGCGCATTGCACCAGCAGGTGCCGGCCAGCGCCAGCCTGAGCACGAAGACGCTCGAATCGATCTACCGAACCCATGCGCCCGATGCCTACGATCTGGCTGACCGCGGCTACATCACGCAGATTCATCCACTGGAACTATGGGTGGTGAAGACCCTGCGCGCCGCACCGAAAACCGACCTTGCCACCCTGTATGAGTCCGGCATGGGGGTGCGCCTCGAAGTCTATGACTGGCTGTTCAATACCAGCCGCAAGAATACGCAGGACATCCGCATCCAGTCACTACTGGAAGTCGAGGCTTTCGACCGCCTGCTGGTCGACTGGAAGCGCCTCGGCTACCCGTTCGACAACCTCACCCCGTCCTACGCCACCGCCATCGGCAGTTCGGGCGACCGCCCCGCCGCGCTGGCTGAATTGATGAGCATCCTGGTCAACGACGGCGTGCGTGCACCGATGGTCAGTCTCACCGGCCTGCACTTCGCGGCCAACACGCCTTACGACACCCGGCTGTCGCCCCGCCCCCCCACGTTCGAACGCCTGATGCCGGCCGAGGTCGCGCAGACAGTGCGCCGTGCGCTGGCCCAGGTGGTGGAATCCGGTACCGCGGTGCGGCTGGCCGGCGCGCTCAAGACCTCGGACGGGAAAGCGCTCACCATCGGCGGCAAGACCGGTACCGGCGACCACCGCTTCGAACGCTACGGCAAGGGCGGGCAATTGCTCGAATCGCGCGTGGTCAACCGCACCGCCACCTTCGCGTTCTACCTGGGCGACCGTTACTTCGGCACCCTGACCGCGCTGGTGCCGGGTGAGCAGGCCGGCCAGTTCGGCTTCACCAGTTCGCTCACCGCGCAGATCCTGAAAACCCTGCTGCCGCAGCTGCAGCCGCATCTGTATCCGCAGCCGCCGGCACCGCCCGTAGCCAAAACCGAAGCGGTACCCGCAGCCGAGGTGGTCCCCGCAGCCGAGCCGGCACCGACAACCCTGCCGCCGGTGAAGGAAAAACCCGACGGCTCGACCAGCGACGCGGATCCTCCGGTCAGCCAACAGGACCCGATCCAGGGTGGCTTCCCTGAGGATCTGGAACCCGACGAGGTAGTGCCGGTTCCCACGACACCGCTCATTCCGGC
>JAABQU010000264.1 GCA_011391285.1 Thiobacillus sp.
GTGGTGGAAACCGCGCGCGCGGTCAACATCCCGACCGACCAGCAGATCCTGCACACCATCCCGCAGGAATTCATCGTCGACGGCCAGGAAGACGTGCGCGACCCGCTCGGCATGAGCGCGGTGCGGCTGGAGGTGAAGGTCCACATCGTCACCGGCGCGGTGTCGGCGGCGCAGAACATCATCAAGTGCGTGCGCCGCTGCGGGATCGAGGTCGGCGACCTGGTGCTGCAGCCGCTCGCCTCCGCGATGGCGGTGCTGACCGAGGACGAGAAGGAACTCGGCGTGTGCCTGGTCGACATCGGCGGCGGCACCACCGACATCGCCGTGTTCACCAACGGCGCCATCCGCCACACGGCGGTGATTCCGGTGGCGGGGGACCAGGTGAACAACGACATCGCGGTGGCGCTGCGCACCCCGCCGAAAGAAGCGGAGGACATCAAGATCCAGTACGGCTGCGCACTGCGCCAGCTGGCCGATGCGCGCGACATGATCGAAGTGCCCGGCATCGGTGACCGCCCGCCGCGCACGCTGTCGAGACAGACGCTGGCCGAGTTCATCGAGCCGCGCATGGAAGAGTTGTATTCGCTGGTGCAGGCCGAGTTGCGCCGCAGCGGTTTCGAGGAGTTGCTGTCGTCCGGCATCGTCATCACCGGCGGCTCGGCCGGCATGCAGGGCATGGTCGAGCTGGGCGAGGAGGTCTTCCACATGCCGGTGCGCATGGGGTGGCCACGCTATCAGGGCGGGCTGGCCGACGTGATGCGCAACCCGCGCTATGCCACCTGCCTGGGATTGCTGATGGCCGGGCTGGAAGCGCGCGGGCGCGATGCGCCGAAGCTGACCGGCAACAATTTGAAAGACATATTTGAACGCATGAAAAGCTGGTTCAAGGGGAATTTCTGACGCCGCTGCGCCGAGCTTGAGCGCGCGTCGTCGAAACAGGATTTGGCGGTGGTGCCGGATGCCAAACACATCGCGGCAGACACGCCAAAGGAATTTTGAGTTTGGTTTTGTTTTGAGCAAAAGAGGAGAGCAACATGTTTGAACTGATGGATGTAGACACCCAGGATGCAGTGATCAAGGTAATCGGCGTGGGCGGCTGCGGCGGCAACGCGGTCGATCACATGATCACTTCGGGTTTGAGCGGCGTGGAATTCATCGCCATCAACACCGACGCGCAGGCGCTGAATCGCAACCAGGCCAAGCTGCAGCTGCAGCTGGGCAATGGGGTGACCAAGGGCCTGGGCGCCGGCGCCAACCCCGACGTCGGCCGCGAGGCCGCGCTGGAAGACCGCGAGCGCATCGCCGAGCTGATCGACGGCGCCGACATGCTGTTCATCACCGCCGGCATGGGCGGCGGCACCGGCACCGGCGCCGCGCCGGTGGTGGCCGAAGTGGCCAAGGAACTCGGCATCCTCACCGTGGCCGTGGTGACCAAGCCCTTCATGTTCGAAGGCAAGCGCGTGCGCGCCGCCAACGCCGGCATCGAGCAGCTGGCGCGCCACGTCGATTCGCTGATCATCATCCCCAACGAAAAGCTGATGCAGGTGCTGGGCGACGATGTCTCCATGCTCGACGCCTTCAAGGCGGCCAACAACGTGCTGCACGGCGCGGTCGGCGGCATCGCGGAAGTCATCAACTGCCCGGGTCTGGTCAACGTGGACTTCGCCGACGTGCGCACCGTGATGAGCGAGATGGGCATGGCGATGATGGGCTCGGCGCAAGCGAGCGGCGACAACCGCGCGCGCATCGCCGCAGAACAGGCGGTCGCCAGCCCGTTGCTGGAAGACGTGAACCTGGCCGGAGCACGCGGCGTGCTGGTCAACATCACCGCCTCCTCCACGGTGAAGATGCGTGAAATCCACGAGGTGATGAACACCATCAAGAGCTTCACCGCCGAAGAGGCCACCGTCATCGTCGGCCAGGTTCTGGACGACAGCATGGAAGACGCCCTGCGCGTCACCATGGTCGCCACCGGCCTCGGCAGCCCGGTCGCGCGCCAGCATCCGAAGCCGATGCAGATCATCCGCACCGGCACCGACGATGCGCCGATGATGATGGGCAGCAGCGAAGAGGTGCCCAACGTGATGACCAATCGCCGCAGCCGCACGGTGCAGGCGATGAGCGAGTCCGGCATCGACACCCTCGACATCCCGGCCTTCCTGCGCCGTCAGGCGGATTGAGGCCGAGTCGAGGGAATGGATGAGCCGATTGCGGGAGAGCCGGCCCACCCCCGCGGGTGGCTGCCCGCCCCTCCGAGCGGTTAAAATGACGCGATGATCAAGCAACGCACCCTGAAAACGCCGGTCAAGGCGACCGGCGTCGGCCTGCATTCCGGCGTCAAGGTCGAGATGACCCTGCGCCCGGCCGGCCCCGATACCGGCATCGTGTTCCGCCGCATGGATCTCGTTCCGCCCGCCGAACTCAAGGCCGATCCCTACCTCGTCACCGATACGCGGCTGTGCTCGATGCTCGAGTCCGGCCCCGCCAAGGTGTCCACCGTCGAGCACCTGATGTCCGCGCTTGCGGGCTTGGGCATCGACAACCTGCTGGTCGATCTCACCGGTCCCGAGATTCCCATCATGGACGGCTCGTCGGCACCGTTCGTTTTTTTGCTGCAGTCCGCCGGCATCGTCGAGCAGGACGCACGCAAGCGCTACGTGCGCATCAAGCAGCCGATCGAGGTGCACGATGGCGACAAGTGGGCGCGTTTCGTGCCGCACAACGGCTTCAAGGTCGAGTTCACCATCGACTTCAAGCATCCCGTGTTCGACAAGAGCGGCAAGACCGTCACCATCGACTTCGCCGATACCGCCTACACGAAAGAAGTGGCGCGCGCCCGCACCTTCGGCTTCATGCACGAGGTCGAATACCTGCGCAACCAGGGCCTGGCCCTGGGGGGCTCGCTGGACAACGCCATCGTCATGGATGAATTCCGCGTGCTCAATCAGGACGGCCTGCGCTACGACGACGAGTTCGTCAAACACAAGGTGCTCGATGCCATTGGCGACCTCTACCTGCTGGGTCATCCCATCATCGGTGCCTTCGAGGCCTACAAATCCGGCCACGCCCTCAACAACGCCCTGCTGCGCGAACTGCTGAAGCACCAGGAGTCCTGGGAATACGTCAGCTTCGAGCATGACGAGGACGTCCCCTCTGCCTTTCTCCGCCTGCATCCCCTCGCTGCATGATCGTCGTCCGCCTGCTGATCGTCGCCCTGATCATTGCAGTGGTGGCGCTCGCCTTGGCATGGCTGTTCACCGGCAACCGCACATATCTCGGCCATATCGGCCGCGTGCTGCGTTTTTCGCTGGTTGTCGGAATCATTGTTGCATTGGTTTACGTGGTCGAGCGGGTGGTGCTGCGATGAACGCGATTCTTCGGGCTTGATTCCGAGGTCGGTCTCAAGAGCATCATGTCCCCAGCCCTGCCTGTTGACTTCCAGACCCTGTTGGACGGCGCGCATGCCCTGATCCGGGACCCCGGCTTCTGGTGGGAAGTGGGCGCTCTGCTTTTGGCGGCCGCAGGGGCGTTTCTGGTGCATCGCACGCTGGGACAGAGTCTGGCCGCGCGCGCGGAAGGGGGCGACGAATACACGGTCCGCATGCTTGCGCTGAAGACTTTGCAGCGTGTCCTGTTCCCCATCAGCATGCTGCTGGGGGTGCTGGCTGGACGGGCGCTGCTCCAGCATCTGGGCAACCCGGTCAGCCTGCTCGATCTCGCCGTGCCCTTGCTGGTCTCGCTGGCAACGATCCGCATATTCATCTATTTCCTGCGCAAGACCTTCCGCCCCGGCCCGGCGGTCAAGGCCTGGGAAAATCTCATCGCCACCTCGATCTGGATCGTCGTTGCGCTGCACCTGCTGGGGTGGCTTCCAGCCGTGCTGGAGGGCCTGGACGGCATGGCCATGCAGGTGGGCAGCACGCGGATTTCCGTGCTGGCCACGCTCAAGCTGGTCCTCGCCCTGGCCCTGTTGTGGCTGCTGGCCCAATGGCTGGGCCGTGTCATCGAAAATCGCATCAGCCGGGCCGAATTCGTCAATCCCGGGATGCAGGTGGCGCTGGTCAAGCTCAGCAAGTTCGTCCTGCTGGTGCTGGCCTTTCTGCTGGCGCTGGATGCGGTGGGAATCGACCTCACCGCATTGACGGTATTCGGCGGCGCGCTGGGCGTGGGCCTTGGCTTCGGCCTGCAGCGCATCGCCAGCAACTTCATCAGCGGCTTCATTGTGCTGTTCGACCGCTCGATCCGCCCGGGCGATGTCATCACCATCGGCGACAAGCTCGGCTGGGTGCAGGAACTGCACGCCCGCTATGTGGTGGTGATGGACCGCGACGGCGTGGAACGGCTGATTCCCAACGAGACCCTGATCACCAACGAGGTGATCAACTGGAGCTACAGCAACCGCAATGTACGCCTGAAGGTCCCGGTTTCCATCAGCTACGACAACGACCCGGAACAGGCCATGGCCTTGATGGAGGACGCCGCACGGGCCCATTCCCGGGTGCTCGACGACCCGGTGCCATCGGTCCGGCTCATGGCATTCGGCGACAGCGGCATCGAACTGGAACTGCGGATATGGATACAGGACCCCGAGGCCGGCCTGGCCAATGTGCGCTCGGATCTCAACCTGGCCATCTGGCGGGCTTTCAAGGACGCCGGCATCGTCATTCCCTACCCGCAGCGCGACCTGCATATCCGCACGGGGCCGGAGGCGTTGAAACCCTAGGACGTCTTGCGGTGGGGGTAATTTCGATTTCTCGGCAGCCACGGGCGGCACGGCCCAAGCGCAGGCGAGCGACGAGGTGTGGAAACACTGTCGGAAGGGGGCAAGGTCGTGCGGATGCGTCACGCTGCGGTCAACCCACGACGCGCGACGCGTCGGCAGCCGTTGCAGGAGTGCGATATCACGGTTTCCGAGGTACGGCATAGCCCGTTCTGTCTCACGCGGCATAATGGGGCTCATTCCAACACGCCCCCCCCCCCGCCTCTAAATGCGCCGCTCCCGCGTGCTGCTGCTGACGCTGATCGCCCTGATCGCGTTTGCGGCCAATTCCATTCTCTGTCGCCTCGCTTTCGAACGGTCTGACATCGATGCCGCGAGCTTCACCTCGATTCGCCTGCTGTCGGGCGCGCTGATGCTGTGGCTGATCGTCGTGCTGCGCAGCGGCGCACGCGACATCGGCGGCAGCTGGCCGTCGGCGGCGGCGCTGTTCGCCTACGCCGCTACGTTTTCTTTCGCCTACGTGTCGCTGCCGACCGGCGTCGGGGCGCTGCTGCTGTTCGGTGCGGTACAGGCGACGATGATTCTCGCCGGGCTGCGCGATGGCGAGCAGCTGGGCGGACGGCAGATCACGGGGCTTGTGCTGGCTATGGGCGGGTTGGGATATCTGATGCTGCCGGGGCTGTCGGCGCCGCCGATCGGCGGTTCGCTGCTGATGCTGGCTGCCGGCATCGCGTGGGGGGTGTATTCGCTGCGCGGGCGCAACACGGCCGATCCGATCGGCGCGACAGCGGGCAATTTTCTGCGCGCGGCGCCGCTGGGGATCGGGCTGGGTGCGGCCGCGCTGCCGTGGCTGCAGGTTGATGCCGTGGGCGCGGGATACGCCGTGCTTTCGGGCGCGCTGGCATCCGGTGCAGGTTATGCCGTGTGGTACGCGGCCTTGCGCGGCCTGGCCGCCACCCACGCGGCGACGGTGCAGCTGAGCGTGCCGGTGATTGCAGCGGCAGGCGGCACGCTGCTGCTCGACGAGCCGGTCACGCTGCGGCTGGCGTTCGCTTCGGTGGCCATCCTCGGCGGCATCGCGCTGGTCGTCCTGGGGCGGTCAAGCACGTCCGAGCCGGGACAGGCAATGTGATAGGGCTTGGAATTCCGGCTTCCCGAACCGCCCGCATCACTGACGTGGCACCTCGTTGAACCCATCCCGTCACCGGGTGTTCAAAGGACTATAAACAATCAATTGGGCGAGCGATCAGCCCTGTTCGATTTGATTGAGTCGCGAAGCCCCGGACATTGGGAGACTCCATGAATACCCTGAGACGCATCTTTCTGATTCCCCTGCTGTTTCTGTGCGCGATGCCATGCGCGCTGGCACAGGCGGTGGATGAGGACAGTGAGTGGACACCCACGCCGCCGCGGCTAAGCTTCATCGACGGCGAGGTGTCCTATTGGCGGCAGGGTGCGGATGACTGGGTGCGCGCCCAGGCCAACCTGCCGCTGGCGGAAGGCGATGCGCTCTATACGGGCAGCAATGCGAATTTCGAGGTGCAGTTTGGCAGCCGAAGTTTCGTGCGTGCCGACGAGAACAGCCAGCTTTCGCTGCTGCAGCACCAGGAGCGCCTGATCCAGTTCAAGGTCACCAGCGGCCGGGTGTCGTTCGACATGCGCACCCTGGAGACGGGACTCACGGTGGAGGTGAGCACGCCGAACGCGGTCTTTGTCATCGAGCATGCCGGCTACTACCGGTTGGAGGTGGGCAGCCCCGATACCCATTTCATCACCCGTCGTGGCGGCGAGGCCACGGTGATTACGGCCGACGGGCGTTCGCTGAGCATTTATCCGTCAGAGGATATCGTGGTTACGGCGGGTGATCCGGTGAAGGTGGCCACGTACGCCGCACTGGCACCGGATGACTGGGACCGCTGGAACGACGCGCGCAGCGATCGCACCGACGATTCGGTCAGCGCGCGCTATCTTCCGCCCGGTGTCTACGGCGCCGAAGAACTCGATCATTACGGCCACTGGCGCGTGGTGCCGACTTATGGTTCGGTGTGGATTCCCTATGGCGTGAGCGTCGGCTGGGCCCCCTACAGTACCGGCTACTGGATTTGGGATCCGTTCTACGAATGGACCTGGGTCGACTATGCGCCGTGGGGCTGGGCGCCCTTCCATTACGGCCGCTGGGTCTACGTCAACGGCTACTGGGGCTGGGTGCCTGGGCCGGTGGTGCGGCGTCCGGTGTATTCGCCCGCGCTGGTGGCATTCATGGTTCGCGATGGGGTGGTGTCGGGGAGCCTGAGCGTGGGTCTGCCCGGTTTGTGGTGGGTGGCGTTGAGCTGGGGCGAGCCGGTGCTGCCATGGTGGGGGCCGCCTGCCCGCCGCTGGAACCCGTACTGGGGCGGCTGGGCCGGCCCGCGCATCGTCAACAATGTGGTGATCCAGCAGACCACGGTCGTCAATGTGCGCGATATCCGTTATCAAAACGGCAGTCAGCCGCGCGCCATCCTCACGGTGCCGGCCGACAAGTTCGGACGGGAGCGGGTGCAGGCCACGGTGGAGAACCGTTACCGCCACACCGAGTTCGCGCCGGCGCGTGGCGAATTGCCGGTGAAGCCTACGCGTGCCAGCCTTTCGGGCGGCGCACCCAAGGGGATCCAGCCACCGCGCGAGATCGTCACGCGTCCGGTGGTGACGACGCGCATACCCCGTGAACGGACGCCGGTCCTGCAGGACGCCGCACCGCGTGTTCGCACCCAGGCCGTCCCCCAATCCCGCTACGTGATTCCGCCGACACGTCGAACCGAGGACGCGCGCGCCGTGTCGCGCCCACCTTTTGGCGCCGATGTGGGCCCTGAGCGGAAACCTGAGCCGCGGCCGCCACGCTACGAAGAGCTCAGAAAGTCGACGCCGCCGCCCGTCACCACGCGCGGCCAGGCGACGACACGCGAACAGGCCACCGAGCGCCGGGAGGCCCAGCCTGCGATTCGACCCGTCCAGCCGTCACCGGCCAGCCCGCCGCCCACCACGCGCAGTCAGACGACGACACGCGAGCAGCCCGCCGTGCGTCAGGAAGCCCGGCCCGCGACTCGGCCCGTCCAGCCGTCAACGCCCGCCCCAACGGCCAGTCGTCCGGCTGCGCCAGCGGTTCAGGCGCCGGCGCGGGCCCCGGCCACAGCACCACGCGGCGAAGTCCGGAAGGAGGAAAGCGCGCGGCCGTTGCCGGGCCATCCCGCCAGCCAGACTTACCGGGGACGTGAACGCGACGTCCGCGAAACACGCTGAAAAAGGGGCGGCCGGCTCAGGCAAGCCGGGCCCGGCAAGGAAGGGTCAGAACCGCGCTGGCGGGCTGATCAGCCCTTGCGGTGGTGCTGCAGCAAATGGTTCAGGGCGTCTTTCAAAGGCCCGTCTTCAATTTCCGCATTGAGGTGCGCCAGGCCTTCCAGCGCGGTGGCGGGCAAACCGGCTTTCTCGACCGGGTGCGCGTAGCGCGCCAGCAGTTCGGGTTTGACGCTGATGCGCACGCCGGTCACCACGATGCCGTGCTTGCCGAGGCTGGCCATCAGGGCGTCGGTCTGCTGGCGCAGGCGGCTGGCCACCGCACCGCTGTCGCAGGCGAGGCTCAACGCGGCGTTTTCCAGCTGCATCACCCGCACATGTCCGGCCAGCGCGGCGGGCAGGGCGCGCTCGAGCGCGGCCTGGGTACCCAGCAGGGCGCGGGCGCGCACGGCGAGGCCGTTCGGCAGCTGGCTGGCCAGCAGGTCGGCGAGGCTGGAAGAACTCATGGGCGTGCCACACAACCGACACGGGAAGCCCGTGGCGCTGTCTTGATGACGTCACAGGAAGCCTGCGACGCTATGTTAAAATTCAGCGATTTACCGCGTCCTGCGGACATTTCGGATTCCCCATGCTGCAATCCCTGTTCAAAAAAGTCTTCGGCAGCCGCAATGAGCGACTGGTCAAACAATACCTGCAAAAGGTGAAAGCGATCAACGCGCTGGAGCCGGCGATGGAAAAATTGTCCGACGCCGAGCTGGCTGGCAAGACCGCCGAGTTCAAGTCGCGGCTGGAAAAGGGCGAAACGCTCGACAAGCTGCTGCCGGAAGCCTTCGCCGTGGTGCGCGAGGCCTCGAAACGCGTGCTTGGCATGCGCCACTTCGATGTGCAGATGGTGGGCGGCATGGTGCTGCACGACGGCAAGATCGCCGAAATGCGCACCGGCGAGGGCAAGACGCTGATGGCGACACTGGCCGCGTACCTGAACGCACTGACCGGCAAGGGCGTGCACGTGGTGACGGTGAACGACTACCTGGCCAGCCGTGACGCCGAATGGATGGGGCGGCTGTACGGTTTCCTCGGCCTGACCACCGGGGTCAATAAGTCGCAGATGCCGCACGACGAAAAGCAGGCTGCGTATGCCGCCGACATCACCTACGGCACCAACAACGAATACGGCTTCGACTACCTGCGCGACAACATGGTCTTCCAGATGAGCGAGAAGGTGCAGCGTCCGCTGGCCTTCGGCATCATCGACGAGGTCGACTCGATCCTGATCGACGAGGCGCGCACGCCGCTGATCATTTCCGGCCAGTCGGAAGAAAACATCGGCCTGTACCAGCAGATCAACGAGGTGCCGCCGCGCCTGACCCGGCAAAAGGACGAGGAGTCCGAGGGCGATTACTCGGTCGACGAGAAGTCGCGCCAGGTGCTGCTGTCCGAAGCGGGGCACGAAAAGGTCGAGGCCATTCTCACCGAAATGGGCCTGCTGCAGCCGGGCGGCAGCCTCTACGACGCTTCCAACATCATGCTGATGCACCACGTGTATGCCGCCTTGCGCGCCCATGCGCTGTTCTTCAAGGACCAGCACTACGTGGTGCAGAATGACGAAGTCATCATCGTCGACGAATTCACTGGCCGCCTGATGAGCGGGCGCCGCTGGTCGGAAGGCCTGCACCAGGCCGTCGAGGCGAAGGAAGGCGTGGCGATCCAGAAGGAAAACCAGACCCTGGCGTCGATCACCTTCCAGAATTTTTTCCGCATGTACGAAAAACTGTCGGGCATGACCGGCACCGCGGACACCGAGGCCTTCGAATTCCAGAGCATCTACGGGCTGGAAACCGTGGTCGTGCCGACCCATCGCCCGATGATCCGCAAGGACGAGCAGGATCAGGTCTTCCGCACCGCGCGCGAGCGCGATCAGGCGGTGATCAACGAAATCCGCGCCTGCCACGAACGGGGCCAGCCGGTGCTGGTGGGCACCACCTCGATCGAAGCCAACGAACACCTCTCCGCCGAGCTCAAGAAAGCCGGGCTGCCGCACAACGTGCTGAACGCCAAGCAGCACGAGCGCGAGGCCGAGGTGATCGCGCAGGCGGGCATGACGGGCGGGATCACGATTGCCACCAACATGGCGGGCCGCGGCACGGACATCGTGCTGGGCGGCAGCATCCAGAAGGAAATCGACGCGATCCAGCAGGATGAGGCGCTGTCCGACAGCGAAAAAGCCAGCCGCATCGCAGCGCTCAAGGCTGACTGGCAGGTGCGTCACGACGCCGTGCTGGCGGCCGGCGGCCTGCACATCATCGGTACCGAACGCCATGAATCGCGGCGCGTCGACAACCAGCTGCGCGGTCGTTCCGGACGCCAGGGCGACCCCGGCTCCAGCCGCTTCTTCCTGTCGCTGGAAGATCCGCTGCTGCGCATTTTCGCGTCCGACCGCGTCGCCGCGATCATGGACCGCCTGAAAATGCCCGAGGGCGAGGCGATCGAGCATCCGTGGGTAACGCGCGCGATCGAGAACGCGCAGCGCAAGGTCGAGCAACGCAACTTCGACATCCGCAAGCAGCTGCTCGAATACGACGATGTCTCCAATGACCAGCGCAAGGTGATCTACGAACAGCGCAACGAGCTGCTGGCGAGCGCCGACATCGGCGACACCATTCGCGCCATGCGCGACGACGTGCTGAACGATGTCATCGACCTGCACATCGTGCCGGGCAGCATGGACGAGCAGTGGGACGTGGCGGGTCTGGAAAAGGCCCTGGCCGCGCAGTTCTCGCTCCACTTGCCGCTGCAGCAATGGCTGGACGAGGACAAGACGCTGCACGAGGAAGGCCTGCGCAAGAAAATCTGCGAAGCCGCCGAGGCAGCCTACAAGGAGAAGGAAGCGCTGGTGGGCGCTGACGGCCTGCGCCAGTTCGAGCGCGCGGTGATGCTGCAAAGCCTCGACACCCACTGGCGCGAGCACCTGTCGGCGCTGGATCACCTGCGCCAGGGCATTCACCTGCGCGGTTATGCGCAGAAGCAGCCGAAGCAGGAATACAAGCGCGAGGCGTTCGAGCTATTCTCCGGCATGCTGACCGCGATCAAGGCCGAGGTGACGCAGATCACCACCACCGTGCAGATTCGCGCGCCCGAGGACGTGCAGGCGGTCGAGCTTCACGAAGAACTGTCCAACGTTGAATACCAGCACGCAAGCTACGACGAGGCGCAGGATTTTGCCGAGGCTGCCGCCGCCAAGGCGGCGCCGGCCGACGCCTATCCCAAGGTCGGCCGCAACGACCCCTGTCCGTGCGGGTCGGGCAAGAAGTACAAGCAGTGCCACGGCAAACTGACTTAAGGAGCGATCATGCCTTACTACGTTTTTCGCATGGGAATGTTCAAGGTCCTGGAAAAGCAGGGCGAGTGGGCCACCTTCAAGGAAGCCAAGGCGCACACCAACGAACTGCGCAAGACGCTCGACCCCAAGACCGGCGACAAGTACAAGATGATTTTTGCCGAGGACGAGATCGCCGCGCAGGAAACGCTCACCGCCGAGCGCGAACTGGAAAAGACGCTCTCCGGCGACGACTGGTAAAAGTCATCCTTAAACTTACTGCGCGGCTGATATCCGGGATCGCGCGCTGCTCGCAATCCTCATGTACTTCAGTACATTCCGGTTGCTGCGCTGCGGGCTCACCCGCCTATCAACCGCTCGCTACGGTTTCTGGACAACTTTGTCTTTGAGCTAAATATGGCTGAGTACAACGAAGGCGCCTACAAACTGGCCCGC
>JAABQU010000265.1 GCA_011391285.1 Thiobacillus sp.
ATCGGAACCGTCACGGACACCAATGGTTCCGCTCGACTCGACTGGCTGCGCGGCGTGCAAACGCAGGAGATCGTTGTGGTCAACGGTGTCGTCACGAGCGGCCTTTTCCGCAAGCGCTCACACGTGCTTGGAGACATCATCAACTCGGACCCCGCTTTTGCACACCTGGATGATCTGGGTTACACGAACATGGGCGGGGGCGCCACCGAAGCGCTTTCCTACGAGGCTTACGTAGACAGCAAAACCGGACGCACCCCGGCTGTATTCGTGGGCGGCAACGACGGCATGCTGCATGCCTTCCGGGCGGACGCTGATAATGATGCGTCGGGCGTCGAGCTGTTTGCCTATGTGCCGAACGGTGTGTATGAAAACCTCAGCAAGCTGACCGATCCAAGCTATGTACATGAATATTATGTGGATGGGGGCCCGACGGTTGGCGACGCCTATCTGTCGAGCGGCTGGGCCACGGTGCTGGTAGGCGGCCTCGGCGGCGGCGGAAAATCGGTCTATGCCCTGAATGTAAGCAATGTGGCCAGCCCGTCAGCCGGCATGGTGATGTGGGAGTACACGGAAACCGACCTGGGCCTGACCTACAGCAAACCCCAGATTGCCCGACTGAACAACGGACAGTGGGCAGCCGTGTTCGGCAATGGATACAACAGCGCGAATGAACGCGCGTATCTGTATGTGGTGAATCTGCAGACTGGCGCGCTGATTGCCAAGATCGAGGCGGGCAGTGCTACGGCGAATGGCCTGTCGACCCCCACGCTTCATGATGCCGACGGCGACATGATCATGGATTACGCATATGCGGGCGACCTGCTGGGCAATCTTTGGAAGTTCGATCTGACCACGTTCGGTCACCAGACGACGCCTTTGTTTGTTGCGCGCAATGCCAGTGATCAAGTCCAGCCGATTACGGCCCAGCCCACCATTGGTGGTCATCCTGATGGCGGTGTGATGGTGTATTTCGGCACCGGCCAATACCTGCAGAGTACGGACGTGTTCAACACGAATGTCCAGGCTTTCTATGGCATCAGGGACAACGGTGCAGCGATCCTGACGACCGATCGCAGCGAGTTGCAGGTGCAGACGATCGAGGCCCAGACAGACGAGTTTGGTGAGGAGCTGCGGCAAACCTCAGACAACTCGGTCGACTGGACGGACAAGGCCGGCTGGTATATGGACCTCGACCAGCCCAGTCCAGTGGGTGAGCGTGTCGTGACCCAGGCTCTGTTGCGCTATGGCCGTGTGATCTTCCTGACACTGATTCCTTCCACCGATAGCTGCAACTCAGGCGGGGTGAGTTGGCTGATGGAGCTGGATGCGATTACAGGCGGCCAGACTGAGAGTTCCAGCTTCGACTTCAATAATGACGGTCAATTCGACAGCGGCGACGTCCTTGACAGTGGTGAGGTCGCCAGCGGCGTCAAGACATCGGTCGGCATCACCAAGCCGCCTGCCTGGTTCGAGGGGCCGGATGGCAAGGACTTCAAGGTGATGACCGGTACGACCGGGGGTATCCAGTCACTGGGCAACAAGGGTGACCCCACCGTGCCCCCCGGCAGCAGTTCGCTCAGACGCACCTATTGGCGGCAAATTCAGTAAAACCTTGGGAGATATGCAATGAGCACGGATACAAGACAAAGCGGATTCACGCTGATCGAAGTCATGATAGTCGTGGCTATTGTTGGAATTCTGGCTTCGATCGCCTATCCGAGCTACATGAAATATGTGCGTAATGCCAACCGGGCCGACGCGCAGGCGCTCATGCTGGAGAACGCGCAGTACATGGAGCGTCGTTTCACGACTTGCGGCTCCTACGCGGCAGTCGGCGGGGCCGCCGCGCCGTGCAATGCCGCGGCGGATCTGCCCAAGGATCAATCCCCCGAAAACGGTACGGCCAGGTATTCAGTTACGCTGACCGAAGCGACTGCTACGGCTTTTACCATACAGGCCGCGCCCGCGGGGACTTACGCAGACGCCCTGTGCGGCACAATGACCATTACACAGACCGGGGCAAAAACAGAAACGGGCGCGGGTTCGCTTGGCGATTGCTGGAAAAGCTGATTAGCTGCCCAATCCCTTGGGCAAAGCGAAGGAAACCTTCTCCAGGGCACCATCGAGGTTTTCAACTGTCCCGACGCCGAGTTGCTTCAGGCGTTCGATCACCGCGCATACCAGGACTTCCGGAGCAGAGGCGCCAGCGGTGAGGCCGATCCGGTTTTTTCCGGCCACCCACTCCGGAACAATTTCCTCTGCACTGTCCACCATATAGGCAGGCACGCCCAGATTTTCGGCCACTTCGCGCAGGCGATTGGAGTTGGAACTGGTCGGTGACCCCACCACGATCACCACGTCGCACTGCGGCGCCAGCGCCTTGACGGCATCCTGGCGGTTTTGCGTGGCGTAGCAGATGTCGTCCTTTTTCGGGCCGACAATGTTGGGGAAGCGGGCGCGCAGGGCGTCGACCACGCGTGCGGCGTCGTCGACCGACAGGGTGGTCTGGGTGACGTAGGCGAGCTTGTCGGGTTCGGCCACCTGCAGGCGGGCAACGTCTTCCGGCGTCTCGACCAGGTACATGCCGCCCTTTGACTGGCCCAGGGTGCCCTCGACTTCTGGGTGGCCCTTGTGGCCGATCATCACGATTTCCAGTCCCTTGTCGCGCATCTTGCTGACTTCGACGTGCACCTTGGTGACCAGCGGGCAGGTGGCGTCGAATACGTTGAGGCCACGCACTTCGGCTTCGGCGCGCACCGCCTGCGACACGCCGTGCGCGCTGAAAATGACGGTGGCGCCGGCGGGGACCTCGGACAATTCCTCTACGAAAATTGCACCCTTGGACTTGAGGTCGCTGACGACATAGGTGTTATGGACGACTTCGTGGCGCACGTAGATCGGTGCGCCGTATTTTTCCAGTGCGCGCTCGACGATGGCGATGGCACGGTCGACCCCGGCACAGAAACCGCGGGGATTGGCGAGAAGAATGGTCGGTGTCATGGGGTGCTCAGGTGTCACAGGATGCAGTCATTAATCGGTTTGGGCCTAGCGTCTGCTCCCTCTCCCGCCTGTGGGAGCGGGTTGGGGATAACCATCGACTTGCCCGCTTGCGGGCCTGGTCGAATGGCTAGCGGCTTCACCAGGGGGAAGAATCCGCTCCACCTCGACTTCGAATTCGATGAACAGACCCGCGAGCGGATGGTTGAAGTCGACCTTCACCGCGTCGTCGCCGATGTCGAGAACATGCCCGGCGAGCGTCTGGCCGTTGGGCATGGAAAATTCGACCAGCTGATCGACGCTAAATTCCATGTCGGGAGGCAGATCGGATTTGGGCAGGGTCTGGATCAGCTCGGGCTGCATTTCGCCGAACGACTGCCAGGGTTCGAGCAGGAACACGTGGCGCTCGCCGGGGACGAGATCGATCAGCCATTGCTCCAGCATCGGCGCCAGGGTGCCGTCGCCGAGGGTGACGGTCTCCGGCTCGGCATCGTCGAAATTGGAAATGAGATCGTCGCCAGCGCGCGGACGCAACGCGTAGCGAAGCAGCAGGGTATCGCCCGGGGCGACGGTGCGGGTCGTCATGACGTTTTTGGCGAAGGGTGCTTGCCGCGCAGGCTGTCCCAGATCAGCAGGGCGGCGCCGATGCTGATGGCGGTGTCCGCCACGTTGAACGCTGGCCACGCAAAGCCCCGGTAGTGGAAATACAAAAAATCCACCACATAGCCCAGCGCCACGCGATCGATCACGTTGCCGAGCGCGCCGCCGAGCACCAACGCCAGAGAAAAGGCCAGCCGCGGTTCGTAGGCGTGGCGCTTGAGCAGGCGCACGATGATCACGGTTGCGATGACGCCGATGGCGATGAAGAACCAGCGTTGCCAGCCGCCAGCGTCGGCCAGGAAGCTGAATGCCGCACCGGTGTTGTGCACGAGAACCAGCGAGAAAAACGGCAGCACCGGGATGAATTCCTGGTAGTCGAGGTTGGCCGTCACCCACCATTTGGTCAGGTGGTCGGCCACGATGACGGCCAGCGCAAGCACCAGCCACTTGCGCAGTGCGGGGTCCAGTGCCTTAAGCATGGCTGCGCACCTCGCCGTCGCCGTAGAGATTGCTGACGCAGCGCCCGCACAGGCCGGGATGCTCGGCGTGGGCGTCGACGTCGTCGCGGTAGTGCCAGCAGCGCTCGCATTTTTTCGCTGCGCTCGGGGTGACTTCGATGCGGTCGGCGTCGGCCGCAACAACACGGGCCTGTGAGGTGATCAGGACAAATTTCAGGTCGTCGCCCAGTGGCGCGAGCAGGGTCTGCGTTTCAGGACTGGCGTGCAGGGTCACTTCGGCCTGCAGCGACGAACCGATGCCGCCGGCGACGCGTACGGTTTCGAGTTCCCTCTGCACGTCGGCGCGGACCGCGCGGATGCGGGTCCAGCGCTCGAGCAGGCCGGCCTCGTCCGCCTGCGCCGGCAGTTCGTGCCAGGTATGCAGGAAGACCGAATCCTCTCCGGTCAGCTCTGCCCACACCTCCTCGCCCGTGAACGACAGGATCGGCGCCATCCAGCGGGTGAGGGCATGGGTCAGTTGATGCAGCGCGTTCTGCGCTGCGCGACGTGCAGGGCTGTCGGCGCCGCTGGTGTAGAGGCGGTCCTTCAGGATGTCGAGGTAGAAGCCGCCGAGGTCTTCCGAGCAGAAGCTCTGCAGCTTCTGCACGATGAAGTGGAACTCGTAGGCGTCGTAGTGCGCCTGCAGTTCGCTCTGCAACTGGCGCGTCATCGCCAGCGCGTAGCGGTCGATTTCCAGCCAGTTTTCCACCGGCAGCGCGTGTACCTTGGGATCGAAGTCGGACAGGTTGGCGAGCAGGAATTTCAGCGTGTTGCGGATGCGGCGATAGCCCTCCACCACGCGCTTGAGGATCTCGTCCGAGATGGTGAGCTCGCCCGAATAGTCGGTGGTCGCCACCCATAGCCGCAGGATGTCGGCGCCGTACTGGTCCATCACCTTCTGCGGCGAGACGACGTTGCCTTTCGACTTGCTCATCTTGTGGCCTTTGCCGTCGACTACGAAACCGTGGGTGAGCAGGGCCTTGTAAGGGGCGCGACCATCGGTGGCGCAGCCGGTGAGGAGCGACGACTGGAACCAGCCGCGATGCTGGTCCGAGCCTTCCAGATAGAGGTCCGCAGGATGCGAGAGCTCCGGGCGGCGCTTCAGCACGCAGGCGTGGGTCACGCCCGAGTCGAACCAGACATCGAGCGTGTGGCCGGTCTTGTTGTAGTGCGCGGCGTCCGCGCCCAAGAGTTCGGCCGGGTCCAGCGCGAACCAGGCTTCGATGCCGGCCGATTCGACGCGCTTCGCCACAGCTTCCAGCAGCTCAGTCGTGCGCGGGTGCAATTCGCCGGTTTCCTTGTGGGTGAAGAAGGGCATCGGCACGCCCCAGTTGCGCTGGCGCGAGACGCACCAGTCGGGACGGTTCCTGATCATCGCCTCCAGCCGTGCACGGCCCCAGTGCGGGAAGAACTGCGTCGCGTCGACAGCCGCCATCGCCTGCTCGCGCAGGGGCTTTTCGCCGCCGGCTTCCATGCCGATGAACCACTGCCGTGTCGCGCGGAAAATGATCGGCGTCTTGTGGCGCCAGCAGTGCGGATAGCTGTGCAGCAGCTTCTCGTGCGCCAGAAGATTGCCGCTGGCCTCCAGCGTTTCGAGGATCAGCGGATTGGCCTGCCAGATGCTCATGCCGCCGACCAGTGGCACGCTGGCGTAAAAGCGGCCGTCGTCGCCCACCGGGTTGTCGACCTTGAGGCCGTAGCGGCTGCCTACCACGTAGTCGTCGAGGCCATGGCCGGGGGCGGTGTGCACGGCACCGGTGCCGGCATCGGCGGTGACGTGGTCGCCCACGATTACAGGCACCTGGCGTTCCTGGAAGGGGTGCCACAGCAGCACGCCTTCGAGCGCCTGGCCGGTGGTGTGCGCGATGACCTCGGCGCCCTCGTTTAACCCATAACGTGTCAGCGCGGCCTCGCGCAGGCTGTCGGCCAGGATCAAGAGGCCCTTGGATGTGCGCACCAGCGCGTACTGGAATTCGGGATGCAGCGCCACGGCCTGGTTGGCCGGCAGCGTCCACGGCGTGGTGGTCCAGATGACGACCTGGATCGGTGCGTCGATCGCCGCGATGTCGAAGCGGCGGGCAAGGTCGGCGTGGTCGGCCACGGCAAAGCCGACGTCGATCGCGGGCGAGGTCTTGTCCTCGTACTCGACTTCGGCCTCGGCCAGCGCCGAGCCGCAGTCGACGCACCAGTGCACCGGCTTGGCGCCCTGGTACAGATAACCCGCCTGCTGGATCTGCCCCAGCACGCGCAACTGCTCGGCCTCGAACTGGAAGTCCATCGTGCGATAAGGGTTGCCCCAGTCGCCCAGTACGCCCAGGCGGATGAAGTCGGCTTTCTGCCGCTCGATTTGTTCGGTCGCGTAGGCGCGGCACAACTCGCGGAATTTCGACGGGGGAATCGCCTTGCCGTGGGTTTTCTCCACCTGCAGTTCGATTGGCAGGCCGTGGCAGTCCCAGCCCGGCACGTAGGGCGCGTCGAAGCCGGAAAGCGTCTTCGCCTTGACGATGATGTCCTTGAGGATCTTGTTCACCGCGTGGCCGATGTGGATGTCGCCGTTGGCGTAGGGCGGGCCATCGTGCAGGATGAATTTCGGCCGCCCGGCCGCCGCCTTGCGGATCGCCTCGTAGCGCTTTTTCTCCTGCCAGCTTTTGACCCAGCCGGGTTCGCGCTTGGCGAGGTCGCCGCGCATCGGGAAGGGCGTGTCGGGCAGGTTGAGCGTGTTCTTGTAGTCAGGCATGACGTTGCTTTAGGAATTGTTTGGCGTTGTCGACGTCGCGACGGATCTGCGCGACGAGCGTATCGAGGTCGGGGTATTTCTCTTCGTCGCGCAACTTGTGCAGAAAATCCACGCGTACGCGACGGCCGTAGATCTCGGCCTTGAAATCGAACAGGTGCACTTCGAGCACCGGCACCGCGTCCGCGCCCTTGACCGTGGGACGGCGGCCCAGGCTCGCCACGCCCGGCAGCGGCGCGCCGTTGAGGCCGTAGAGCTCCACTGCAAAGATGCCCATCAAGGGCGGCCGGTTGTGCTTGAGTTGGATGTTGGCGGTGGGAAAGCCGATGTCGCGCCCGAGCTTGTCGCCGTGCACCACGCGGCCTGAAATGCTGTAGGGCCGGCCCAGCAGGCGCGCCGCGTGCTCGAGTTCGCCAGCGGCGAGCGCACTGCGCACGGCGGTCGAGGAAGACCGTTCGCCGGCCACTTCCACCGTGGGCAGGAATTCGGCATCGAAGCCAAGCCGCTCGCCGGCCTGCTTGAGCAGCGCAAAATCGCCCGCACGCTTGGCGCCATAGCGGAAATCGTCGCCCACCAGCACGTAGCGCGCCTCAAGCGTCGTGCCCAGCACCTGCTCGATGAAAGCCTCGGCAGTAAGCGTCGAGAAGGCACGGTCGAAACGGAACACATGCAGTCGGTCGATGCCCATGCGCTGCAGGCATTCGGCCTTTTCGCGCAGGCTCGACAGCCGCGCGGGCGCCTGCTCGGGCGCGAAGAATTCGCGCGGGTGAGGCTCGAAGCTCAGCACGCAGGTCGGCAGGCCGCGTGCCTGCGCCACGTTCTGCAGACGCGCGAGCATGGCCTGATGCCCGAGATGCAGGCCGTCGAAATTGCCGATGGTGACCGCGTGGGGCGTGCCGAGTGATCGAAAACCGTGGGTGATGCGCATGGGCTTGATGCGTCGTGCGGAGAGGCGCCAAAAAGCGCTTATTCTAGCCGATCGAACCCTTATTCTGCCGCGCGGCGGGCGAACTGGCGCGGGCGAAATCCCATCAGGCCGAGGGCGGCGAAATACAGAACGATGCCGCCGCCGACCAGCAGCGACAGCCGGATGATGCGGTCGACGAAGCCCGCCGCCAGCCACCACTGGGAATCACCCATGGCATAAAAAAGCATCGCCGCCATCAGCGAAACCGCCAGCAGCACGCGCAGGAAATAGCCGGTCCAGCCCGGCTGCGGCTGGTAAATCCCGTGTTTTTTCAACAGGTGCAGCAGCAGGCCCGCGTTCAGACAGGCTGCCAAGCCGATCGACAGCGCCAATCCAGCATGACCCAGCGGGATGATGAAAGCGAGGTTCATCAGTTGGGTGGCGACGAGCGTGAAAATGGCGACCTTGACCGGCGTGCGGATGTTCTGCCGCGCGTAGAACCCCGGCGCCAGCACCTTCACCAGGATCAACCCGACCAGCCCCACGCTGTAGGCGACCAGCGCGCGTTGGGTCATCGTCACATCGATCGCCGTAAACGCGCCGTAATTGAACAGGGTGGCGATCAGCGGCACCGCCAGCACCGCCAGCGCGGCGGCGGCGGGCAGCGCGAGCAGCAGGGTCAGGCGCAGGCCCCAGTCGAGCAGCTTCGAATAGTCGCCCGGGTTGTCGTCGGCGTAATGCTTGGCCAGGCTGGGCAGCAGGATGGTGCCGAGCGCCACCCCCAGCATGCCGGCGGGAAACTCCATCAGTCGGTCGGCGTAATACAGCCACGACACGCTGCCGGTGGCGAGGAAGGAGGCGAAGATGGTGTTGATCAGAAGGCTGATCTGGGCGACCGAGACGCCCAGCGTGGCGGGTGCCATCAGCTTCAGGACGCGCTTGAGGCCGGGGTCGTCGAAGCGCCGGGTCGGGCGCGGCAGCATGCGGATTTTCAGCAGGTGCGGCAGCATCCACGCCAGTTGCAGCACGCCGCCCAGCGCCACCCCCCAGCCGAGCGCCAGCACCGGCGGATCGAAATACGGCGCCAGCCACAGCGTGGCGGCGATCATGGCGACGTTGAGCAGCACCGGCGCGAACGCCGGCACCGAAAACTTGCTGAAGGTATTGAGAATTCCGGCCGCCAGCGCGACGAGCGAAATGAAGATGATGTAGGGAAAGATGATGCGCAGCAGGGTGACGGTGAGGGCGAGTTTGTCCGGGTCGGCGCGGAAACCCGGCGCGCTGACATAGACCACCCAGGGCGCGCCCACGATGCCCAGGAGCGCAACCGCGACCAGTGCCAGCGTCAGGACGGTGCCGACCTGGTTGACCAGGGTCTGGGTGGCATCATGGCCCAGTCGGTTCTTGTATTCGGCCAGAATCGGTACGAAGGCCTGCGAGAATGCACCTTCGGCGAAAAGGCGCCGTAGCAGGTTGGGGATCTTGAAGGCGACGAAGAAGGCGTCGGTCAGCATGCCCGCACCGAACACGCGGGCGATGATGGCGTCGCGCACGAATCCGAGGATGCGGGAGAGCAGGGTCATGCTGCTGACCGCAGCGAGGGCTTTGAGAAGATTCATGGGCGGCGGCGTTTTCGCGCATTGTGGGGGGCGGGCGCATCGACTGCAACAGCGTACAAAATACTTGATTTGTCACGGGGGTTTCCCGTACAATCGCCGCCTTTGGTGAATCCGTCCGCTAGCAAACGGGGCGTTCAAGATTAAATTTGCCGTGCCTACTCATACTCATATAGATGGCGCGGCGCCCAGATTAATTTGCCCTGCTCATTGCGCAGGGCTTACAGGAGCAGAATCTTATGGCGAACTCCGCCCAGGCGCGCAAGCGCGCACGTCAAGCCAGCGCCCAGCGCGACACCAACATGAGCCAGCGTTCGGAATTCCGCACCGCAGTCAAGAAAGTGCGCAAGGCGATCGAAGCCGGTGACAAGACCGCGGCCCAGCAGGTTTTCCAGGCTTCTATGAGCCTGATCGACAGCATCGCCGACAAGAAGATCGTCCACAAGAACAAGGCTGCGCGTCACAAGAGCCGTCTGTCCATGGCCGTCAAGGGCATGGCCTGAGCACTGACGTCGCTGCGTGAAAACGCAGGCCGCAGCACAAAAAAACGCCGCATTAGCGGCGTTTTTTATTTCCTGTTCAGGTTGGACTCAGTCCGCGTTTTCAGTCTGCAGTTCATTGGCCTCGGCGAACGTCTGCAGAAAGCGGTAGGCGTTGGGATCGACAGCCTTGAGCTTCTTGTCCACCGTCACGCAACGAATGCCGTGCAGGGTGGTGGGCTGAACGTAAGGCGAATAGTTGGTGCGGTTGTTGGGGTCGATCACAGCGAAGGCGCCCGCCAGGCGATCGGCCCAGTCGCTTGGACGAAACCGGGCACCCTGGGTGGTGATGCCGCGAATAATGAAGGGGGCGTTGGCGGTGGCGTCATCCATGAGAGGGTGGGCGGCTATAAAAGTTGTCGGATTTTAGCACGCAGCCAAGGGCGTCTGTGGCGGCGGCGCTTGCGCCGTGGCGACATTTTGAAGATACTTGCGAGGGCTTTACCTGACCAAATTGGTCAACAATTTTGCTCGACAATTTCAAATGGAGGAGAGAACCATGAAAAACCCGCTGGATTCACTGTGGGGCACCGTCATTTCCGGATTTGTGCTCACTGTCGTGTTGTATGTTTTTGCCAAGAACTTTTTGGGCTGAGGGGGGGCAAGCGATGGAAAATATCGATATCGTCTCCGCGCTGTCCCGCTGGATTCATTTCATGGCAGGCATCATGTGGATTGGCCTGTTGTACTACTTCAATTTCGTGCAGGTAGCGGCGCTGAAGAATGCCGGTGCCGACGGTACCGCTGCGGGTATCACCAAGCACGTGGCGCCGCGCGCGCTGCTGTTCTTCCGCTGGGCCGCCGTGGTGACATGGATCGCCGGCGCGGCCTTGCTGGGCCCGTATTTCATGGACGCCTTCCTGCTGCGTAACGGCATGGGTCCGATCGGCATCGGGGCCTGGCTCGGCACCATCATGCTGTTCAACGTGTGGGTGCTCATCTGGCCGAACCAGAAGAAGATCCTGGGCATGGTTTCGGCGAGCGACGACGAGAAGAACAAGGCGCGTCGTGTTGCCTTCCTGGCCTCGCGCACCAACACGATGCTGTCGATCCCAATGCTGTTCTTCATGGCAACAGGGATGTCTCACTCGGCGCTTTTCAGCCTATAATCAAGGCGCTGCATGACAAGCGCGGCGGCTTAGGCCGCCGTTTTCTATTTTGCTGTTTTTACATTCAAGTACGGCTCACGTTCAAGTAGAGCAGTTGCTTTGACAGCCTGGTTGGGAACTGCCATGACGACACATTTGATGAACACCTATGCTCGCCAGCCGCTTGCCTTTGTGCGGGGCGAGGGCGCCTATCTGTGGGATGAAGCCGGCAAGCGTTATCTTGACGCGGTCGCCGGCGTGGCGGTGAACGGTCTGGGTCATGCCCATCCGAAACTGGTCAAGGCGATTGCCGATCAGGCTGCCACACTGATCCATTCGTCCAACTTGTATCGCGTGCTGCGCCAGGAAGAACTGGCTGACCGCTTGTGCGAGTTGTCGGGTATGGACAAGGCTTTCTTCTGCAACTCGGGATGCGAAGCCAATGAAGCGGCGATCAAGCTGGCGCGCCTGTATGGCCATAGCAAAGGCATCGAGGTGCCGACCATCATCGTGATGGAAAAGGCTTTCCACGGGCGCACCATGGCGACGCTGACCGCCACCGGCAGCCGCAAGATCCAGGCGGGCTTCGAGCCGCTGCTGTCGGGGTTTGCGCGGGTGCCGTTCAACGATCTGGATGCCATTCGCCACGTCGCCGAGCACAATAAGAACGTGGTCGCGGTGCTGGCCGAAGTGGTGCAGGGCGAAGGCGGCATCAACCTGATGGCTCCGGATTTCCTGGCCGAATT
>JAABQU010000266.1 GCA_011391285.1 Thiobacillus sp.
GTCGCCTTCGCCGTGCTGGTCGTCGCCTATTCGCTGTGGTCGCTGGAATCCGAGACCAGCATCCACCAGATGGTGGAAAACGCCTACAAGGTCACGCTCGCCACCGCCTTCGTCCCGCTCTTCGCCGGCATCTACTGGAAACGCGCCAACAGCGTTGGCGCGGGGCTATCGATCGTGTTGGGCTTCACTGCCTGGATCGCGATGGAGTTCATCGCCCCCGAGGCCGCTTTGCCGCCACAGTTTGTCGGATTCTTTGCCAGCCTGACGGGCATGGTGATGGGGTCGCTCGTTAGCCGGCGTTGACAACTCCAGCGCAAGCTACGGTCGCATATGCGGCCGAAAATCAAATCGCGCCAGGTGTCGGAAAAATTTACACTTCAGGCAGGACTTTCGCCGATTTCCGCCCAACGTCAGCCGCCAATATTGCCTAACTCGTTGTAATGAATGGAAATAATCAAACCAAGATCCTAGGTGGCATGATCGATGCTAAGTGATTTGGCAAGCGCAGACCGATTGTGATGTTCAAAAAACAGATCAAATCGTGTTTGGTTCTGTTATTTGTCCAATTTTCGGAGGGATCTGAGATGAAATCCTCAAAACTGTTCAAGCAAACCGCTCTGTCCGCGGTCCTCGCGGGTGGTTTGGCGTTCGCCGGAGCCGGCCACGCCATTGTGATCACCGCTGATACCGATGCCAACTCGCTCGCGTCCGCCGTGACGTCCGGCGGCGGTCTGAGCGTCATTTCGGCCACCCTGTCTGGACACGGCAGCGTAGCAACCGGTGGCGCGGTGTCGAGCGGCACCTACACCAACGCCAGCGGCACCTACGGCATCGGCTCCGGCATCGTGATCTCCTCAGGCGACGTGAACGACTACAACGACGGCCCAAACGTATCAAGCGGCAACACGACGGTCTTTGGGGTTGCGGCGACCGGCGCCCAGGAGGCCCTGCTCGACCCGATTACCGGCGGAGCCTTTAATCACTTTGATGTCACCCAACTCGACATCACGTTCACCACCAGCACCGGCGACGTGTTCTTCTTTGTGACCTTCGGCTCGGACGAATATCCCGAATATCAGAACAGCTCGTTCATTGATGCCTTCGGCCTGTATCTCAACAACACCAACATCGCTTTCTACAACGGTCAACCCATCAACATCAACCACCCGAACATGACCGCCTGCGCGGGAACGGAATTGGACGGCGTGCTCCCATGTACCGGCCCGATGCTGTTCTCGGCCAGCGGCCTGTCCACGGTAGACCAGCACACGCTGACTTTCATCATCGCCGACTCAGGGGATGCCCAATTGGACAGCACCGCGTTTATCAACAGCCTGAGCGGGCAGAACCCGATCCCGGAACCCGCTTCGCTCGCGCTGCTGGGCATCGGCCTGGCCGGTCTGGGCGCCATGCGCCGTCGCAAGACCGCCTGATTGCTCGCCGCACCAACAAAAAGCCGACGCATTGCGTCGGCTTTTTGTTGGCCGTCTCCCTGCCGTTTCAGCAGCCATTCGCTTCAGCCGGGCCTGCTGATCACTCAATAGCGAACAAGCAAAGTGGGGACCGGGTCATATGCCCCGCCAGCAGAACAGATTCGAATAGGCAGCCCTGATGAATCAAAGCCGACCACAAACCCCAAGAACAAAGGTGTATTGGACGCATTGTCCAGTTTGTCGTCGATTCGCAGCGCAATCTTGCACGGCACGTTCGTGATCCTGACCGCATTTTCATTGGTCGCGGTATGCCAGAGCGACAGCTCCCCGCCCCCGAAGGGATGCGGAATACTGTAGCTGCTGCCACTTGATTCCACCTTGCTCAGCATGCGTGATTTGACCAAATGTTCCAGGGCGCAGCGGCTCTCCGTGGTGCTGTTCACGATGCCATTGCCAACCGGTGCGACTGCCGCGTAGGAGCAGCCCCCGGAAATCCCGCCATCCGTCGTGATGAGCGTTGCCGCATTGGGCAGGTCGCCGGGGTAATAGCCATAGCGGTTTTTGAAATCCCGGGATGTCGCGGCTAGATCCTTGATCTGGCCGAGCAGACTGGCCGTCCGGGCGTTTTCCATGACGGCCGACGCACCGGCGATGACTCCACCCAAAAGCAGCGTGATGACGAACAGCACGATGGCAATTTCAATGAGCGTGAAGCCCTTTTCGTTGCGGGGACGCATCATTTTCTGCCCGTCAGTTCCAGTCGATCCGAGGCAAGACGCGTGATCATCGCAGCGCTTGCGAAAGCACCCAACACCCCATGCGGAAATGACCCAGCCCCCACCTTGGGAGCCGATTCAACGCGCGCAAAGCAGCCGAGCCAGGCCTGCGGCCAATCTCCGGTGCCGAGGGGGAAACGGTCAGGGGACGGGATCAGCATGGCGGTTGCCCCACTGTCATGCGCAGCAGATTCACCTCTGATTCATTGATTTGGATGCAGGTGGTGGGGGCCGAAGGAATGCACGTCGGCCCGGGCATGGAACCCGTTCCATGGGTGGAACAGATGCAAATGGGAAGGGCATTGGCAGCGGTGCTTTCGACAACGCCATAGACATTCCCCCACGGATCGCGCTCGGTTGTTGCGCCCACTGTGGACGGGCAGTTCAATACTTTCAGGTAGAGTTTTTCACTCCGCAATTTTGCCAGGTCTTCCACCAGTTGCCCTTCAACTGATTTGAGGGTTCCCTGCTTGACCAGCGTGTTGATCGCTTCGTCGCGCGTCAGGGCGACGACCACGTCGTCCACATCGGTACGATCGCCCTTGTAGAACGCATTGGCCGCGAGGGTGCACCCTGACACCGTTGCAATCGCGTTATGCACCTCTTCACAGCGAGTTGGCAGCACATTGCGACTGCCTTGCCGGCCCCATGCTGCAAACCCGTTGGGGCCATGCGAGACCACGACGGCGAGGGCATTGGATGCGGCGAGCGTCGGCGATGCCACCGTGCCTTCGAACAACGAATAGGGCGAAGCCTTCGCAGCGCCGAAACAGTCGGTCTGGCTCCAGTCGACCCCGGTACCGGGGCACGTGCCGCTGCCCGCCGGAATGCTGTACGACATGAAGTTGCTCCAGCCATCCAGGGCCACTTCACGACTCAGGCCCAGCGTTTCATAGGGAACGACGCCGATAGTCCCGCTGCAGGCTCCGGTCGCAACCCCGCCGGCCCGGTCTTCGGCTCCGGTCACTTGTGACGTATCCGTCGTCCCGCTTGTATTGTTGGGGATATCGGGGCAGGGCAAGCGTTTGTTGGCGCCCAGATAGGCCGTCAAAGCGTCGTTGATGAGGGCTTGGCGCTTCCTCGTTTCACCGTGCGCGGCCGAAGCGAGTTGGGCGTTCAGCGCCCCCAGGCCCAGCGATAACAGCATGGAAATGATGACTACCACCACGGCCACCTCGATCAGCGTGAAGCCTTTCGAGTGCGCGAACGACAGGCTTCGCTGCAGTGGGATACCTTTGCAGCGGATCATGTTGATGGCGATATGTCAGGGAAAAACGTCGAAATCATAAGGCGTTAACGGTCAAACGACAGGGCCCCTTAAGGCAAGCCAGAACAAGTCGCCTTTTCCAAGGCGCGTCGCCACGAGGCCCACGACTCCACATGGGCCTCAGCCTCGGGTCGATGGCGGTCTTTTGTGACAATCCGGACATGGCGGCTTGGTCACTGCACTGGATCGCCGCGCGTCGCTCGCAATGACGGTGCCTGAACTTGCTCCGCACCCTTCTCAGCGCCTGATCAGCGCAAATAGCCTTCATGCTCGAGTTTCAGCAAAACCTGCTGCACCGCTTCGTCGATGCCCAAGCTGGTGGTGTCGATCGCCAGTTCCGGATTTTCCGGAACTTCATAGGGATCGGACACCCCTGTGAATTCCGGTATCAATCCCGCGCGCGCCTTGGCATACAGGCCCTTGCGGTCGCGCGACTCGCAGGTTTCGATGGGGGTGGCGACGTGGACCTCGACGAAGCCGCCGACGGCCTCGATCATCGCGCGCACATCGCGGCGGGTCTGGCGATAGGGCGCGATGGGCGCGCAGATGGCGATGCCGCGGTTTTTGGTGATTTCGCTGGCGACGAAGCCGATGCGCCGCACGTTAATGTCGCGGTGGGTCTTGGAGAATCCCAGTTCGGACGAAAGGTGGCGGCGCACGATATCGCCGTCGAGCAGCGTGACCGAGCGGCCGCCCATCTCCATCAGCCGAGCCGCCAGCGAGCGCGCGAGAGTGGATTTTCCGGCCCCGGACAGGCCGGTGAACAGAACGGTAAAGCCCTGCCGTTCGCGCGGCGGGTTCTGCCGGTGCAATTCGGCCAGCACTTCGGGAAAGCTGTACCAGTCCGGAATTTTCAGCCCGGCCTGCATGCGGCGACGGAATTCGACGCCGCTCAGGGTGAGCAGACGGGCGTTGGCAGGCGCTTCGGCCTCGGGCAGGTGCTCGGCACGGTCTTCCACATAGACCATGCGCGGATAGGCGATGAGCTTGACCCCGATGGCGTCGGCAAGGGCGGTAACAGGCGGGCTGAGATGGGCCTGGACGAGATCCTCGCCACGACGAAAGTCGCCGTCTGGCTGGTGCTCGCCGCCGGCAATCAGCAGACTGCAGCCGTAGTTGCGGGCGACGATGGCGCGCAGCAGCAGTGTGCGCGCACTGGCATCGCGCGGGGGGGCTGGCAACAGCGACAGCTGGGTGGAGGCGGCCGGAAAGCGTTCACTAACGGCGAGGAAGCAGCGCACCAGACCGAAATATCCCGGCGCGTCGGTAATGTCGCCCCCGGCCTGAGGATGCAGCAGCAGGTTGGCTTCGTTTTCGATCGCGCTCTTCAGGCAGAACTCGAACTGCGCGCGGTGCATCGGCTGGCGCGCCTGCCAGGCGACCACGCGCCGCCAGCCGCGGCGAGTGAACAGCGCCCGCAGTTCGGCCGGGGTGGCGCGCAGGTTGGCAAAGTCGGGATGCTGCGGCAGGGCGACGCCTTCGATCAAACCGCCCAGTTGCCAGCGGTCGCCGTCCTGCCAGACGTCACTCACGGTCAGCACAGCGAGCATGAAGCCTTCGCCGTCGCGCAGCGCGACACGGTCGCCCGGCTTCAGCCCTGCAGCGGCCTTTTGCCCGCTGGCGAGCGTGACCGGCAGCGGCCAGAAGCTACCGTCGTCGAGTTGCTGTTCGGCTTCGACACGCGCGCACTGGGCGCGCGTCATGAAACCGGTGAGCGGCGAATACGCGCCGCTCATCAGCATTTCAAGTTCGCATTGCTGCTGCCAGCCCAGATCAAGCGAGGGCAGGCTGAAGGCTTCCTGCTTGAGCGCTTCGGCTTGTGCGGCGTCGATCAGGTTGACGAGGGTGCCGCCATACGGCGCGATGAGTTGATTCACCATTCAGCTCCGGGTAAAGACCGCAAAGAACGTAGCAACAAACCGGCCAAGCTCGGATTCCGGCAGGTGGTTGATGCCGGCGGCGGCCTTGCGCCCGCCCCCCGATTCGAACTGACTGCACAGTTCATCGGCACCGGACTTGGCGACGAGCGGCGCACGCACGCTGACGACATAACCGCCTTCCGGTTTGGCTGTGAGCACGGCGTGCGCCTGTGAAGGCGATTCGACCGCCAACTGATTGCCGAACACGCCGGAAATCCGCCGCGCCCATTTCTCGGCGGGCAGCATGAAGATGCGGCCGGCGGTGCGCGATTCGGTGGCAGACACCGCCTCGGCGCGCGCCATGTCTTCCTGATAGCCGGCTCTCAGGGTGGGGTAGGTTGGCGACTCGGCGATGAAGGCGAAGGGGTCGGCGAACGGTCGCATCTGCCGATACAGTTCGGCCGGGTCGAAAAACAGGTCGTCGAGCGTCTCGCCGTAGCCGTTGTAGTTGATGCATTCGCCCAGCGACTGCAATTGCGACAGCTGATCGGCGGACAGATTGAGTGGTGCAGCAGCGTGACGCGCCGCATCGGCCAGGTTGTCGCCGAAGGCCGCGGTCACCGCCCACGCCAGCTGCAGGCCCTGCAGATACTGGTTGACCAGCAGGCTGGTGCAGACGTTGGCGTCGGTGTCGATGTGCGCTTCGAAGTTCGGGTGCGCCGGGATGTCGCCCGGCTGGTGGTGGTCGAAATAACGCACCTGCGCGCCTGCGGCGAGTACCCGATCGAGCGCGTCGCGATTCTTCGACAGCGCGATGTCGAGCACGGTGATGCGGTCGCCTGCTTGAGCATTGACGCGCTTCAGCAGACTGATGTCGCGCTTGGGACCCGTGACCAGCTCGGAGTCGGCGGGCTCGGCCAGGCGCAGTTGGTGCAGCGCACAAATACCATCGGCATCGCCATTGAAGACATCGAAACAGCTCATCTTGTTTTCGTGTGAGAGCGGGCGGAATTTCGCCGCAGTCTACCATGCAGCCGTGTGCGCCCTGCGACCTGGACGTGGGCAATCAGGACGAAAAACAGAAAGTAGTACAGCCAGGCCACGCGCGGCGCATCGATGGGTGAGCCGAAGGTGCCGACTGCCACGAATCCCGTCAACGCGGCCGCAACGCCTACGGGAAAAAGTTCTCCACGCGCAGCCGCTCGCCATGCCACGGCGAGCGCAGTCAGCCAGGATGCCACAAACGCGAGCAGACCCAGGAGACCCTGCTCAAAATACAGATGAAGCCAGAGATTCTTGATGTGCCAGGGCAGGTGATTGAAATCGTAATAGGGCAGCCATCGATCCATGCCGTGTTCGAAATCGCCGTTACTCACGTACGTCCTGCCTTGACTGTCTGACAGGCTGATGTCATCCAGATCCACCACTGCGGGAGGCTTGCTCATCAACGCGTATTCGCGGCGATTGTTGATTTCCAGCATGAGGGGCGGCCTTGCCAGTTGCGCGCCGTCGCCGACCGGGCCCGTATTGAAGTCGAAGGCCAACTCCTGCCACTGCCCGTGAGTATCGGCGAGCGTGTGACTGAGTGTCATGCACTGGCCATTCCATTCAGTAGGATGAATCACAAAACGGCGACATAGCCGGATCTTGAGCCAGGCTTCGGGCGATGGGCTGCGCACGCGCAAGCGCAGGTGCACCGGTTCCATCGCGGCCACCGACAAACGCTGCCCCAGGCGAAGGTCCTTCCCCCCCGTCGTGCGGACAAAGGTGTTGCCGGACTCGCGCAGCAGGGTGAAATTCCCGCTGCTCTCCGGCCGGTGGGCGTTGTCCCAGTGATATTCGCGCGGAAAGCTTCCCAGCCCCATGCCCAAGGCCTGATCCAGTAGATGGCCCTGTTTGAGCGATAGGACGTGGCGCCAATGCTCGGTGCGCGTGGAGAAATCCGCCGCAACCCCCGAGAGCCGCTCCGTCATGCGGTACCCCAGCAGAGCCGGTGCCAGCGTTCCCACCCCGGTCACCATCACCATGGCCATGACGAGGTAAGGCTTGAACCCGCTGCCTCTTGGAAGCAGCCTGCCGGCTCCATATCCGAGTCCCGCAGCACCGACGCACAGCAGCAGCGCTAGCGGCAGCGCAACGCTTGCCTCGATCGGATGCCACTTGCTCGTCACCATGCCATGGACGGCTGCCCACACACACCCCACCAGAGCAGCAACCAGCAAGGCCGCGTCGATGCTGCGTGTGATCGGTCGCCAGGCCAGCCAGGCCGCCAGACAAAACATGAGCATTGCGCTCGCCAGATTCAGCGTGCCACCCTGGCTGTAGCCATAACCCATAAGCAGCGCGGCGCCTGCGAGCAGTAGCAACAAGGGGCTGATTTTCAGCTTGTCCTCCGTGTGGTTTCCTGCTTGCACCACGCGCAGCAGTGCGAGCAGTCCCAACCCACCCACCACGGCAAGCGAGAAATACAGGCCGCGCGAGAAGGTGGTCACCAGACTGTAGATGACCAACCCCAGTGCCAGGCTGGAAAGCAGCAGCGTCCACGGCCTGCGAGATAGGGCAAGTGCCAGAACCGTCATTGGCCACGCCAGCCCGAGATAGCCATCGATGGCCTCGCCGCCCGTATGCATTTCAGCGAAGGTGCCGGTAATGCGGTAGGGCGTGGAAAAATCAAGCAGCGGGCTGAGCAGTTGGTACCGATCTCGCCCATAGATCAGTGCCTGCCAGACACCCCGCTCCCACAGCGCCATCACGCCAATGACCAAGCCACCCACTAGCATGCCGCCCACCAGCATCCGCTGCGCCGTATCAGGATGCTCGTGAAACGCCCGCAGGACAAACGGTGAAAACAGCATGGCCCAGAAAAAGCCCTTGGACACACGCAACGCATTGGCCTGGCTGATAAAGCTCGCCAGGAAATTCGGTGCGCGCCAATCCGGCCAAGGCATCAGGCCGATGACCAGACTGGCCAGATACGACAGCAACAGTGCAAAGATCACGAGATGGATGGCGAACGGCAAGCGCGCCTGCCACTGGGAGGCGGGCATCTGCCACAGCAGCGCCGCCAGCGTAAATACAAAAACGATGTCGAGATCTTCCAGAAACAGGCGTCCACTCCAGTGGGCCAATTGCAGGAGCGGAACGCAGGCAGGCAACACGGCCAACCAGAGCAGCGGCCATCGGTACAGAAGTGCGCCATATACCAGCAGGGAAACGCCCAGCAGCGGCTTGAAAACCGGATAATCGATCCACAGAACACATCCAAGCGCGGCGAACGCCAAGGCAAGCGCACGGCGCGTCAAATGGGCGGGCATCGCCCCGCCTGCTGCCGTCATGGCTGCGCGCCCGGCCAGTTCAGCCGCCCTTCCGCAGTGGCGCTCAACGCACCAATCTCTCCCGGCACCAGCAGCATTCCATCAAGACCGCTGGGTTGGGTGGGCAGCGCAGGCCAGGGCTGAATGTCGCTATAGCGCAGGGTATGGCGGGGCGCAGGATCCATTTCGGAGAGCGTTTGCTTGTGAGGCGCACGAAGATAACGGGCTGCCTCATCGTAACTGCCCAGCAGATTGCCCGTGGCTTGCCCCCCCGTGAGCGGCGTGCTGGCAAAAACAGCATTGGCAAAAATTTGTTGCGGCCATGTGGGCGGTTCGTGGTTCCGGATCACGATGCCCTCTCCGTTGGAGACCACGGTGTTGTTGAAGACGTACACGATCTTCGGCACGTCGTTGTGGGGCTGGATGTGTATTGCGTCGCCGTGACGATTCACAAAAAGATTGGCGAAGATGAGCAGATTGCCTTCGCCCTGCAGCAAGGCCTCCACGGGGTTCTGGTGGAAGACATTGCGATATACAAGATAGCGGTCGTCCGTGCCGGCACCTTCCCGCGGAAAGTGGCCGAGCAACACATTGGGCCGTGGATGCGGACCCGTTACGGCTCCTTCCTTTGAAAACACATTGCGCCGGATCAGGGTGTCGTGAGGTTTTTCCAATTCCGGCATGCCGACCGGTCTGACAAGCTGATGCTTGATCTGCAGGCTGTAGCCGAGCGTGTCGCTCACGTAGTTGTCCTCGATCACGCCAGCGACAAAGGGATCTGTTCCATCGGAATCCCCGAAATACATGCCCGTCCCCACGTGCTCGATGCGATTGTTTCTGACCACCCAGCCGAATGCCGGGCATTTGGTCGATATGCCCACGTTCTGCTGGGAGGCGGCATGGTCGTGGATGTAGAGATGCTCCAACGTGATGAAGTCGGCGTAGCGGCTGTGGCCTTCGGCCTTGACCGCATCGACTGGCAAGTTGCGGCCGTCGAGTTCCAGGTGGCGCACGATCAGATGACGCGCATCGACCAGGCTGACCGTGTTGGCGCGGGGCCGCGCGATGAAGCGAGGCGGTGCGGCAGGATTGGCCCCTTCAACCACGATGGGCTTCCCTGCCTGTCCGGACAACCGATGCAGCGGCAAGCCCTTCGGGTAGTCGCCCGATTCCAGCAACAGGCGATCACCCGGCTGCAGATGACGCAATTGTTCGAGGTAATTCTCTGCGTCTGCCCGGTAGTCTGCGGCGGCGGCTGTTCCTGCCAGCAAGCAGAGCAGTACCGCGCAGACGGTTAGGCGCATCAGCCTGCTGCGTCGGGCAGCGGCAACGCGCTCCGCAGCAGATCCAGCTTGCCGCACAGCATGCGCGTCATGCCACCCACGCCCTGACGCCCGGTATCGACCACGATGTCGGCCACCTCACGGTACAACGGGTCGCGCTGCCGGTACAGTTCGCGCAATTTTTCCAGCGGGTTTTCGGTTTGCAGCAACGGGCGATTGCGGTCATGCCGCGTGCGTTCGTGCAAGTGTTCGGGCGTGCCGCGCAAATAGATGACTACGCCGTTGTTCTTCAGATTTTCGCGGTTGAGTTCCGACAACACTGCGCCCCCACCGGTGGCCAGCACGATGCCTGACAAGGCGGTAAGTTCGGCGATTACCGCCTCCTCGCGCTTGCGAAATCCTGCCTCGCCCTCGATCTCGAATATGACCGGTATCTTGACGCCGGTGCGTGCCTCGATCTCGTGGTCTGAATCGTAGAAGGTGCAGCCGTAATGCCTGGCCAGCAGGCGGCCCACCGTGGTCTTGCCGGCGCCCATCAGTCCGACGAGGTAAAGGTTGTCTCGCTTGCTCATGTCGCCATTCTAATTGAGAGCGGCCTGATGACAGCGCCGCCGGAACAAGCACCGCAGGAAATCCGGACGAAAAAAAGCGCGGGACGAACCCGCGCTTCTTGAAGTCGTACCGCAATCAGCGCAGCGACAGGCGCTCGTCAAGAATCCGCGGCGTGAGGAAAATGATCAACTCGGTCTTGGTTTTCTCATTGGTCGTGGTCTTGAACAGGTTGCCGAAGACCGGCATGTCGCCCAGCAGCGGAACCTTGCTCACGGTCTCGTCTTCACTGCCGTCGAAGATTCCGCCCAGCACCAGGGTTTCCCCATTGTTGACGCGCACCTGGGTTTTAATCCGTTTGGTTTCAATAGCCGGCTCGCCGATTCCCGGGATGAAGAATGGCGCATCCTTCTGCACCTCGACTGTCAGGATGATCGAATCATTGTTGAGGATTTGCGGATCGACCAGCAGACACAGCAAGGCGTCCTTGAAAGTCACCGTTGCGGGCGAGTTGGCCGTCTCAGGCGTAATGTAAGGAATCTGTGCACCGTTGAGGATCACCGCAGGCTTCTGGTTGCTGGTCATCACGCGCGGATTGGAAATCACCTTGCCGCGGTTGTCCGCCTCGAGCGCCCGCAATTCCAGGCTGAGCAGATTGCCATTGTTGAGATTCAGCAGGCCCATCGCCAGATTCGCTGCGCCTGCAACGAACGGCAACGACTGTCCGGTTCCCGTGGCATCACTCGTGCCATCGGCTCCACCCAGTCGGTAACCGCCAAAGTCCTTGGCCGCCTGAAAGCCCATCCTCACGCCCAGGTCACGGCTCCAGCCATCGGTTGCCACCACCACGCGTGCCTCGATCATCACCTGACGCGCCGGCACATCCAGACGCGCGAGCAGTTCGCGCACTTCCAGAATTTTGCTCGCCGTATCGGTGAGGATCAGGGTGTTGGTTTTCAAGTCGAAGGTTGCACGACCGCGCTTGGTCAGGACTTTCTGCTCCCCACCACCTTCGGTAGCGGCCGTGGCGACCGTTGCGCTCAGTCCCTCGGAACCGGTCGAACAACTGACCGAACCGCTACTTCCGGTGTTTGATGTGGTACCCGGTGCACCATACAACATGGACTTGGCTTCATCCGCCCGCATGTAATTAAGCTGGATGTAATCCGTGACCAGCGGCTCAAGGTCCACCACGGCCGATTTGGCTTCGAACTCCTGTTTCTCCTTGGCCATCAGTTCGTCTTTGGGGGCAATCCAGATCACGTTGGCGTTCTGTCGCTTGTCCAGACCTTTGGTCTGCATGATGAGGTCGAGCGCCTGGTCCCAGGGCACGTCCTTCAGCCGCAGGGTGAGATTGCCCGTGACGGTATCGCTGGCAATGATGTTGAGGCCGGTGAAGTCGGCAATGACTTGCAGCACCGAGCGCACTTCGACGTTCTGGAAATTGAGCGAGAGCTTCTCGCCAGTGTATTTAACCTTGCCATCAGCGGTTTTCTTCTGCGCATCATCGCTCTGTTTGACTTCGACGATAAAGCTGTTGTCGGTCTGATAAGCGGAATACTCCCAGCCACCCTTCGGCTGGATCACCATGCGGGTATTGTCGCCCAGGGTGTAGGTTTCGATGATCTGCACCGGCGTGCCGAAATCCGCCACATCCATCCGGCGCTGCAGGGCCTTGGGCAGTTCGGTGCCGATGAAATCGACCACCACTCCGTTGGCCTGCTGGCGAATGTTGATGCCCGCCTGGGCATCGGACAGCGTGGTCACGATGCGTGCCTCGCCGGCTGAGCCGCGACGGAAGTCGACATCGCGAATGCTGTGAGGCGCGGTACCGGGTGAAGCCTCGGCAAAACGCGGGTTGACGTTCACCGGTGCGGTGCCGGCACCGATATCGCCCAGCGCGATCAACAGCGAATTGCCCTCGACCGTGGCTTCGTATTCAACCGATTTACTCAGGTTGAGCACGAGGCGGGTGCGCGTACCGGCCTGCACCACATTCACACTCGACAGCGGGCCCAGATTGGCCTCGACCGTGTTGCGGCCCATGGCGTTGCCGGTGTCGGGCAAATCCAGCGCGATGCGTGGTGGGTTGCCCACGGTGAAGCCGGCAGGGACGCCGGTCAGCGCATTCTTGAGGCTGACGCGAACCACGACCTTGCCGCCTGGCAGGGTGGAGGTCTCGACACTCTGCACCGCGTTGCCGGTCGGAGGAGCATCGGCAGCACGTACCGCGAGCGGCAAGGCCAGACTGGTGAGCAGGGCGATCCCGAACAGATGACGGGTCATTTTCTGGGCAATTTTTGGCAATGCGTTCATGTCAGCCTCTTTGGAATTCAATGCTACGAATCATTCTTGCAAAATCAGGGTGCTGGTGCGTTCGGACCAGTCGCCCGCGCTATCCTGGACAATTTCGCGCAGCGTTACGTCGCTATCGGTAATTTGCATGACGAGGCCAAAATTCTGACCGACGTAATTGCCCTTCTTGACGTGATAAATCGCTTTGTCCGGTGTTCGGATCACCGCATGGACCACCCCTTGTCTGGATAGCATGCCGACCATCCTCAGCGTTTCCAGCGAGAAAGCCTCAAGGGGCTCTTTGGGACGGTTGAGGTCCGGCTGCATCCCGCCGCCACCGCCCGAAGTTGAGAGCTTTCTCGGCTTGAAAGGATCGGGCAGATCAAAGGCATCGTAGGTAAACGGTTCGTACATCTTGACCTCGGGCAGGGGCTCGATCTTCCCCTGCATGTCCTTGCCCGCCTCGGCGACGAAGTTTTGCAGATCGTCCATGCCGCTACCGCCGCAACCGGTCAGTCCAATCAGGATCAGCATGCTGGCCAAGCGCTTCATTTCCTCTTCCCCTTGCCTTTTTGTTCAGCCGTTACTGCTTTCTTGCGGGAGATGAGTTCCTCGTCGTCCAGATAACGGTAAGTCTTGACGATGGCATCCATGTTCAGCACGCCGTCCTTCGCTGGCACCATGGAAATATTCTGCATGGTCACGATACGTGACAGCTTGGAGACATCGCTGACAAAAGCCGCCAAATCGTGATACCCACCGGTGACTTTGACGCGGATCGGCGTTTCGGCATAAAACTCGGAAACGGTTTCCGCCTCGGGCCTGAAGAGTTCGAACTGCAGGCCCCGCCCCAGGCCGGCCTGGTTGACGTCGGTGATCAGCGCGTCCATTTCCTGCTTGTTGGGCAATTGCTTCAGCAAGGCACCAAAGGCCTGCTCAATATCCACCAACTGTTTTTTGTAGGCCTCCAGATTGATGGCCTGATTTTTCTTGGTGGTGAATACGCCGCGAAGCTCGACTTCCTTCTGCTTGGTCGCGTCCAGGGTCTCCATTCCGTCGCGCCAGTCGAACCACCAGCCTGCCGCGATCAGGGCCACGCAGAGCAACGCAAGCGCCACCAGTTTGCTCGGCAGCGGCCAGTCGGCCAGCGTTTTCAGGTCGAGTTTATTGATATCGTCCAGGGTCATGCTTTGCCCCCTCCCTCTTTTGAGTCATCCGCCTGCTGGCGCGTCTGTCTGACTGTCAGCACAAACTCGTTGGCTCGCAGGTTGTTCACCGTGGCCGCCTTGATTTCGATCAGCTTGGCCGACTCGAAGAAGGGTGAACCGTCCAGATTGCGCATCAGGGTGGAGACGCGAGCGCTCGACTGCGTGTAGCCGCTGATCGTGACGACATTGCCTGCCTGCTGAAAGGACTTCAGATAAAGGCCATCAGGCAGCAAGCGGATCATCTGGTCGAATAGATGAACGACTTCGGTGCGGTTGGATTGCAGGGTCTCCACGACCTGCTTGCGCTCCAGCAACGCCTGCGTCTGTTCGCGAATTTTCTTGATCTCGCTGATTTGTACGTCGAGCTTGGCAATTTCCTGCTCAAGATAAACATTGCGCGCTTCCTGTGCTGACTGGCGCGCGGCGATCACGCTATGGCCCAGCACGACAACGAGCACACCCGTCGCGACGGCGATGCCGAGCAATACGTTGAACTGGCGTCGCCGTGCGGCACGCGCAAGTTCACGGTGGGGGAGTAGGTTAATGCGGATCATTGTTGGTCAAACCTCCGCATGGCGAGCCCGCAGGCGACAAAGAGTGAAGGAGCATCGGCGGTCAGCGCCTGGGGCCGAACCTTGGAACCCACGGCCATGTTCGCAAACGGGTTGACGACCATCGTCGGGGTACCGGTACGCTGGGCAACCACTTCATCGATGCCGGGAATCATGGCGCCGCCACCAGCCAGCAGAATCTGGTCGACCTTGCGATACTGGGTCGAGGTGGTGAACAACTGCATGGCGCGGCCGATTTCCATTGCCAGGGTCTCGCTGTACGGCTGCAGCACTTCCGTGTCGTAGCTTTCAGGCAAAGTACCCTTGCGCTTGGCATTTTCGGCTTCCTCGCTGCTCATGCCGTAACGGCGCGAGATTTCGTTGTTAAGCTGGCTGCCGCCAAATCCATGTTCGCGCAGATAAACCGATTCGTTGTCGTTGAGAATGTTTATGTGCATGTTCTGCGCACCCACATCGATGATCGCCACAGTCAGCCCGGCGCCCCCGTTGGGCAGCAGATGGGCGATCTGTTCGTAGGCGGTCTGGGTGGCGAAGGACTCGACATCCATGATCATCGCCTTGAGACCCGCTGCCTCGACGACAGCGACACGATCCTCGACTTTTTCCTTGCGCGCGGCGGCGAGCAGTATCTGCACGTCGTCCGGGCTGCCGGGCGATTCGCCGATCACCTGAAAGTCCAGATTCACCTCGTCCAAGGAAAAGGGAATGACCTGGTTGGCCTCGGTTTCCACCTGGTTTTCCAGATCCAGGCCCTTCAGGCTGGCCGGCGCAAGAATCTTCTTGGTGATGACCGACGACGATGGCAGGGCCAGCGCAACGTGCTTGATCCGGGAGCCGAGATTCTTCCACGCGGTGCGCAGGGTATCGGCCACCTGATCGAGGTTGGCGATGTTGCCGTCCATCACGGCATCCTTGGGCAAAGGCTCGATGACATAACGCTCCACCCGCAGCATGCCCTTGCCGGCGTCCGACAGCTCCACCAGCTTGACCGCAGTGGTGCTGATGTCCAGTCCGAGGATGGGCAGCCCCTTGGCAGACAGCCAGTCCAGATTGATATTCAGGTGCAAGAGTTTTTCCTTTACGCTTCTGTGGGTTGGCGCTTTTTCTTATTATTGTTTTTAGATCCTAGCAACAACACACGGTTTTTAACAGTTTTTTTCCTGCTGTTCCGCAAGAGTTGAACACCTGTGTCCAATTTCCAACACTAGTAACGCCTATAATCTCCCGAAACTTTAGGCATCAAATCAGAAGGAACCGGATGTTTTCGAAATGGTGGCATTACGCACTGGCGTTATTCATCAGTCTTGGCGTGGTCGGCACGGCACTGGCTGGGCTGGCGGCGGCACTGATTTACCCCAACCTGCCGCCGCTTGAGGCGTTGACCGATTACAAGCCCAAGCTGCCGCTGCGCATCTACACAGCGGACGGCGCTTTGATGGCTGAATTCGGCGAGGAGCGCCGAGCTTTCATCGCCATCGACAAGGTGCCCAACTACATGAAACAGGCGATCATCGCCGCCGAGGACGAGCGCTTTTATTCCCACGGCGGCGTCGACACCCTGGGCGTGCTGCGCGCAGCAAGCTCGAACCTGCTGTCTGGCGGCGTCAAGGAAGGCGCGTCAACCATCACCATGCAGGTGGCGCGCAACTTCTTCCTGTCGAACGAAAAAACGCTGACCCGCAAGCTGTCGGAGGCCATGCTGGCGATGAAGATCGAGCACAATCTGTCGAAGGACAAGATTCTCGAGTTGTATATCAACCAGATTTATCTCGGCCAGCGCGCCTATGGCTTCGAGGCCGCCGCACGTACCTACTTCGGCAAGCCGATGCACGAACTGTCGCTGGCCGAATTCGCCATGCTGGCGGGACTGCCCAAGGCGCCGTCGCGCTACAACCCGGTCGTCAACTTCCCGCGCGCCAAGTCGCGTCAGGAATATGTGCTGGGGCGCATGCGCACGCTCAAGTTCATTGATCAGCCCACCTGGGAAGCTGCGGTCAAGCAGAAACTGGTGATCCGCCAGGCGCGCCGGCACACCGATGTGTCGGCCGACTACGCCGCCGAAATGGTGCGCCTGTCGCTATTTGAGAAGTATGGCGAATCCATCTACAGCTCGGGCTACAAGGTTGTCACCACGCTGGTGCACAAGCAGCAGGCCGCCGCCAACCGCTCGGTATGGCAAGGCATTGCCGACTACGACCAGCGGCACGGCTATCGCGGGCCGGAAAAGCAGATCAGCCTGCCGGTCGACAAGGCTCAACGCGAAACTGCCATCACCAAAGCGCTGGAAGACCTCACCCCAGTCAGCGACATGTTGCCGGCCGTGGTATTGAGCGCGGACGCCAAGCTGATTCGCGCCCAACTGGACGACGGCAAGGTGGTTGAGATTACGGGCAACTCGCTCAAGTGGGTAGCCAACTGGGTCGCCGGCAAGAAAGGGCGGCAACTCGCCCCCGGCGCCGTGGTACGCGTGCAGGCCGTGGGCAGCAAGCCGCAGTGGCGGCTGGCCCAACTGCCCGAGGTCGAGGCTGCGCTCGTTGCGCTGAATCCGAATGACGGCGCCATCACCGCGCTGGTCGGCGGGTTCGACTTCAACCGCAACAAGTTCAACCGCGTGACGCAAGCCTGGCGGCAGCCCGGGTCGAGCTTCAAGCCATTCATCTATTCCGCTGCGCTGGAAAAAGGCTACACCCCGGCCACCCTCATCGAGAATGCGCCGATTTCCCTGAGCGCCGAAGAGGCGGGCGGCACCGCCTGGGAACCGCAGAACTACGACGGCAGCACCAGCGACCCGGTGAGCATGCGCACGGCGCTGACCAAGTCGCTCAACCTGGTTTCGATCCGCATTCTGCAGGGCATCGGCCCCTATTACGCGCGCGACTACATCCGTCGCTTCGGCTTCGACCCGGCGCGTCATCCGCCTTACCTCACCATGGCGCTGGGTGCCGGCGGCGTCACCCCGCTGCAGCTGGCCGCGGCCTACGGCGTGTTCGCCAACGGCGGTTATGGCGTGAATCCCTACCTGATCGACAAGGTGTATGACAAGGATGGGCGCCTGCTGATGCAGGCCAGTCCGCAAAAGGCTGCAGGCAATGCGCCGCGTGTGATCGATCCGCGCAACGCCTGGCTGATGACCAACATGATGCAGGACGTGGCCCGCAGCGGCACCGCCGCACGGGCCGCCCAGCTCGGACGCAGCGACATCGCCGGCAAGACCGGGACCACCAACGATGCCCGCGACACCTGGTTTGCCGGCTACACACCCGACATGGTCGCGATCGCCTGGATGGGGTTCGACCAGCCGCGCTCGCTAGGCCGGCGCGAAACCGGCGGACAGGCGGCGCTGCCGATCTGGATCAACTTCATGGGCACCGCACTCAAGGGTGTGCCGCAACGGGGCTGGTCGATGCCCGCCGGCATCATCAGCGTGAAAATCGACCCGGCCACCGGAACCCGTCTTTCCGATAACGTGCTGGACGGATTGTTGAGGGACTTGCTGGGGGGTAACACGGAAGGCATGGTGGAACATTTCTATCAGGAATTCCCGCCGTCCGATGTCCCGACAACCAGCTGGGACGAAGCGGATCCAGCTGCGCCGAGCCAGCCCACGGAACCCGCTTTCCAGCCATGAAAAATCAGGACATGCGCCGCCGGATTGCGCATGCAGCCGCACGCATTCTGGCCGAAGACGGCAGCCTCGATTACGGCAGCGCCAAGCGCAAGGCGGCGCGCCAGCTCGGTGCCCCCGACAGCGGCAACCTGCCCGACAATCAGCAGATCGAGGAGGCATTGCGCAGCTATCAGGCGCTCTATCACGCCGATGAAATTCGCACGCAACTCGCGCTGCTGCGCCAGGTCGCCATCGAATACATGGAGCGGCTGGCCGACTTCGACCCCCACCTGACCGGCCCCGTACTCAACGGCACGGCCGGACGGCACGCCGGCATCAACCTGCAGCTTTTCACCGACCAGCAGAAGGACGTCGAATTCCTGCTGATGGGTCTGGGCACGCCTTACCAGGCTGCCGAGCATCGCGCAGCAGAGGCACCGCAGCGAATCCACCCCCTTTTTATCATCGACGATCCGCGCGCGTCCGTCGAGATCGTCGTCTTCCCTGCCGCCGAACTGCGCGGGATGAAGCGCCTGCAGGCCGACGGCAACCCACGGCGGGTACGCCTGGCGCAGGTGCGCGCCCTGACTTGAGTCTGCTCACCTCCCTGGCATGAAAGCTGCTGGCTAGATTGAAATGAGGTATTAGATGAGTAAACGACCTTGATCCGATTTTTCCGGCACTACGTGCCCCTGAACCTATTGCTGCTGGTGCTGTTCGAGGCCCTCATCCTCGGCGGCGCCGTCTATGCGGGCGTCAGCGCGCGGTTTTTCGATGGCCACGCCATCCCGGATGAGCTCCAGCCCCTGCTGCCCAAGGCGCTGACCTTCACCGTCGTCATGCTGAGCCTGATGACGGCCAGCGGTCTTTATAATCTGGAGTGGCGGGGGGGCGTGCGTGCCCTGCTGCAGCGTCTCGGCCTCAGCTTCGGGCTCGGCCTGGTGACGATGAGCCTGCTGTTTTACTTCTTTCCCAGCCTGCTGGTCGGACGCGGCGCCTTCCTGCTGTCATTCGGACTCGCCCTGGCGGGCATCCTGTTTAGCCGCGCGCTGTTCATCCGCTGGGCACGCGCCGGAGCGCTGAAGACCCGCGCGCTGGTGGTCGGCACCGGCAGCCGCGCTGCCCACATCGAAGCGTTGATGGCCAACCGTGGCCATGCCAGCAATCTCCAGGTGGTCGGCTATCTGCCGATGGGCGGCAGTCATCATTTCGTCGATCATGCCCGCATTATCGACACCGATGAGACCCTGCCAGCGCTGACGGCGCGGCTGCAAATCGGCGAACTGATCCTGGCCGTGCGCGACCGCCGGGGCGGCGGACTGCCGGTGAAGGACCTGCTCGAATGCAAGCTGCGCGGCATTCGCATCCTCGAACTGTCCAGCTTCTTCGAGCGGGAAAACGGTCATTTGCAGATCGATTCGATGAATGCCAGCTGGATGATCCTGGCCGAAGGCTTTCACCAGGGCATCGTCCGCGACACCGTCAAACGTCTGTTCGACCTCGTGGTGAGCGCGGCCATGCTGGTGGTCTGCCTGCCGATCATGGCGCTGACCGCACTGGCCATCAAGCTTGAGAGCGCCGGCCCGGTGCTGTACCGCCAGGAGCGCGTGGGCCAGGGTTGCCGCAATTTCACCATCCTCAAGTTCCGCAGCATGTGCGTCGACGCCGAGAAGGACGGCAAGCCGCGCTGGGCCGGGCAGAACGACAGCCGCGTCACGCTCACCGGGCGCTTCATCCGGCGCACCCGCATCGACGAGTTGCCGCAGATCTTCAACGTGTTTTTCGGCGACATGAGCTTCGTCGGCCCGCGCCCCGAACGCCCCTATTTCGTGCAGGATCTGACCCAAAAGATCCCCTATTACGGTGTGCGCCATACGGTAAAGCCGGGCATCACCGGCTGGGCGCAGGTGCGTTACGCGTACGGTGCCACCGACGAAGACGCCATGCACAAACTTCAATACGACCTGTATTACGTCAAGAACCACAGCCTGTTTCTCGATCTCATGATCCTTTTCCAGACCGCACAAGTGGTGGTGTGGGGAAAGGGCGTGCGCTAAGCGCGCCCGCAGTTTCGACCAACCATGCCCGACACCCTGCTCCTGCTCGCCGCCGTCGGCTATGGCTTGGCAACGCTGGCCTACCTGGGCCTGTCCGGCCTCATCGTCGCCAGCTGGCAGCGCCGCCCGCAAGGCCGTTTGTTGGTGCTTGCAACCGGCCTCAGTGCCATCTGGGGCGCCCTGTCGGCGCTCACTGCGTGGGGCATGCTGCCCGCGTGGCCGGGGTTCGCCACCGAAGTCGCCCGCGACGGTGCCTGGCTGGCGCTATTGCTTTACATCCTGCAACTGCGCCTGCCACCAGGTGCCGCCCTGCCTGCGCCGCTGCGTCTCATGCGTGGCCTCAGCGTCCTGCTGATCGGCGGCCTGCTGCTCGCCAGCTTGATGCCTGTCATCGCCCCCGACCGGCCGGTGCTGGCCCAGTGGGCGTGGGGGCTGGGACTGGTACTGCTCACCGTGATCGGACTGGTCTTGATCGAGCAGATCTACCGCAGCACGCGCCCCGAAGACCGCTGGGCGATCAAGTTTCTGTGCCTGGGCTTGGCCGGTCTGTTGGTCTACGACTTTTATCTTTACGCCAATGCCGCGCTGTTCAACGTGATGGACGCCCAGGTGTGGGCAGCGCGCGGTTATGTGGCGGCCCTGGTCACGCCGCTGATCGCCGTATCCGCCGCACGCAACCCGGAGTGGTCGGCCCCGGTCGGACTCTCGCGCAGCATGGTCTTCCATACCGCCAGCCTCCTGGGCGCAGGTGTCTACCTGCTGCTCATGGCCGGCGCCGGGTACTACCTGCGCCTGTTCGGCGGCGAATGGGGCGACGTGGTGCAGACCGTGTTCGTCTTCGCCGCCGCCATGCTACTGGCATTGCTGATGTTTTCCGGCACCCTGCGTGCACGACTGCGGGTATTCCTCTCGAAGCATTTTTTCAGCTACCGCTACGACTACCGCGAGGAATGGCTCAACTTCACCCGCACCCTGACCGAGGGCCAGCCCGGCGAGCGCTTGTGCGAACGCGCGGTCGAGGCACTGGCCCGTCTGGTGGAAAGCCCTGGCGGCGCGCTGTGGATGCGCGAGGGCGAAGCGGGCTACCAGCGCGCCAGCTACTGGAACTGGTCCGACCTCAACGGCACCGAGCCGGCCGATTCAGCTTTTATACAGTGGCTGGCCGACAAGCAGTGGGTGGTGGACCTAGACGAAATGAAGACCCGCCGCGATCTGTATGGCGATCTCGACACCCCCGCGTGGATCCAGCAGGCCAAAGATGCCTGGCTGGTAGTGCCCCTGATGCTGCACGATGAACTGCTCGGATTTGTCGTGCTCAAGCATTCATTGGGCAAAGTCAGCTTTAACTGGGAGGTCAGCGACCTGCTCAAGGTGGCAGCGCGCCAGGCCTCGGCGAACCTGTCCCAGATGCGCGCCTCCAACCAGCTCATCGTGGCGCGCCAGTTCGAGTCGTTCAACCGCACCACCACCTTCGTCATCCACGACCTGAAAAACCTCATCGCCCAGTTGTCCCTGCTGCTGGCCAATGCCGAGAAACACAAGGACAACCCGGAGTTTCAGTCCGACATGCTGGACACCGTGGAGAACGCGGTTACCCGCATGAACAAGGTACTGGCGCAATTGCGCCGCGGCAGCGGCGAAGTGCAGGCGCAGTCGGTGGCGCTGGCAGACATTCTCGCCGACGCCGTCGCCAGCAAGCAGGCATTCAAGCTGCGCCCCACCGTGGAACTGCCGCCCGCGCATCTGCAGGTGCGCGCCGAGCGCGAGCGGCTCACCCGCGCCATCGGTCATTTGCTGCAAAATGCGCTGGAGGCCACGCCTTCGACGGGCACAGTCACCGTACGCGCATTCGAGGAATCCGGGCAGGCGATCGTCGAAATCATCGACTCCGGGATCGGCATGGATGACACGTTCATTCGCACCCGGTTGTTTCAGCCGTTCGATTCCACGAAGGGCGCCGGCATGGGCATCGGCGCCTACGAATGCCGGGAAACCATCCGCGCACTCGGTGGACAAGTGGACGTAACAAGCATGCCGGGAAGCGGCACCCGGTTCCGCATCAGCCTGCCGCTTGATAATAATTTAGTTGCTGGAGGGGACGCCGCATGAGCGACGCCAAACAAAAAATCCTGCTGGTGGAAGACGATCTCGGGCTGCAAAAACAGCTCAAATGGAGCTTGGGCGACTACGAACTGGTGGTGGCCGCCGACCGCGACAGCGCCATCGCCCAACTGCGCCGCCACGAACCCGCCGTGGTGCTGCTCGACCTGGGCCTGCCGCCCGACGCCGACGGCGCCACTGAGGGCCTGGCCACGCTGCAGCAGATCCTCACCCTCGCCCCCGTCACCAAGATCATCGTCGTCACTGGCAACCTCGATCGCAGCAACGCCGTGAAAGCGATCCAGCTTGGCGCCTACGATTTTTTCCAGAAACCCTTCGACCCCGACGTGCTGTCGCTGATGGTCGCCCGCGCCCTGCACGTCCACGCGCTGGAAATCGAGAACCGCCTGCTGATCTCCAAACAGGGCGGCTCCTCCCTGCAGGGCCTGATCACCAGCAGCGAGCCGATGCTCAAGGTGTGCCGCACCGTGGAAAAGGTCGCACCGGCCAACGCCACCGTGCTGCTGCTGGGCGAATCCGGCACCGGCAAGGAAGTGCTGGCGCGCGCCGTGCACGAACTGTCGCCGCGCGCCGGCAAGCGCTTCGTCGCCATCAACTGCGCAGCCATCCCAGACACCCTGCTGGAATCCGAACTGTTCGGCTACGAGAAGGGTGCGTTCACCGGCGCCGCCAAGCAGACCATCGGCAAGATCGAATACGCCAACGAAGGCACCCTGTTCCTCGACGAGATCGGCGACCTGCCGATGCCGCTGCAGGCCAAGCTGCTGCGCTTTCTGCAGGAACGCGTGATCGAGCGCCTCGGCGGGCGCGGCGAAATCCCGGTCGACGTGCGGGTGGTTTGCGCCACCCACCGCGACCTTGCAGCCATGATCCGCGAAGGCAGCTTCCGCGAAGACCTGTATTACCGGCTGTCTGAAATCACGGTGAAAATTCCGCCGCTGCGCGAACGCCCCGGCGACGCCGTGCTGCTGGCGCAGGCTTTCCTCGAACGCTACGCACGCGAGATGGGCCGCAGCATCCGCGGCTTCGCCGCCGACGCGCTGGCCGCGCTGGAGGCCCACGCCTGGCCCGGCAACGTGCGTGAAATGGAAAACCTGATCAAGCGCGCCACCATCATGGCCGACGGCAGCCAGATCAGCGCAGCCGACCTCGGGCTCGATAGCGCGGCGGCTGAACCCCAGCCCTTCAACCTGCGCCAGGCCCGCGAAGAGGCCGAGCGCCTGGCCATCAACCGCGCCCTCGCCCACAGCGATGGCAACATTGCCCAAGCCGCCGAACTACTGGGCGTCACCCGCCCCACCCTGTATGACCTGATGGCGAAAATCGGCCTGAAATAGGCCGCTTTGCCAAACGGTCACCGCGTCCGGTGTCGCAGCCCCAACAGGGCAGGCATCAGCAACAACTCAAATATCTGGCCCGCAAACAGCCCGACCGCGCACAGCATGCCGAAATGCGCGGTGGGACGGAAGTCTGACACCCCCAGCAGGCTGAACTGCGCAATCAGAATGACGGAGATCGCGATCACCGCGCGGCCCGAACTTTCCACACTGCGAATGATGGCAAACACCGGGCTGACGCCACGCTGGATGCGATGCTGATAGCCGTGATAGAGATGGATGGTGTCGTCGACCGTGATACCGAGGATCACCCCTGCAATCAATACGGTCGCCACGTCGAGCGCGATCCCGGTCGCGCCCATCACCACGAAAATGAAGAACAGGGGCGCCAGGTTGGGCACCAGGCAGATCAGCGCGCCGCGGAACGAGCGGAACAGCAGCGCCATCAGCAGCAGGATCTGCAGGAAGGCCGACGAGAAGCTCTTGATCTGGCCTTCGACGATGCGGTCCTCCTGATCGGAAAACAGCCGTCCCCAGCCCGCCATCTCGGCATGAACTCCTTCGACCGGATGCGCACGCAGACGCGCCTCGATCCGTTCGATCACCTGGCCGATTTCATTGGCACCGTGAACATTGAGATTGAGAGCGATCCGGCCGCGCTGAAATTCGCGGTTGACCAGTTCATACAGATCTTCGCCGTCATAGATCAGCAACAGCTGTTCGACCAGCTTGCGGTTGGTTGGCAGGGCGTCGCCGCCCAGGTCTTCGCCGCTGAAGGCGCGGTTCATTTCCTCGATCACTTCGACCAGCGAAAAGCTGCGATCGATTTCCGGCTGTTGCTCCAGCCAAATCTGCAAGGCCTTGATCTGCGCCAGCGTCACCGGGTTCTTCAGGCCGTCACGGTCGGGGGCCGTCAGCACGACCTCCATCGTGGTCACGCCGGACAGTCTGGCTTCGACCCGGTCGGTGCTGAGGCTGATGCTGTGGTCGGGTGCAAAAAACTTGATCAGGTTGGATTCAACTTTCAGCTGCATGGCGAGCGGAATGGCCGCCACCACCAGCGCCAATGTACCGAGGAGAACGGCGCGGGAATTACGCAGGCTGAACACCGCGATCGCTGCGGCGATATGGCGCGCGCGGGCGAGGCCAGAGCGTCGGCGCGGCCAGCGCGGCGTATCCCATTTCAGCAGAATCGGCGGCACCAGAATGAACACCACCAGAAACACCATCAGGGTCCCGATTGCCCCTGAGAGTCCAAAGGTCTGCACGGGTGGAATGTCGACCCACAGCAGGCTCAGCAGTCCGGCGCCAGTCGTCAGCACGTTGAACAGGCCCGGCACGAAGGTTTCGGACAGTGCGCGCGCAATGCGTTGCGGACGCGACAGCAGCGCAATGCGGGCGCGCTGGATGGCCGCATACAAATGCAGCAGTGTCGCGGTCGTGTAAGCGGCCATCAGGGTAGGGATCATGGCGGTGATCGGCGTATAGGGCTGACCCGATGCGACGATCCCCGCCACGCTGACCGAGACGACCGTCCCCATCGCCAGCCCGCCGATGATCATCGGCCGCACCCTGCCGACCACCCACCACATCAGCACCAGGCCGATGACGACGGTGAGCGGAATGAAAATCGCGCTGTCGCGCCATAGCGAGCGTAATTCCTCGACGGTCTGCGCCACGGTTCCGGCGGTGGCGGTCTGGTAGGCGTCCAGCTTCTCAGCACGGATGGCGTCATCAAGCTCGATCGCGATATCACGGCGCGCAAGGCTTTCCTTCAGCACCTTGGGCCGCACCACCAGCCCAACGGCCCGACCGTCCTCCGAAACGATGGTCCCGGGTGCCAGTTCGTCGTCCAGCACCCGGGCTTTCCATTCTGCCGGTGTGCGCGCCGTCAGGTCATCGGGATCCACCAGCAGCGCAACCTCGAAGCCGTCGTCGGTCGCGTCGATATGTTCGATTGTGGTGAGCGTGAGCACGCGGTCCACCGAAGGATGCGATTCCATTTTTCTGGCCACGCGATCCAAAGCACCGAGGAACGCCGGACTGAACAGCGCATCACCTTCGAAAAGGACGATCAATGCCTCGTCGCTTGGAAATTCGCGAAACAAGGATTCGCGCAACTGGATGATGGGCGCATCCGCAGGGGAGTAGATGTCCCCCGCATTGTTGAAATGGATATTGAGCAGGAAAGGCAGCGAAGCGACTTGCAGGCCGAGCAGGATCGAAAGCGCCAGCCACGGCGGCAACATGCGACGGCCATTGACCCAGGCTTTCAGCATCCGCACGGCCACACCCGGTTCAGAACCGGGTGCGCAGGCCCAGCGTGATCAGCGAATGGTCCTGGTGGAAGCCGCCCAGGGTGCGTGCCTCGCCGTCGAAATAATGCCCGGCGATATAGAGTTCATGAGGCTCCCAACCGACATAGCTGAGTTTCGGGCTGAGGTAGAGATCGTTCACGTTGAAGCCGGTGGCAAAGCGCATGCCAGCCTTCCAGCGGCCCTGTCCGAAGCTGGTTTCGATCTCGCCATTGGCACCGTAATACGCCTTCAGTTCAAGAATGTCGCGGTCGGTCTGCAGCGCATGCGCCACCAGTTGCAGGTTGACGCGGGTGTCCGCCCCGCCGGGGAAAAATTCCAGCACGCCAATCCAGTCGAGGGAGTGGGTCTTGTCCATGGCCGTGGTGGCGGCCAGGGTCACCGGCACATCGCCGGTGTAGCCAGCCTCCATGCGCCAGGTCAGGCCGCCGCTGACCAGTTCCATGTCAGCCCCGACGAAGGTGTTGTAAGGATGCACGGCGGTCAGGCTCGTGCTGGCCAGATCGACCTGGTAATACGGCAACGACTGCCGGGTACGCGCCAGCGTCACGCCGAAATCGAAGGGCTCGCCGGTTTTGGTCAGGCGCATCGCGCCACCGCCGCTGCCGTGTTCGTCCTCGTCGACGCTCGCGCCCGTGACCCAGCCAGTGAGCGCAGGGTCGATGCCGAGGATTTGCCCCGTGGTACGGTTGACCGGACTCCACACGCTTTCGACATCGGGCAATTGCGCACCCCGGAATATCGGCAGCAGGACCGCATCCAGCTTGTACTCGCCAAAAGTCTGCTCCCAGCGCGCCGCCAGCTGCGCGCGGCGGCGGTCGGGCAGATCGTCGAGCACGAAGCGGGTGAGGTCGACACGGCTGACCCTATCGGCCAGCGGAATCTCGTCGGCGCGGCCCCAGATGATGGTCTGCGCGCCAAGGGTCAGGCGGGTGTCGCCGCTGCGATAGCGCACATAGGTATCCGCGTAGTCACCCAGCACTTCGTTGTGGTCGGCGCTGCTGCCCGCCTGCAGCATGCCGTCGAGACGCGCACCGGCGCGGAACTCCCATTCGCGGCTGGGCTGCCACAGCATGTAAACACTGGCGCGCAGGGTGGAATAGGTATCGGCTTCCGGCGCGTCGGCCAGCGCGCCGGCTTCCAGCAGCAGATCGTCAACGCCGTACTTGAGCACCGGCTGGAAGCCGCGCGCCACCGGCTTGCGGCTACGCGCGGCAGGCGGCGGCAGGTCGTCCGCGCTGCTCGCCTGCGGCGCGGCGGCGGGCGCGGCCTCCGGCTCCGCCGCACGCGGCTTGCGCGTCGTGGTGCGCGGCGGCGGCAGGTCATCCGCCGCATCCTGCGCGGTGGTCTGAGGCGGCGGCAACTGGGCACTGGCCAGGGCGGGCAGGAAGGCGAGCGCCAGGCTCGCGGTGAGCAGCAGCGGTTTCATGGGCGATACTCCGATTCCAGGCTTTCGTCGGCCAGGGCTTGTGAAGTGAAGAGTTTGGCGGGCAGTTTCTGATCGTACAGCGCGACATCGACCACCATCCGGGTTTCGTGACCGCTGGCCAGATCAATGACCCGGCTGTCGGTGAGGGTCCAGTAGCCCTGGTTGCGCTTCTTGTTGCGCAGCAGCCAGCGCTTGCTGGGCGTATCGGGGTCTTTCTCGAAATAATCCACCCGCTGGACAATGGCCGTCGCAGGGTCGACCCAACTGATGCGCTTGGTGTATACGGAATCGCCGGCGTCCAGCGGCACGCTTTCGAGCACCTCGCACAGGATGCCGTTTTCGGTCTGCTGGCCGAGCACGCGGTGGCGATCCTTTGAAGGCTTGCGTTCCTGAAGATCCTCGAAATACAGGTCCGAACCGACAAAACGGCCGCCCTTGCGGTTGCTTGAAATGCGGCGCACCCGATCGAGCGCCGGCAGGTACAGCCACTGGTCGGCGCTGCCGTCGGCCTTATCTATACTCAACAAGCCGGTGCCCGCGATATCCTCTGGGTCGAGAAAGCGGATCAGATTGGCGGTTTCGCCGCCCGATTGGTCGCGGCGATAGGTGACGAGTTCGCGAATGCGTGGCGCGCGACCCTTTTCGGTGAGCACCATGCGCCCCAGCGTAGTGAGATCGCGACCGTTGGGGCGGTCATACACTTTCTGCGCCAGCGCCAGCCCCTCGTCCGCCAACGCCGAAAAACCCAGCAGCAAGCCGCAGCACACCATCAGGAACCGGAACGGGGACAAAGCGGGGGACATCAGGCGTGGATTTTGCGTGGACAATGGTGGAACTCTACTGCAAACAAGAAATTAAGCCCATTAGCGGAGAATCTTCATGGAAATTGACGATTCCCTGACAACATGGATGATGGTTACCGGACGCGGCTTTCAATCCCGGCAAGCTGACGACACGCTTGCTTATAAAAATCCAGGAGACAGTTTTAATCATGCGCCTATTTCCGCCCCAGCCCTCCGCCCGGCCCAACCGGCTTCTTTGGGCCCTGGTCCTCAGCGCCAGCCTGTTGACAGCCTGCGGCAAGGAAGACAGCGTCGCCCTGCTGGCCGAAGCGCGTGCCATGATCGCGGCTGGGGATTACAAGGCTGCCACCATCCAGCTTAAAAACGCGCTTACACAGGATGAAAATAACGCCGAGGCACGCTTCGAACTGGGCAAGCTCTATCTCGATCAGTCCGACCTGGCCAGCGCTGAAAAGGAGTTCCGCCGCGCGCGCGAAGCCGGTTACGAGGCCAATGTCGTCAACCCGATGATCGCTCGCGCCCTGCTGGGCCAGCGCGAATTCGAACGCTTGCTGGACGAATTGCCCGCCCCGGCCGAGGCCAGTTCCGAAGCGGCCACCCTGCTTGCCTTGCGCGCCAAAGCCGAACTCGCGCTGGATCGCAAGGAAGACGCACGCAAGACCACCGAGCGCGCGCTGCAGGCCGCCCCCAGCAATCCCGACGTACACCTGGCGCTGGCGCAACTGGCGCTTTCCGATGGCGATATCGACAAGGCGCTGCAGGAAATCGATCTGGCGCTGGCCGCCGACCCCAAACACCGCGACAGCCTGATGCTGAAGGGCGACCTGTTGCGTGCCACCGGCAAAACCGCTGAAGCCACCGCGGTGTATCAGGCGCTCTTGCAGATCGATCCCAAACACGTCAACGCACGCCTCGCATTGGCAGGTATCGCGATTGCAGAAAAACGGCTGCCCGACGCCCGCAATGAAGTGGATGCCGCTCTCAAGGCGATGCCCAACAACCTCCAGGCACGCTACACCTCGGCGCTGATCGATTTCCAGGAGAAGAAGACGGAACGTGCGCGCGACACCCTGGCAGCCGTGCTGAAAGCGGCGCCTGGCTACCTTCCGGCGTTGCTGCTCGGCGGCTCGATCGAGTTCACCCTCGGCAACCTGCAGACAGCCGAGGCGCACCTCAACAAGGTGGTCAAGGCCACCCCCGACAATCTCTACGCGGCGCGTCTGATGGCCGCCACCCAACTCCGCCTGGGCCGCCCAGACGATGCGGAGCGCACGCTTGCCCCGGCACTCAAGGCTGCCTCGCAGGACCCAGGTGTTCTGGTGATTGCCGGCGAAATCGCGCTGGCGAAAAAGGACTTCGCCAAGGCCTCGTCCTATTTCGAGCAGGCCGCCAAACGCAGTCCCGACAGCGCCGCCATCCGCACCGAGCTCGGCATTGCCCGCCTCGCCGAAGGCGACAGCCGCGCCATGGCAGACCTGCAGGCTGCCGCCGGCATGGAGGGCGACAGCAGTCGGGCCGATACCTTCATCATCCTGAGCCAGCTCAGGGACAAGCAGTTCGACGCCGCGCTGGCCAGCATCGCCGCGATGGAAAAGAAGCAGCCGGACAACCCGCTCGTCTGGAATTACCGCGGTGCGGCCTACATCGGCAAGGAGGATCGTGCCCGTGCACGGGAAAGCTTCGGCCGGGCGCTCAAGCTCAACCCCGCCTTTTTCCCCGCCGCCGCCAACCTCGCCCAACTCGACCTGCAGGACAAGCAGCCCGCCGCCGCGCGCCAGCGCTTCGAAGGCATTCTCAAGGCCGACCCCAAGCATCTCAACGCCATGCTTGCGCTGGCCGACCTCGCCCTGCGCGAAAAGGACGAAAAAGCCTTCGTCAGCTGGCTGACAAAAGCCGCCAGCACCCACCCGCAGGCCCTGCAGCCGCGTGTGGCGCTGGCGCGCTACCAGCTCTCGAAGGGTGACAAGAACCAGGCGCTGGCCACCGCGCGCGAAGCCGTCAACGCCCAGCCCGATAACCCGGTCGCGCTCGAACTGCTCGGCAACACCCAACTGGCCTTGGGCGACACCACCAACGCGTTGGGCAGCTACCGCAAGCTGGCCGAGAAGCAGCCCGGCCAGGCCGCGCCGCTGGCGAAGGTCGCCAGGGCACAGGTCGCCGCCAAGGATTTCACCGGCGCGCGCAAGACCCTGCAGGATGCGCTGCGCATCCAGCCCGATTTTCTCGAGGCACAGTTGATGCTGGGCAGCGTGGAAATCCAGGATGCGCGCTACGACGAGGCCAGCAAGCTCGCCAAGCAGGTGCAGCAGAAGCATCCGAATAACCCGGCCGGCTTCATCCTGGAAGGCGACACCGCAAATGCCCGCAAGGACTACCCCGCCGCGCTGGCCGCATACGAGCGCGCGCACCAGCTGGCCCCTTCCGGCGGCCTGCTGGTCCGCCAGTTCCAGATCCTGGCCGCAAGCCAGCGTGCCGAAGAAGGCGAAAAGCGTCTCGTTGCCTGGCTGGCCACCCACCCGGAGGATGTCAGCACCCGGGCCGTGCTGGCCGAAAGCCTGATCAAGCGTGGCCAGTACAAGGCCGCAATCGAACAGTATTTGATATTGAACAAGAGCAACCCCGGCAACCTAGTCATTCTCAACAACCTGGCCTGGGCCCTTTCCGAAGCCCGCGATCCACGCGCGCGCGAGTTTGCCGAACAAGCCTACAAGATCAAACCCGACGATGCTGCGGTGATGGACACGCTAGGTTGGATACTGGTCCAAGAGGGGCAAATTGCACGTGGCCTTGGGCTCTTGCAAAAAGCGCTATCCAAAGCGCCCGATTCCGCTGATATTCAATGGCATCTGGCGTACGCATTAAATGCAAATGGGGATAAGGCCCGTGCACGCCAGGAACTCAAGTTACTCCTTGATCGGCGCGTCCGCTTCTCGGCTGAAAACAAAGCCCAGGCGCTTTATCAACAATTGACGGCTTCGCCATAGGACTCCTCATGCGTTCACCTTCATCACTGATCACACCACTAGCGCTCTCGCTGGCGCTGGCGTTTTCCACCGTTCCACTGCTATCGGGATGCGACCAGAATTCTCGTTTGAGTGCTGAAGAGCATATTGAACGCGCCAAGGATTTTCAGAGTAAAGGCAACACTCGCTCCAGCATCCTCGAGCTCAAGAATGCTGTCCAGAAAGATCCCAATAACGCCCAGGCACGCTGGTTACTCGGCACGATTTATCTCGACATGCGCCTTGGCAGCGATGCGGAAGCCCAGCTACACAAGGCGGTCGAACTTGGCATCAGCCCGCAAAGCGCACGTATTCCAATGGCGCGCGCACAACTCTACCAAGGTAATTTCCAGAATATTCTGGACACTCTGCCGGCAGTGGACGAGGAAGAGCCCGGCCTCCTCGCGCAGATTCTGGATCTCCGCGGCAACGCCCTGCTCGGGCTTGGCAAATATGACGAAGGCTGCTCTACATTCGAGCGTGCCATTCAGGTCAATGCTAATTTTGCCCCCGCCTATCTGGGTCGTGCCCGCTGCAAATACAAAGAAGGTCAACCCGGTTTGGCACTTGAAAGTGCCAAACATGCCGCGACACTCGACCCAAGCCACTTGAATGCCTGGTATCTGCAGGGCGATTTACATCGCACCTTGAACCAGACAGACGAAGCACTCGCGGCCTACAACCGTGCCCTGGAAATCCAACCGGAGGATTTCGATGCCCTCACCTTCAAGGCGATGACACTGCTATCCGTCCAGAGGAACAAGGAAGCCGAAGACGTAATCAAACGCCTTGAAAAGCTGCGCCCCCAGGCACCCCAGACCCACTACCTGAATGCCTACCTGCATCACCTGCAGGGGAAAAACACCGAAGCGGCCAACCTGCTGCAGAAAGTTCTAAAGGACACCCCCAACAACCCGCAGGCCAATCTGCTGTACGGGACCGTCAACTATGTACTCAAGAACGACGAGATCGCCCTGTCGAGCCTCAACAAGGCTCTCGTTTTAACTGAGATTCCCGAGGCGCGCATTCTGCTCGCAGCGACGCAATTGCGGATGGGTTCCCCCGCCGAAGCCGTCAAAACGTTGACACCGATTTTGGTCGAGGGGAGTAACCCCAAAGCGTATTTGCTGGCCGGTCAGGCCATGCTCAATCAGGGTGAAATCGAAAAGGGCATGGCTTATTTGAGCCGGGCAAGTTCAATGGCTCCCAAGGATGTGGTGATACGCAGCGCATTGGCACAGAACCAGTTGCTGACTGGCGACCAGCAGGGCATACGCGGACTGGAGTCGGTCATCACCGACAACCCCGAGGATACCCAGGCCTATCTGCTCCTTGCGGCAAATCAGATCGGAAAAGCCGACCACAAGGGTGCGCTCTCCACGCTGCAGAAAATGGCAGCGGCGCAGCCCCGCAACCCGCTCAGCCATGTCCTTATCGGACGGGTTCACCTCATGCAGAAAAACCCGGTGGCTGCGCGGCAAGCCTTCGAACGCAGCCTTACAGTAGATGCCGGCTTCTTGCCAGCCGTGGGTGCGCTGGTCGATCTGGACATCCAGGAAAAAAAGCCCGCGCAGGCGCGTGGCCGATTCAAGAAGGTGCTGTCCACGTCTCCCGACAATTTGGGTGCCCTGATGGGGCAAGCACGCACGGCTCTCGCCTTGGGTGACCAGAACGAATTCGTTGCCTACACGAAAATGGCCATCGAACGCCATCCCAATGCCCACGAACCCGTCAGCCGCCTCACGGTTTACTACATCAAGCAGGCAGGTAAACCTGAACTGGCACTTGAGGTCGCGCAGAAGGCCGCCCTTGCAAACAGTGGCAATCCGGCATTTCTAGACAATCTGGGCCAGGCCCAGCTAGGCGTCGGACGGAAGAAGGACGCGGTCGACACCTATACCCGCATCACCAACCACCTGCCCAACTCGGCCATCGCCTGGTATCAACTCGGCTGGGCCCAGCGTGTTGCAGGCGACCTGAATGCAGCCCTGAAATCGCTGCAAAAATCGGTTCGCCTCGACGCCAACAATCTGGATGCGCGTATCGCGCTGGCCGGGCTGTATGCCGCGCTGGGCAAGCAAGACGAAGCACTGCTGGAAACCCGTGCCATTCAGGCGCTGAATCCACAATCCCCCACCGGCTACAACCTGGAAGCCGAGCTCGCGGCACGCTTTGAGCAGCCTGAGGCTTCCCTGCAGGCGCTGGCACGCGCCCATGAAAAGGCAGCCACCCCGGAAACGGCGGCAACCTATCATCTTGCCCTCCTGCGCGCGACCAAGCCCGATCAGGCTGAGCAACTTGCCCAGCAATGGCTCAAGCGCCAACCCGGAGACACGGCGTTTCGCATCTATCTGGCGGGTGCCTATCTGAACCAGCAAAAGCCTGACCTTGCCATCGCCCAGTACCAGCAGGTTTTGAAATCCCAACCGAACCATGTATTGGCACTCAACAACCTGGCTGCGTTGCTCATGGAAAAGGATGACCCCAGCGCCTATGAGTTTGCTCGCCGCGCCTATTCCCTGCAGCCATCCAACCCTGTCGTCATGGATACCCATGGCTGGGGGCTCCTGAGGCAAGGCAGGCTTCAGGAAGCACTGCCTCTGCTGAAGCAGGCCGCGCAGGCGATGCCCGATTCGCCCGCTGTCCAGTATCACTGGGCGACTGCGCTGGCCAAGTCAGGCGATGAAACCCAGGCCCGTGCGCTGCTGAAAAAATTGCTGGCCTCGCAGCAGCGCTTCAGCGAACGTGGCCAGGCTACCGCCCTGCTGAAGACACTCGAGGCTTCGAATCCACGCTGACGCCCGCCGCGCGGCGAGTACTGGAAAATTCTGTTCTGGCCTCATGCACGCCCACCGTGCATGACTCCCAGGCAATCGGCTCAAGCATCGTTTCGGGCGCAGATTGTCCGGAGGTCTGAGCCGGGCAATGCGTGTACGGCCTGCGATCGTTCGGGTTCCCTCCCCAGCCACAGACAGGATCCTTCATGGGCAGATCTTGCCAGCCACCCGAAGCCAAGGACTACATCGACGCCAGCCGTTGATCCGTATTGCCCGTCGCCCGGGACAACGCAAAAAAGCCCCAAGGCCTGCGCCTTGGGGCTTTTTCCCAAGCTGGGGGATGATCAGGCTTGCTTGCGACGACGCAGGCTAACACCCAGACCAACCAGACCCAGGCCCATCAGCGCAATGCTGGTCGGCTCAGGCACACCGAACACCACATCCAGCGAACCGTTGATGGTTTGCGTACCGGCAACCTCGAAGGAATTCAACTGGCCGGACTCGAACGAAAGGTTGTAGAACGGCGACGGCAGGACAAAGAAATCAGAACCGGCCGCGGTCAGCAGGAAGCTGGTCGTGGTGCCGAAGCTGCCGCAGTTGATCCCACTACCCCCCGGATTAACCTCGCTCGGGCCGCAGGTCGACAAGAAGGGATTCAGCGTACCCGTGCCACCTAGCAATTCACCCGTTGCAATCAGCGTATCCGTGCCAGTCACCGACCATGCATCCGCGCCTGTGGCAGGTGCGGTGAAGCCGCCGATCGAACTGCCATCGTAATCAATCCAGACATTAAGGCTGCCACCGGGGGCAAAGTTAAACGTGGTCACGCCGGCAACCGTGGAAAAGGTACCCCCACCCTGCAGGAAGCCATACAGAAGGTAACTGACGCCCAAACCGGTTCCTCCAAAACCAGCAGGCAACGGGTCGTTGCCGTCGTTGGCGACAAACTGACCCGCTTCCCATTTAATGGAGGTTGCAAAATTCCCCGCACCGTCAAAGGTCACCACTTCGACATAGTTGCCCGTAATCTTGTCGGCCACGAACGTGGTGCCGCCTGCAACAGAATCGGGATCAACCGTAAAATCGTTGAAAACCACCGCACTGGCGCCGGCGCTGGCGACGCTCATGGCTGCGACCAGGCTCGCTTGAATCAGGTTCAGTTTGAATTTCATGTTGTGCTCCTTAAGAGTTGGTTCGTAGCTTAGGCAGTCAACCTATTTGCCCTGCACAACATAAAGCATGGGGCATGCCACAATTTTATTGTCTTTTATTATCATCTAGTTATGCACAGAAGGCATTCGAACAACCCAGGGGAGTGTAAAGAAATCCGACACTTTTTAGCGCCCGGCGTGGAGAGAACCCCCTGGAATGGTCAAGACTGTGACGATGCAAGTTCGCCCAACAAGAGTGTTTACACACCCCAAGTCTGGTCCCGGGGAACGGGCAATGCACCATTTACAAGAAACCCGCGCGTAAAGAAATCCGACACGGCCGTTATAGCGTTCTCCTGACGCAAATGGCCCGGCCACGCCTCAGGGAAGCGGGAAAATGACAGGGCTTTAGGGTCGGGCGCGCGACAACCGCCAGTTGACGTAGGCGATCGCCATCCGCTGCAGCGGGTGGGCATTGCCACCCGGGCGCCAGGTGTGCTTCAACTTGCCCGTGTAGGCGTCGAACTGCAGGCTGTGCGGCACGGCACGCACCTTGCCCCGGCCCAGCAGGATTTTCAGTGCCTCGGTACCCGCCATGCCGGCGCACAACTGACACGCCAGCCCGGTGGACGGCACCCGCTGGGTCTTGAAATCGACAATTTCCGGATAAACCAGATAGCCACGGTGCAGCAGCGCTGGCGCCAGGGCAACCAGAAAGCGGGTCGGCCACTCTTCTTCGGGTGTGCCCTGCAGCCGGAAGTAGTCTTCAAAGCTCGGGCCATTAGGCAGGAAATTGAGCACGGCGGCGCCCATGCCAAGGGGCACGGCAAAGGTGATGGGAATGCCGCGCGCGCGGCAGGCGTCGTACACGAGGCGTCGCGCTGCAAAAACAAAGTAGTCGAGGCCATCCACATAGAGATCGACGCCGTCGAGAAACGCATCGACATTATGCGGTTGCACGCCTTCGTCGAACACACGGATGTCGAGTTCGGGGTTGATGTCACGCGCCAAATCGGCCATGACCTGCGCCTTGGGCTGCCCGACACTGCTCATGCTGGCCCCGGCCTGACGGTTGAAATTGACCAGGTCGAACTGGTCGAGGTCGGCGACATGGAAGCGGCCGATGCCCAAACGGGCGAGCGTCAGCAAATGCACGCCACCGGCGCCCCCCAGACCTGCAATGGCGATCTTTTTGCCACGCAACGTCTCCTGCTCGGCCGGCGTGAGCCAGCCAAGGTTACGGCCGAAGGCCTCGTGGTAATCGAACGTCCGCACAATAAGGTTTCAGGATTCTTCTTTGAGCAGGCGTGCCAAGATGCCTTCCTGGTCGTGTGCCGAGAAAAAATATGGGTAGAGGCTGCGGTCTCTGGCTGCTTTTCCCTTGCCGCCAAGCTCTTCTATCTTCTGCCGCATGTAATCCAAATCCAGATGCATCAGCAACACGGGGAAATGCACCCGGTTGTTCATTCTTTCTTCCCCGATTTGCTTGAAGCCAAGCATTCTTTCGTAGAAAGTTTTATGACGCGGAACGATTTCGATGATGGCATCGGTACATTCATGGATGACGCCATACAGATAAGCGAGGTGGATGAGACTCGCCAGCAATTGCTTGGAGCCGATGTTTTCGTCGATAGCGAGCTTGCTGAGTTCGCCGACACGCTTGCCCTGGGCGCGCAAGGCATCAATTTCCGGCTTATAGATCTCGTCACCCATCAGCCCCTCTTCCGAGTCATACCCGACCGTGACGGTGCCGACGATTCTTTCCTCCTGATATGACAGGATGGTAATTCGATTGGGGTATTTCTTCAGGTGCGCCTTGGGAAAGCCCCGCCATGCGTAGCGCTTTTGCACCAGCATGCTTGCATGGTTGAACACCTCGTCATGCTGCGCAAAACGCAATTTGAAGAGCTTTTCACCCATGCGCTCTTCCTGGATTTCGGGATCACCTTCGGCTGGTGGGCATAAATCCTTGAGTCGATAGGGCGACTCAAAGCTGATGATGGTTCGATCGAAATCATCTGCAATGTTCTTGCCACGCCCCCTCAATTTACTCAAATCCAGCGTCACCTTATTCTCCTGACACGCCAGGAAACAATTCCCCACGTGTTTCTATCGTCCTGCCGCACACTAAAATTTAGGCTTGGACAGACATCCATCGCGCCGCATCGCGCGCGAAATAGGTCAGCACACCATCCGCCCCGGCACGCTTGAAAGCCAGCAAGGCTTCCAGGACACAGGCGCGCTCATCCAGCCAACCATTCTGCGCGGCCGCTTTCAACATAGCGTACTCCCCACTGACCTGATAGGCATAGGTCGGCGCGCCGTAGGCATCCTTGATGCGGCGAATGACGTCGAGATAGGGCATGCCGGGCTTGATCATGACCATGTCGGCACCTTCCTGCAGGTCCATGCCGACTTCCCACAGGGCTTCGTCGCTGTTGGCGGGGTCCATCTGATACGTATATTTGTTGCCCTTGCCGAGGTTGGCGGCGGAGCCAACCGCATCGCGGAACGGGCCATAAAAGCTGGAGGCGTACTTGGCGGCATAGGCCAGGATGCGGGTGTGGATATGGCCATTGCCTTCAAGCGCGGCACGCAAAGCGGCGACGCGGCCGTCCATCATGTCGGATGGGGCGACGACGTCGGCGCCGGCCTGGGCGTGCACGACCGCCTGCCGCGCCAGCACCGCCACCGTCTCGTCGTTGAGGACGTAGCCGGTGTCGTCGATCAGGCCGTCCTGGCCGTGGCTGGTGTAGGGGTCGAGCGCGATGTCGGTGATGATGCCCAGTTCGGGGAAACGGGCTTTCAGCGCGGCCACGGTGCGCGGCACCAATCCATCGGGGTTGAGCGCCTCTTCGGCGCCGAGGCTTTTCAGGCTGGCGTCGATCACCGGGAACAACGCCAACGCGGGAATGCCCAACTGCACGCATTCTTCGGCCACCGGAAGCAAAAGGTCGATCGACAGCCGCTCGACCCCGGGCATCGAGGCGACCGACTCGCGCCGTTTTTGTCCGTCCAGAACAAACACCGGATAAATCAGGTCATTGGGCGTAAGTGTGTGCTCACGCATCAGGCGGCGGGAAAAGTCGTCGCGGCGCATGCGGCGCATACGAGATGCGGGGAAAGCGGAAAACGGTAAATTCACATGGGTCTCCCAAGTATCCTGAACGCTTTCACGGGCTTTAGCCCGCAGATAGTCGGAGTCCCCTTTTGGGGCTCACGGGCGACAGGAAATTGGCCAAATGGCAGGTTCACAAACATCTCCAAATAAAATGCATGGCAATCTGGAACTTTCTTAAAGCCGGCCTACTCTGTAAACGCAGACGGTCTCGCATCGTCTCCCGCTTCTCCTCCCTGAGCGGGATGCCTTAATCCCCTTAAGGCATTTTTAGCCCCGATCCCTCCCTTGATCGGGGCTTTTTTATTCTTGCGGCTCGCCGGCTGGTTCGACGGGCTGCGTATCCTGCTGGCAGGCTTGGGCCAGCCAGCCTTCGATCAGCGCCGCCGCGTCCTCGGCGCCCAAGCGCGACAGGCTGGAAAACAACTGGACGCTGACGCTGCCCAGTCCAGCCAGTTCCTGTTCGACACGACGCAGGGTCAGGGTCTTTTCGCTGTTGGACAGCTTGTCGGCCTTCGACAGCAGGATGTGCACCGGCTTGCCGGTGGGGGTAAACCAGTCGAGCATCTGCCGGTCCAGCGGGGTGAGCGGATGACGCGCATCCATGATCAGCACCATGCCGACCAGCGCCTCGCGCTCCTGCAGGTAACGCGACAGCAGGCTCTCCCACTTCGCCTTCACCGCAGGCGGCACTTTTGCGTAGCCATAGCCGGGCAGGTCGACCAGATAGGTGTCGGCGTCCAGCTCGAAAAAGTTGATGAGCTGCGTGCGCCCCGGCGTTTTGGAGGTGTACGCCAGGCGGTTTTTGCGCGTCAACAGGTTGATTGCGCTGGATTTTCCGGCATTGGACCGTCCGGCGAACGCGATCTCGGCGCGGCTGTAGGGCAAATCGCGCAGCTGGGCGACCGAGGTATGGAATTGGGCGCGATTGAGCACGGGCTTGGCAGTCATATTAGTTGCCGCTAAACTACCCGTTTCCCCAAGTTTTGCAAGCTTCAGGAGCCTTTGATGAAACTCGCCGTCTCTCTGGTCGCCATTCTGGCCGCCACTTCCGCTTTTGCCACCGAACCCGTTGCAGCGACGGCACCTGCTGCTGCACCGGCCACCGCACCCGCAACAGCACCGGCCACCGCACCTGCAGCAACCCCGGCCGGCAAAGGCGACCCCAAGGCGGCTGAAAGCATCGTCACCAAAGTGTGCGTGGCATGTCACGCCGCGGACGGCAACAGCCCCACGGCAGCCAACCCCAAGATTGCCGGCTTGAATGCCGAATATATTTACAAGCAGCTTACCGAGTTCAAGTCGGGCACACGCAAGAACCCGGTGATGGCGGGTATCGTGAAGGATCTGAATGCCCAGGACTTCAAGAACCTGGCGGCCTACTTCAGCGCTCAGCGCCCCAAACCCGGCACGTCCAAGGACATGGAACTGGCGTTAATCGGCCAGAAAATCTACCGTGGCGGCGTCATGGGCGCCGGCGTTCCCGCGTGTGCCTCGTGCCACGGACCGCAAGGCATGGGGGTTCCCACCCAGTTCCCGCGCCTGGCCGGCCAGCATGCCGACTACACCTACAAGCAGTTGAATGCATTCCGCGTGGAAACGCGCGCCAACGACGCCGCCAAGATGATGCGTACCATCGCAGCCAAAATGACGGACGCCGACATGAAGGCGGTCGCGGCTTACATTCAGGGCTTGCGGTAACGGATTCATCCCTCCTTGCGGGGCACAAACCGCCTACTCCTTGTGGGTAACGCCGCGGCCTGCCCCTTGCGGGTAAACTTATCGGCCGTCCCTGAGTCGATAGAAGGGTGACGCAAGTCACCCTTTTTTATTGCCGCCTACATGAACCCTGCGACCCACTCCTTTGGCAAGTCCCTGTTTGAACTGCTGAGCTCGATGCGCTTTGCCATCAGCCTGCTGTCCATCCTGGCGATCGCTTCCATCATCGGCACCGTGCTGAAGCAGTCCGAGCCCTACGCCAACTACATGATCCAGTTGGGGCCGTTTTGGTTCGATGCGTACGAGAAACTGGGGCTGTACGACGTTTATCACGCCGGCTGGTTTCTGGTCATTCTGACCTTCCTCGTTGTTTCCACCAGTGTCTGCATCACCCGCAATGCACCGAACTTCGTGCGCGAGATGAAGAGCTTCCGCGAGCACGTCAGCGAGCAGTCGCTTGTCGCCTTCAAGCACAAGCACGAAGCTGCCACCGAACTTTCGCCCGAGGAACTCGCCGCGAGCGCACAGCGCTATCTGGAAGGCCAAGGCTACAAAGTGAAGAGCCTGCCGCGCGACGAGGGTATCCTGCTTGCCGCCAAGGCCGGCAGCTGGAACCGCCTCGGCTATTTTCTGGCGCACTCGGCCATCGTGATCATCTGCATCGGCGGCCTGATGGACGGCAACCTGATCTTCAAGGCGCAGCAGGTGCTGGGCTACAAGAAGATCGAGACGCGCGACATCCCGCAAAGCCAGGTGCCGGCAATTTCCCGGCTGTCGCCATCGAACCCGTCGTTTCGCGGCAGCGTGCAGATTCCCGAGGGTTCCAGCGCGGACGTGGCTTTCCTCAACGTGGCTGACGGTTACCTAGTGCAGGAACTGCCCTTCACGGTGGCGCTGAAGAAATTCCGTATCGAGCACTACACGACGGGCCAGCCGAAGAGCTTCGAGAGTGACGTCGAACTGTTCGACCGTGCCGGCAACAAAATCCGCGAAGCCACCATCGCCGTCAACCACCCTCTGATCCACGACGGTGTCGCCATCTACCAGGCGAGCTTTGCCGATGGCGGCACCCGCCTGACCCTGCGCGGCTGGAATCTTTTCGCTTCGGAGGCGTCGCCCTTTGCCATCGAGGGCGCAGTGCACCAGAACACCACGCTGACCAGCACGGCGGGCGACTACACGCTCGAGTTCACCGACTTCCGGCCGTTCAACATCGAAAACATGGGTGGCGACATTGTCGACACCGGGGACACCATGAGCGTGCTCGGCGGCAGTCCCGTCAGCGACAACCGGCATCTGCGCAACGTCGGCCCGAGTGTCCAGTTCAAGCTGCGTGACGCGGGCGGACAAGCGCGCGAGTTTTCTAACTACATGCTGCCGCTGGAACTCGAGGGCCGCTGGTTCCTGATGTCGGGGGTGCGCGAAACACCGACCGAATCCTTCCGCTACCTGCGCATCCCGCTGGATGCCAACGGCAGCATCGACGGCTACATGCGGCTGCGCGGCGCGCTGCTGAACAAGAAACTGCATCCCGAAATCGCCACCCGCTTCGCCCGCCAGGCACTGCCGGAAGAGGCCTGGGGCACGGAAATCGAGGACAAGCTGAAATTCAGCGCCAGCCAGGTGCTGGCCCTGTTTGCCGAGGGCGGCTTTCAGTCGCTGGGCCGCTTCATTGAAGAAAAGGTCCCTGCATCCGAGGGTGAAAAGGCGGCCAGCACCTATCTGCGCATCCTCGAACTCTCCGCTTTCGAAGCGCTGCAGATCGCCAACCGCGAGGCCGGTCTGCCTGTCCCTGAATCCGACGACGCGACCGGCTGGCTGGTACGCGACACCCTCAACAGCATGAGCGACCTGTTCGTCTATGGCGCGCCGGTCTATCTGCAACTCATGCAGTACGACGAGGTCAAGGCCAGCGGGCTGCAACTCACCCGTTCCCCTGGCCAGAACGTGGTTTACCTGGGTTCGCTTTTGCTGACGCTCGGCGTATTCTTCATGCTTTATGTGCGCGAACGCCGGGTATGGCTGCGCATCAAGCCAGGCCATGCGCTGCTGGCAATGTCATCGGCCAAACAGACCATCGATTTCGAAAAAGAATTCGCTCAACATGCGCAGGCACTGGACACGCTGACCCAACAGGCGTCCACGCTCGCGAAATAATCCGGAGGCTTAAACCATGGAACTCGCCCTCAATCAACCCGCCCCGCTGCTGAAACGCCTGTCCTTGTTCGACTGGCTGTTCGCGGTCATCGTCGCCGCGAGCGGTCTGTATGGCCTGTCTCAGTTCGGGGACTATATGGACATCTACGAGAAAGGCATCCTGCTTGCAGCGATCCCGGCGCTGGCGGTGTTCGGCTGGTTCTGGAAGCCGTTCCGTCCGCTGTTCCTGGTGGTCGGCGCAATCAGCCTGTTCGCCATCAGCCAGTACCAGGGCAACCTGGCGCGCATGGAAGAAGCCTTCTTTCTCAAATACCTGATCTCGAGCCAGGCCTCCATCATGTGGATGTGTGCGCTGTTCGGACTGGCTACGCTGACCTATTGGGGCGGTCTGCTGGCGCGTTCTGACTTCCTGCTGAAAACCGGATCCGGCGTGACCTGGGCCGCCATCACGATGGGCTGGATCGGCCTGATGGTGCGCTGGTACGAGTCCTATCTGATCGGCGCCGACGTCGGCCACATCCCGGTGTCGAACCTGTACGAAGTGTTCGTGCTGTTCTGCCTTTTCACCGCGATGATGTACCTGTATTACGAAGCACAATCCCGGGCGCGACAGATGGGCGCCTTTGTGCTGCTGATCATCTCGGCCGCGGTCGGATTCATTCTCTGGTACACCTTCGACCGTGGCGCGCACGAAATCCAGCCGCTGGTGCCGGCACTGAAATCCTGGTGGATGAAAATCCACGTGCCGGCCAACTTCATCGGCTATGGCGCCTTCTCCATCGCCGCCATGCTGGGCGGTGCCTACCTGCTGGTGGAGCGCGGCATCCTCGCCAGCCGTCTGCCGAAGCTGGAGGTGCTCGATGACATCATGTACAAGACCATCGCGATCGGCTTTGCCTTCTTCACCATCGCCACCATTCTCGGCGCGATGTGGGCGGCCGAAGCCTGGGGCGGCTACTGGTCGTGGGACCCGAAGGAGACCTGGGCACTGATCGTGTGGCTGAACTACGCGGCCTGGCTGCACATCCGCCTGGTCAAAGGCCTGCGCGGCCCGATGCTGGCATGGTGGGCGGTGGTCGGCCTGTTCATCACCACCTTCGCCTTCATCGGCGTCAACATGTTCCTGTCGGGCCTGCATTCCTACGGCACGCTGTAAGCCAAGGCGCGCGCTCCGCGCCGTCGAAGCGGTCATCATGAATGCTTGAATCGCCAGCCATCGCCGCGTTCGCGGGGCGATGGCTGGCAGGCAGCGCACCCATGCAAAAAAAATGGTTTTACCTCGCCCCCCTGGCGCTGGCTGCGCTGGCGGCAGGAATCTGGCTGGCGCAGACGCGCTATGCGCCGCAAAAACCCGAGGCCGCTGCACTTGCCGCTCTGTGGCAACTCAGCTTTCCGGATGGCGAGGGGCGGCCGCAGCCGATGTCGCAATGGCGCGGTCAGGTGGTGGTGTTGAATTTCTGGGCCAGTTGGTGCGCGCCGTGTCGCGAGGAAATGCCGGATTTTGTCGACCTGCGTACCCGGTTTCATCCCAGCGGGGTGGAATTTGTCGGCATCGCCATCGACAACCCGGCCAATGTCGCGCATTTTTTGCAGCAGCAGCCGGTCAATTATCCGATCCTGATCGGCGAGGGGGCGGCACACAGCCTGACCAGGCTGCTCGGTAACCCGAGCGGAGCGCTACCCTACACGATCGTGCTCGATCGCGATGGCAGTATCGCCCTGAGCCACCTGGGACGGCTGCCGCGCGCCACGCTGGAAAGCGCATTGCGCCAAATTGGCTCATAGTTGCGATTTAGCGTCAATATCTGGACAATTTACCCTCATTTACGGCAAACTCGCCGCCATGACGACTAAACGAACCAGCCGCGCAGCGGCCAAATCGGTCCCCAGTCTGCACCCGCACGTGCTGGTCTTGCACGGCCCCAACCTCAATCTGCTGGGCAGCCGCGAACCCCGGCATTACGGTCTCGCCACGCTCGACGACATCAACCGCACGCTGGTCAGCCGCGGGGAAGCGGTCGGTGCCCAGGTCGAGACTTTCCAGAACAACCACGAAGGCGCCCTGATCGACCGCATCCACCAGGCCGCGCTCGACCACGTCGACTTCATCGTCATCAACCCGGCGGGCTACACCCACAGCAGCGTCGCCCTGCGCGATGCGCTGGCAGGGACAGCCATTCCGTTCGTCGAAGTCCATCTTTCCAACATCTACGCGCGCGAAGCCTTCCGCCATCACTCGTATTTTTCCGACCTCGCGGTCGGCGTGGTGTCCGGCCTGGGCGCGCACGGTTACGAACTGGCGCTGGAATTCGCCTTGCGCCACCTACAAAACAGGACCTCCCATGGATCTCAGAAAACTGAAAAAGCTCATTGACCTGGTCGAAGCCTCCGGCATCGCCGAGCTTGAAATCACCGAAGGTGAAGAAAAAGTCCGCATCGCCAAGAGCATCGCCGGCGCGCCGATGATGATGTCGCATGCGCCCCAGATGATGCATGCGCCCGCACCGGCGGCCGCCCCGGTTGTGGCGGCTGTCCCGGCCGAGGACGCCGTGCCGGAAGGCCATGTCGTGCGTTCGCCCATGGTCGGCACCTTCTACCGCGCGCCCGCACCCGGCTCCAAGAACTTTGCCGAAGTGGGCCAGACCGTGAATGCGGGCGACACGCTATGCATCATCGAAGCGATGAAGCTGCTGAACGAAATCGAATCGGATCAGAGCGGCGTCATCAAGGCCATCCTGGTCGAGAACGGCCAGCCGGTTGAGTACGGCGAACCGCTGTTTGTGATTGCTTGAGAGGGAGAAGGGGTCAGGATTCAGGCATCAGGGGTCAGGGAATAGGCGGCTTTGCCGCGCCAATTTAATTTAAGGCGCGAAGTGCTTTCCCTGCCCCCTGAATCCTGACCCCTGACCCCTCAAAAAACATGTTCGAAAAAATCCTAATTGCCAACCGCGGCGAGATCGCACTGCGAATCCAGCGCGCCTGCCGTGAAATGGGCATCAAGACGGTCGCCGTCTATTCCGAGGCCGACCGCGACGCCAAATATGTGAAGCTCGCCGACGAGTCGGTGTGCATCGGCCCCGCGCCGTCGACGCAAAGCTATCTGCATGTGCCATCGATTATCGCCGCCGCCGAGGTGACCGATGCCGAAGCAATCCACCCCGGCTACGGTTTCCTATCGGAAAACGCCAACTTCGCCGAGCGGGTTGAGTCATCCGGCTTCACCTTCATCGGCCCGCGCCCCGACAACATCCGCCTGATGGGCGACAAGGTGGCGGCCAAGCAGGCGATGCTGGATGCCAAGGTGCCGTGCGTGCCCGGTTCGGACGGTGCCCTTTCGGACGACCCCGACGAGCTCATCAAGACTGCTGCAAGCATCGGCTATCCGGTCATCATCAAGGCGGCAGGCGGTGGCGGTGGCCGCGGCATGCGCGTGGTGCACACCGAAGCCGCGCTGTTGAACGCGGTGTCCATGACCAAAACCGAAGCCGGGACGGCCTTTGGCAACCCGATGGTCTACATGGAAAAATTTCTGCAGACGCCGCGCCATATCGAAATCCAGATCCTAGCCGACGAACACGGCAACGCGGTGCATCTGGGGGAACGCGACTGCTCGATGCAGCGCCGCCACCAGAAAGTGCTGGAAGAAGCGCCCGCGCCCGGACTCGATCCCAAACTGCGTGACAAGATCGGCGAGCGCTGTGCCGAAGCCTGCCGCAAGATCGGCTATCGCGGCGCCGGCACTTTCGAGTTCCTATACGAAAACGGCGAGTTCTACTTCATTGAAATGAACACCCGCGTGCAGGTCGAACACCCGGTCACCGAATTCATCACCGGCATCGACATCGTGCAGACGCAAATCCGCGTCGCCGCCGGCGAAAAGCTGCCGTGGAAGCAAAAGGACATCCAGTTCAAGGGCCATGCCATCGAGTGCCGCATCAATGCCGAGCACCCGTCCACCTTCGTGCCCAGCCCTGGCAAGCTCACCAACTACCACGCGCCCGGCGGCCCCGGCATCCGCGTCGACTCGCACGTGTACCACGGTTACTACGTGCCGCCGCATTACGACTCGATGATCGGCAAGGTGATCGCCTACGGCGACACCCGCGACCAGGCCATCGCCCGCATGCGCGGCGCACTGATGGAAATGGTGATCGAAGGCATCCAGAGCAACATCCCGCTGCACCAGGATCTGTTGCACGACGCCGCCTTCATCGCCGGCGGCACCAACATTCATTATCTGGAACACAAGCTGGCAGAGGAAAAAGGCTGATGAGATGAAGCGTGAGGAGTGAGGCGTCAGGTGCCCGCCCCTTACCCTTTTCCTCTCCCCTCACCAAACAATGCCCTGGCAATCCGTCCGCATCCTCGTCGATTCCAATCAGGCCGAGCCGCTGTCCGACGCGCTGATGGAAGCCGGCGCACTGTCGGTGTCGCTCGAGGATGCCGATGCCGGCACGGTCGACGAAACACCGCTGTTCGGCGAGCCCGACCATCCCAGCGCCGAACTCTGGCCGCACAGCATTGCAGTGGTGCTGCTGGATGAAGACGCCGATGTGGCCGCGACCCTGGCTGCCGCCGCGCAACAGGCGGGCGTTCCCATTCCTGCCGAGTACACGGTGGAACCGGTGGCCGAGCAGGATTGGGTGCGCCTGACCCAGTCACAGTTCGATCCCATTCCGATCTCGCCGCGCCTGTGGATCGTGCCGACCTGGCACGATGCACCCGACGGCCACGCGATCAATCTCAAGCTCGATCCCGGCCTGGCCTTCGGCACCGGCAGCCACCCCACCACGCGGCTGTGCCTGCGCTGGCTCGACGACCACCTCGCCGGCGGCGAAACCCTGCTCGATTACGGCTGCGGCTCCGGCATCCTCGCCATCGCCGCCGCCAGGCTCGGCGCAGCGCGGGTCGACGGCGTCGACATCGACGAACAGGCGGTCGCCTCCTCGCGCGACAACGCCGTGCTCAATGACGTGAGCGCGCAGTTCTGCCTGCCGGGCGAACTCGCTCCAGGTCAGTACGATGTCGTCGTCGCCAACATCCTCACCAATCCGTTGAAGGGCATGGCGCCGCTGCTGGCCGGCCGGGTGCGCCCAGGCGGGCGGCTGGTGCTGTCCGGCATTCTGGCGGAGCAGGCAGACGAGGTGATGGCGGTTTACCGCGACTGGTTTGATTTCGATCCGCCCGCCATCGACGAGGGTTGGGTGCGTCTGGCCGGTATCAAACATTGAACTACCGCACCACCTGTCCGCACTGCGCCAGCGTGTTCCGCCTCGGGGCAGATCAGTTCGACGCCGCGCAGGGATGGGTGCAATGCAGCGTGTGTGGCGCCGCATTCGATGCCTGTCCAAGCCTGCTGCTGGAAGACGGGTCACCGCTGCCCCCGCCCGAGCCCGTAGTCCCCCCGCCGGTACCGGAACCCGCGGCCACCGAGCGTGAAGCCGAAGAGGCTGAATCCGCCGAAGCACTGGCCGCAGCGACCGCGCCTGAAGAGGCCATGCCGGAACCCCCCCTCGGTGTCGAGGGGGGGCCGGCTGGCGACATGCCTCCCGGCATCGCCCAGCGCGAAGCCACGCTCGACCTGCCATCCATCATCCTCATCGACCCCGAAATTCACGTGTCAGAGGACCTTGGGCCGGTGCCGCAGATCTACCCCGCCCCTTCGACCTACCCGCCGAAGCCCGCTGAGCCAGCCCATTCGCCTGCGCCGATAGCGGCCAAGACCGCCGTGCGGCCCGCGGCTCGCATCGAATACGCTTCCCCTCCCATACCAGACAAGGCGCGCTTTCGCTTCGAGCCGCCCCGCGTCCAGCCATGGGCATGGGGCATGGCCGGCCTGCTCCTGTTGGTGACGCTGCTTGCGCAAGCCACCTATTTCCTGCGCGACACCCTCGTCAGCCAGTGGCCGCAGACCCGCCCCGTCCTCGAGCAGGCGTGCACCCGGCTTGGCTGCACGCTTTCGCTGCCAAAAAGCCTGGCCTTGCTGAAAATCATCGGCTCCGACCTGCAAACCGAGGCGAACGGCAAGCTGACGCTTAGCCTCACCCTTGGCAATCGCGCTGCACACGCTCAGGCCTGGCCAGTCCTGGTGCTGACCCTGACCGACCAACGCAACCGCCCGCTGGCGCGGCGCAGCTTCGCACCCAGCGAATACCTGGGCGATGCCCGCCTGATTGCCGCCGGCATTCCGCCGCGCAGCGAACAGCCGCTGAACCTGCCGCTGACCGTACATAACCTGGCGCCGATGGGCTTCAGCCTGCAGATGGTGTATTGATTCGCCGGGGCTGGCTGGGCAACCGCTTCTTCGGTATAGTGCGCTCTCCCGTTGCGGGAGAGCGCGTGCCAGGCACGCCGCCGAAGGCGCAATTCACCCGGAATCGCTCAGGCAAAAGGACCGCAACCCCCAGGTCGAATCTGGGAAAACACTCTGGAGAGCGTGATCGCACGATCACCACCGAAGGGGCAGCGGCTGAAACCTCGCCGTAATCTCTCAGGTACCAAGGACAGAGGGGTGAAGCGAATCCGCGCTTCACCCTTTTTTATTTTTGGTGCCCCATGACCGACCTCAAGAAAACTCCGCTCAACGCCACCCACCGCGAACTCGGCGCCAAAATGGTCGACTTCGGCGGCTGGGACATGCCCGTCAACTACGGCTCGCAAATCGAGGAACACCACACCGTGCGCAGCGGCTGCGGGCTGTTCGACGTCTCCCACATGCTGCCGCTCGACATCAAGGGCACCAACGTGCGCGCCTTCCTGCGCCGGCTGGTGGCCAACAACGTCGACAAGCTGCAGGTCTCCGGCAAGGCGCTGTATTCCTGCATGCTGAACGAGGCGGGCGGCGTCATCGACGACCTCATCATCTACTTCATGGACGAGAACTGGTTCCGCCTGGTGGTCAACGCCGGCACCGCGGAAAAGGACCTCGCGTGGATGGAAAAAACGAACGCCGACTGGGGCATGGGGCTCACCCTGACGCCGCGCCGCGACCTCGCGATGATCGCCATCCAGGGACCGAATGCGGCCCAGGCGCTGAACGAAGCGCTGCCCGGCGTCGACCAGATTACCGTGAACCTGAAACCCTTCAACGCCGCCGCCATGGGCGAGATGTTCATCGCCCGCACCGGCTACACCGGCGAGGACGGCTTCGAGGTGATGGTGCTGGCGAAATCCGCGCCCTTCTTCTGGAAGGCGCTGATGGAAGCCGGCGGCAAGCCGATCGGCCTCGGCGCGCGGGACACCCTGCGCCTCGAAGCCGGGATGAACCTGTACGGCCAGGACATGGACGAGACAACCTCGCCGCTTGAATCCGGCCTCGCCTGGACGGTGGACCTGAAGACCGAACGCGACTTCGTCGGCCGCAAGGCACTCGAATCCAGCGAAGTGACCAAGCAACTCGCCGGCCTCGTGCTGCTCGACAAGGGCGTGCTGCGCAGCCACCAGAAAGTGCACACCAAAAACGGCGAAGGTGAAATCACCTCCGGCACCTTCTCGCCTACACTTCAGCAATCCATCGCGCTCGCGCGCATCCCGCTCGGCATCGCCCCGGGCGAAGAGGTCGAAGTCGAGATCCGCGACAAGAAGCTGAAAGCCAAAGTGGTGAAATATCCGTTCGTCCGCAACGGTAAAGTTTTGATTTAGTAGAACCTCCAACTTTCCCAGGAATTCAAACCATGACCATCCCCGCAGAGCTCAAATACACCCCCTCCCACGAATGGGTGCGCGTCGAAGCTGACGGCACGCTGACCGTGGGTATCACCGACCACGCGCAGGATCTGCTCGGCGACATGGTGTTCATCGAAACCCCGGCCGCCGGCCGTAAGCTGACCAAGGGCGAGGAGTGCGCAGTGGTCGAATCGGTGAAGGCTGCGTCCGACGTCTACGCCCCGGTCGCCGGCGAAGTCGTCGCCGCCAACGCCGACGTCGAGGCCAGCCCCGAATCGGTGAACAAGGACGCGTACAGCGCGTGGATGTTCAAGATGAAGCCCGCGAACCCGGGTGACGTCAGCGAACTGCTCGACGCGGCCGCGTACCAGAAACTGGTCGAATCCGAAGCCCATTGATTTTTTCGTCCGCAAGGACACGAAGGCCACAAAGAACATTTCGTGTCGCTTCGTGCCCTTCGCGGATCACAAGGTTTTAAGCCATGCCCTTTATTCCCCACACTGAAGAAGACGTCTCCGCCATGCTCGGCGCCATCGGTGCCGCCAGCATCGAGGAGCTGTTCGACGAAATCCCGCCCGCGCTGAAAACCGGCAAGCTGAAGGATGTCCCCGACGGCCTGCCGGAAATGGCGGTGGCGCGGCTGATGCAGGAACGCGCTTCGCAGGACGGCTTCTGGTCCAACTTCATCGGCGCCGGCGTCTACGAGCACCACATCCCGGCGGCGATCTGGCAGATCACCACGCGCGGCGAGTTCTATTCCGCCTACACGCCCTACCAGGCCGAGGCGAGCCAGGGCACGCTGCAGCTGATCTACGAATACCAGACGATGATGACCCGGCTCACCGGGCTCGACGTGTCGAACGCCTCGCTCTACGACGGCGCATCCGCGCTGGCCGAAGCGGTGCTGATGGCCGTCAGATCACACAAGACCTCGCGCCGCGTGCTGGTGCCGAAGACCGTGCACCCGATCTACCGCCGCGTGGTCAATACGACGGTGAAAAACCAGAACATCGAACTGGTCGAGCTCGACTACGACGCTGCCACCGGCCAGACCGTGCTGCCGGCCGATCCCGGCAGCTTCGCCGGCCTGGTGATCCCGCAGCCCAACTTCTTCGGCGTGCTGGAAGACGTGCACGCGCTGACCGACTGGGCGCACGCGCAGGGCGCGCTGGCGATCGCGCTGGTCAACCCGACCACGCTCGCGGTGCTGGAAGCGCCCGGCAAGTGGGGCACGAAGGGGGCCGACATCGCGGTGGGAGAAGGCCAGCCGCTGGGCGCACCGATGGCCTCGGGCGGACCCTACTTCGGCTTCATGTGCTGCCGCCAGGACTTCGTGCGGCAGATGCCGGGGCGCATCGTCGGCCGTACCGTCGACCTCGACGGCAAGCCGGGTTTTGCACTCACGCTGCAGGCACGCGAACAGCACATCCGCCGTTCCAAGGCGACGTCCAACATCTGCACCAACCAGGGCCTGGTGGTTACCGCCGCGACGCAGTACATGGCGCTGCTGGGTCCGCAGGGCCTCGCCAAGGTCGCCTCAAACAGCCACGCCAACACCGTGGCGCTGGCTGACAAGCTGATGGCGATTCCCGGCGTGACGCGCGCCTTCGCAAGCTCTTACTTCCACGAAGTGGTGCTGAAGCTCAACGACAATGGGAAGGATGTGCTGCGCGCCCTGCGTGCACAGGGCATCCTCGGCGGACTCGACATTTCCGGCTGGTATCCCGAACTCGGGCAGGCGATCCTGGTGTGCGTCACCGAAACCAAGACCACCGCTGACCTCGACCATTACGCGCAGCAATTGGAACGTATCCTGTCCAAGCGCCGCGAATCGCCGCCGTGCGCGTACAAGAGCTAAGGGACCGACATGAGCGACGTGCAGCGCGACAAACCGTTCTACGACATGGCTGATGCGTATATCGCGCTGGCCAACACCCAGCTGAGCGAAGCGAAACCCAGCCGGGTGAGCGCGGCTGCGCTGTTCGCGGCCTCGCGCTTCAACGCCTTCGTGATCTCCGCGGCGGCGGGCAGCAAGGAACAGATGGTCGCCGAGAAGGAAGCCGCGATCGCCTATTTTCTGGACCAGTACGAAAAGATGCTGCGCGAGAACATCGACGAGCATCTCGCGCGTTACGACCAGCCCGGCACTTGAACGGCCGGTATTCAATCAATTCGTCAAGGAGAGCAAACATGGCAGTGACTCTGGCAGGCAACCCCATCGAAGTGTCCGGCACCTTCCCCAAGGTCGGTGACACCGCGCCCGACTTCAAGCTGGTCAACAAGGACTTGGCCGACGTCTCGCTGGCCGATTTCGCCGGCAAGAAAAAAATGCTCAACATCGTGCCGAGCCTCGACACCCCGGTGTGCGCCAAATCGACCAAGATGTTCAACGATGCAGCGGTCGGCAATACGGTGGTGCTGATCATCGCCGCCGACCTGCCGTTCGCGATGAGCCGCTTCTGCGGCGCCGAAGGCACCAACAACGTAGTGACTTTGTCGACCATGCGCGGCGGCGCCGAATTCATGAAGAACTACGGCGTCGCCATCACCAGCGGACCGCTCGCCGGCATCACCGCGCGCGCCGTGGTGGTGCTCGACGAAAACAACAAGGTCCTCCACGCCGAACTCGTTCCCGAGATCAAGCAGGAGCCCAACTACGAGGCCGCGCTGGCTGCTTTGAAATAAAGGTACGGGGGTCAGGATTCAGGGATCAGGGGTGGAGCGGCTTCGCCGCGCCAGTTCGATTCCCGTTTTCCCTGACCCCTGAATCCTGAATCCTGACCCCTGACAACCATGCTGATATTCGACCATTCCCGCCCCGGCCGCACCGCTGCCGCCCAGTTGCCTGCCGCCGGCGGCAGCCTCGACGACCTGCCTGCCGCGCTGCGACGGCGCGACGCGCCGGGCTTGCCCGAAGTCTCCGAGCTCGACGTGGTGCGCCACTACACGCGCCTGTCGCAGCTCAACTTCTCGATCGACACGCAGTTCTATCCGCTCGGTTCGTGCACCATGAAGTACAACCCGCGCGCGTGCAATTCGCTGGCGATGCTGCCGCAGTATCTGGCGCGTCACCCGGCAAGCCCGGACGAAACCGGCCAGGGTTTCCTCGCCAGCATGTTCGAACTGCAGGAAATGCTGAAGGACGTGACCGGCATGGCCGGCGTCTCGATGGCGCCGATGGCGGGCGCGCACGGCGAATTCGCCGGGGTGGCGATGATCCGCGCCTACCACGATGCGCGCGGCGACACCGCGCGGCGCGAGATCATCGTGCCGGATGCGGCGCACGGCACCAACCCGGCGACCGCGACCATGTGCGGCTACACGGTCAAGGAAATCCCGACCGATGCCACCGGCTCCGTCGACCTTGAAGCACTGAAAGCCGCAGTCGGCCCGCACACCGCAGGACTCATGCTGACCAATCCGTCGACGCTGGGCGTGTTCGAGAAAACCATTGCCGACATCCAGAAGATCGTCCACGACGCCGGCGGCCTGTTGTACTACGACGGCGCCAACCTCAACGCAATTCTCGGCAAGGTGCGTCCCGGTGACATGGGCTTTGACGTCATCCACATGAACCTGCACAAGACCTTCTCCACGCCGCACGGCGGCGGCGGTCCGGGCGCAGGTCCGGTGGGCGTGTCGGAGCGCCTGCTGCCCTTCATGCCGATCCCGCTGGTGCTGAACGAGAACGGTTTTTACCGGCTGGCGACCGAGACTGATCTGCCGCAGTCGATCGGCCGCATGAGCGCCAACATGGGTAACGCCGGCGTGCTCATGCGCGCCTACATCTACGCCCGCCTCCTGGGCCGCGAGGGCATGCACCGCGTCGCCGAATACGCCACGCTCAACGCCAACTACCTGATGGCCCGGTTGCGCGATGCCGGCTTCGACCTTGCCTACCCCAGCCGCCGGGCCAGCCACGAGTTCATCGTCACGCTGAAGAAACTCAAGGACAGCACAGGCGTGTCGGCGATGGACTTCGCCAAGCGCCTGCTCGACTACGGCTACCACGCGCCGACCACCTACTTCCCGCTGCTGGTACCCGAGTGCCTCTTGATCGAGCCGACCGAAACCGAGAGCCGCGAGACGCTCGACGGCTTCGTCGAGGCGATGATCAGGATCAAGCACGAGGCCGAAACCACGGCCGACCTGGTCAAGGGCGCGCCCTACAGCCTGCCGGTACGTCGCCTCGACGACGTCAAGGCGGCGCGCGAGCTCGATCTGGCCTACAAGCCTGCGGCATGACCGAACCGGCGAGCCCGTTCAAGGGCAAGACTGGGATTGCCCGCATCGTCAATGCGGCGGGCTACTCCTGGGCCGGCCTCACCGCGGCTTTCAGGCACGAAGACGCTTTCCGCCAGGAAGTCTTTCTCCTGATCGTGCTGGTTCCGCTGGCGGTCTATCTGGGCGACACCGGGATCGAACGCGCGCTGCTGATCGGGTCGCTGCTGCTGGTGCTGATTGTCGAGCTGCTGAATTCCTCGGTCGAGGCGGCGGTCGACCGCGTGTCGCTGGAGCGCCACCCGCTGATCAAGCGCGCCAAGGACATGGGCAGCGCGGCCGTGATGATCGCGCTCGTCAACGTGGCGATCGTGTGGGCGCTGGTGCTTCTGGGGTGATCCAATTTCCACAAACCATGCCAAAATTCGGCAAACAATTAAAGCCGCGAGCCATTTGGCCCGAAATAACAAGCTGTTCCCCCTTTTTCGTGACCGCGTGAGACTGAAACCTGTCTACTTCCTGTTGGGCCTCGGCCTCGGCTTCGCCGGCTCCGCTGCCGGCCTCGGGCTGGGCGAACTGGATGTGCGCTCCTCTCTGGGACAGCCGCTCCATGCCACGGTCAACATTCTGGACCCCGGCGAGACGACCGCCCAGGAGTGCTTCAGCCTGGCGCCCAGCGAGGGCAGCATCGCCGCATCACTGCGCGCGCAATTGAGCCTCGAGCAGGCCGGCGGCAAAACCCTGTTGCACATCCGCACCCCGTATTCCGTCAACGACCCCATCGCGCAGTTTGCCCTGGTGTCCGCTTGCGAGGGGCGCTTGCAGCGTGACTATGTGATTTTGCTCGACCCGCCTGCGCAGATCATGCCCGCCATCATCGAGACCGCGCCCGCTGCCACGGCACAATCGGTGCCCATCGCGCCTCCGGCCCCGCGTGCGGCCCCGCCCAAGCGCCAGACCAAGCGTACCCCACCCGCTACCACGAGCCTGCCCACTTCCGGTTCACGGAAGCCGGTTGCGCCAGGCGCACAGGCAGCTGCATCGGACAGTGCACCGCGGCTGGTGCTGTCCGGAAAACGCAAACCGAGTCTGGCAGACCCGGAACTAGCCTTGCGCCTCGACACCAATCTCCCGGATCCGACACGCTTCCGTCCGCAAGGACTGACCGACACCGAACTCTCGGACGAAAACACGGCGCTTTCACGCAAGCTTGCTCACCTCGAAGCGCAGATGCTTGCATTGCAAAAACGCAATGCCGAGCTTGAGGCCCGTTTCCCCCCCGCGCCGGCTACCGCCACGGCGCCCGCCAGCCAGCCCGTAAAGTGGCCCCTGGCGCTGCTGATCATGGGCCTGCTCACCGGCGCCGGCACGCTCGCAGTCTGGCTGCGCCGCCGCAAGCAGGAACCCGTCAACTATATGGTGGATGATTGGACGCGCCCCTCCACCATCGCGATGCCCGGCTCGCCAAAGCCAGCAACGGTTCCCGTGCCGGCGCCCGACGAGATGCAGCCTGCCCCGGAGCGCATGCCGGAAATTGCCCAGCCAGTGCTGCCAGAAAGCACCGAGATCAAGGACGACATCCTCGATCAGGCCGAGGTCTACATGGCACATGGCCACGGTGAACTCGCCGTCCATCTGCTGCAGGAACACCTGCGCGACGCGCCGGGCGAATCACCGGTACCATGGCTGCTGCTGCTTGACCTGCTGCATCGCGAAGGCGACACCGAGAACTATGCCGCTGCCAGTGCCGAGTGCCGCCGCCATTTCAACATCAACCTCAGTGGCCATCCGGTTTCGCAGGACAACGAAATTGGGATGGGGCTGGAAGCCTATCCGCACCTGCTGGACGAGTTGGTGGAAAAATGGCGCTCGCCAGACCTCGATGATTTTTTCAAGGACCTGATCTACGATCATCGCGGCGGCACCCGCATGGGATTCGAACCCAGCGCCTACCGCGACCTGCTGCTGCTGCGCGCCATCGCGCAGGACGTGTTGCCGCTCGCCGCCTGACCCGTCCCGCTTCACCAAACCTTCACCACCGCTTCATCTAGTTGTCGCACGCCGGGCTCATGCTGCCCGCCATGGATGCAGCCGAATTCATCTGCCAGATTCTGCCGACACAGCGACCGCAGCTACGCATCGCGCTGGTCACCGAAACCTACCCGCCCGAAATCAACGGCGTCGCGATGACGCTCGGCCGCCTGGTCGAGGGGCTGCAGGTGCGCAACCACCAGGTGCACTTGATCCGCCCGCGCCAACACGCCGACGATCACCCGCAGCCCACTGCCACCGCCAATGAACACCTGCAGCGCGGCAGCGCCCTGTCGCGTTTCGAAGATCCGAAAGTGGGCCTGCCGGCGAAGGCTGCGCTGACCCGGCTGTGGACCCGGCAGCGCCCGGATGTGGTGCAGATCGCCACCGAGGGCCCCCTCGGCTGGTCGGCGCTTGCGGCAGCCAACAAGCTGCGGCTGCCGGTGGCTAGCGATTTCCACACCAATTTCCACAGCTACAGCAGCCATTACGGCTTCGGCCTGTTGCGCCGCGCCATCATTGCCTACCTGCGCAAGTTCCATAGCAAGGCCGCGGTCACGCTGGTGCCCACCGCCGGCATCCGCCGTGAACTGCTGTCCTGTGGCTACGAGAACATCGAGATCATCGGGCGCGGCGTCGACACCCAGCTGTTTCACCCCGCCCGCCGCGACCCGTCGTTGCGTGCACGCTGGGGCGTGAAGGACGACGAGACCGTAGTGCTGTACGTCGGCCGCCTGGTCGCCGAGAAGAATCTCGCGCTGGTGTTCCGCACCTTTGACGCCATGCGGGAAGCCTGCCCAGCCAGTCGCCTGGTGCTGGTGGGCGACGGCCCGGAGCGGGCCACCTGGCAGGCCAGCCGGCCCGACGCCATTTTCTGCGGCATCCAGATCGGCGCGGCGCTGGCGGCACATTACGCCTCCGGCGACGTGTTTCTGTTTCCCAGCCTGACCGAGACCTGGGGCAACGTGACCATCGAGGCGATGGCCTCGGGACTCGCGGTGGTGGCCTACGATTGCGCCGCCGCCGAGGAAGTCATCCGCCACGCCGAAAACGGCCTCAAGGCACCACCCGAAGACGAGGCCACCTTCATTGCCGAGGCCGTGTCGCTGACCCCTGACCGAGACCGGCAACGCCGCCTCGGCGCGGCGGCGGCCGCGCGTGCCGCGCAATTGTCGTGGGACGCCGTCATCGACAACTTCGAGCAGATGCTGCTGCGACTTGCCTTGCCGCCATCCGAAACGGCAGACGCCACGCTGGAGTGGTCGTCGGCTGCGCGCACCGGTTAAAAGGAGATCAAATGACATCGCGTCTGAGTCTGGTCGCCCATCACGGTCTCAACCGGCTGGCCGCGCGCGAGCATGCGTGGCTGGAACGGCTCAACGGCGTGCGCCTGCCCAACTGGGAAGTCAGCGTACTCAAAGGGGTCAGCCGCCTCGGCGATGGCGCATTCTGGTATGGGCTGATGGCGGCACTGATCGCCTGGCATGGATGGGGCGCCGTACCGGTGGTGCTGCACATGATCATGGCAGGCCTCATCGGCACGCTGGTCTACAAATGGCTGAAAAGCGCCACCGAGCGCCCGCGGCCCTATCAAGTCTGCCCGACGATCTGCTGCCTGACCGCGCCGCTCGACCGCTTCAGTTTCCCCTCCGGCCACACCCTGCACGCCATCGTGTTCAGCCTCGTCGTTACCGCCTACTACCCGCCGCTCGGCTGGCTGGTGTGGCCGTTCACCGCGCTGGTCGGGCTGTCCCGCCTGGTGCTGGGGCTGCACTATGTGAGTGACGTTCTGGTGGGTGCGCTGCTCGGTGGGGCCGTTGCCGGCATCGCGTTGACGCTCTGAGCCAAGTCCTTAAGCCGCCTGCCACAGGACCACGGGCGCTTCCAACCCGAACAGATCCGCCGGCAGCGGCATAACCGCATGCGGTCAAACGCGTGAAGCCTGCGTGAATCGCTGCCCGGTCCGCCTGCGTATAATTCCCGCTTTCGCATTCAATCTCCGGCACTCAGGCCTACTCTCATGCGCACCCTCATCTGCGGCTCCCTCGCCTTCGACTCCATCATGGTGTTCCAGGACCACTTCAAGCACCACATCCTGCCCGACAAGATCCACATGCTGAACGTGTCCTTCCTGGTGCCGGAGATGCGCCGCGAGTACGGCGGCTGCGCCGGCAACATCGCCTACAACCTGAAGCTGCTCGGCGGCGAGCCGTTGATCATGGCGACCGTCGGCGACGATTTCGCACCCTACGCCGAACGCCTCGACGACCATGCCATTTCGCGCGACTACATCCGCCACGTGGCCGGCACCTACACCGCGCAGGCCTTCATCACCACCGATCTCGCCGACAACCAGATCACCGCCTTCCACCCCGGCGCGATGAACTATTCGCACGAGAACGACGTGCGCCAGGTGCAGGACGTCAAGCTCGGCATCGTCTCCCCCGACGGCCGCGACGGCATGCTGCGCCACGTGCGCGGTTTTCACGAAGCCGGCGTGCCATGCGTGTTCGATCCCGGCCAGGGCATGCCGCTGTTTTCCGGCGAGGAACTGCTGGAGTGCGTCCACAAGTCGAGCTACGTCATCCTCAACGACTACGAAGCCGAACTGCTGCAAACCCGCACCGGGGAAAACCTCGCCGCACTGGCGCGCCACGTCGAGGCGCTGATCGTGACGCGCGGGGCCGAGGGCTCGGTGATCCACACGGCCGGCCAGCAGATCGAGATTCCGGCGGTGCGCCCCGCGGCCATTCTCGACCCCACCGGCTGCGGCGACGCCTATCGCAGCGGCATCCTGTACGGCATCACGCGTGGATTCGACTGGGCAACGTCCGGGCGCCTGGGCAGTCTCATGGGAGCAATCAAGATTGCGCAGCGCGGCGGGCAGAATCACCGTCCCGGCCGCGACGACATCGCCACCGAATTTCATGCCCAGTTTGGCTACCGATTCGAGTGAACGCAAAAGTGCACATACACATGACAGCTGTTGTCACGCACTGAAGGGATGCCCGCACTGACACTCCGATAAGGGTGCGGGTACACGGGTCATCGATCCGCAATCTTGACGTCACGCCGGCTTCACACCGGATCCCTAAGCTGGGCGCATTCCATCAATGGGAGCGCCCCATGCTCGACGTTCGCAGCAATCTTCAAGCCCGCCCGGCCAGCCGGTATCACGTGTCGCTGGCCATCGACGACAGCGAAATCCGCGAAGCGCAGCGCCTGCGCTACAAGGTATTCGCCGAAGAAATGGGCGCGCGACTGTCGTCCGCCCTGCCGGGGCACGACGTCGATCTGTACGATCCGTTCTGTGATCACCTGCTGGTGCGCGACCTTGCCAGCGGCGAAGTCGTCGGCACCTACCGCATCCTGCCCCCCGAAGCCGCCAAACAGGTCGGCAGCTATTATTCCGAACAGGAATTCGATCTCACCCGGTTGAATTTCCTGCGCCCGCGCATGGCCGAACTCGGCCGTTCGTGCGTGCACCCAGGGCATCGCAGCGGAGGCGTCATCGCCCGGTTGTGGATGGGGCTGGCCGATTACATGACGCGCTACGGCTATGAATACGTGGTCGGATGCGCCAGCATCGGCATGGCCGACGGCGGTCACATCGCCGCCAGCGTGTACCGCCAATTGGCCGAATCCCACCTGGCGCCGATCGAGTGGCACGTCACTCCGCGCACGCGCCTGCCGGTCGAGTCGCTCGACGATGGCCAGCACGTCGTGCTGCCGCCGCTGATCAAGGGCTACACCCGGCTCGGTGCGATGGCATGCGGCGAACCCGCTTGGGATCCGGATTTCAACACCGCCGACCTGCTGATGCTGCTGCCGATGGCACAGCTGAACCGCAGCTATGCCCGCCGCTTCATCGCTTGAGTCGTCTTACAATGGACGGGTGAATCCCGCCCGCCTGCCCGTTTCCCTGCGCCGCGCCACCCGCCTCATCCTGCTGGGGCTGCATCTCGTGCTGGGGGTCTCGCTGGCAGGGCTCGCGCTGCCCCTGCTGGAACCCACGCGCCGCGACCGCATCATCATGGCCTGGTCACGCCGTCTGCTGCGAGTGCTCGGCCTTCAGGTGCGGACAACGTCCTCGCCCAGCCTGCCGGGTGGCGCGTTGCTGGTATGCAACCACGTTTCGTGGCTGGACGTGTACCTGATCTATGCCGCGCAACGGGTGCACTTCGTCTCCAAGGCCGAGGTGCGGCAATGGCCGGTGGCGGGCTGGCTGGCGAAGAAGACCGGCACCCTGTTTCTCGAACGCGGCCGCCGCGCCGACACCGCGCGCGTCAACGCCGACATGCGTGCCCTGATGGCGTCCGGCGCCTGGGTCGCGGTCTTTCCCGAAGGCACCACCAGCGACGGGCGCGGCCTGCGGCGCTTCCTGCCGTCGCTGTTGCAGCCGGCCGTGGAGCTGAACTGTCCGATCGTGCCGGCGGCCTTGCGCTACCGCAGCCTGGACGGCGCCTACAGCGCAGCGCCTGCGTATATCGACCAGATGAGCCTGTGGCAAAGCCTCAAACAGATCGTTGACGAACCGGGTCTCATCGCCGAACTGCAGTTCGGCGAACCCATCCAGCCGGACGCCCACCGGCGTGAACTGGCGGCGCAAGCCGAACAAGCAGTGGCGGAAATGCTGGGGGTCAGCCCTTCGGCGCCCGCATCTGCGGGCACTGCACCGCAAAAACCTGCCTATCCTCCAGCCTGACCGCGGTCAGTTTGCCACCCCACAGGCAGCCGGTATCGAGCGTGATCAAATCCGGCCGGTTGATCAGCCCCAACGTCGACCAGTGGCCGATAACGAAGGTCGCGTTCGCGCTCTTGCGCCCCGGCACCTCGAACCACGGCAGCAAGCCTGCCGGCTGCGTGCCGGGCGCGCCCTTGTGGTGGAATTCCATCTCGCCGTCCAACGAACAGTAGCGCAGCCTCGTGAAGGCGTTGACGATCACCCGCAGCCGCTCGATGCCCTGCAGGCCTTCATCCCACGCGATCGGCGCGTTGCCATACATCTGCGCGAAGAAATCGCGGTAGTGCGCGCCCTGCAAGGCCGCCTCGGCCTCGGCCGCCCGCGCCATGGTGTCGTCGGGCGTCCAGCCTGGCAGCACGCCGGCATGCACCATCAACACGTCGCCTTCGCGCCAGGCCAGTTTCTGCCGGCGCAGCCAAGCCAGCAGTTCGTCGCGGTCGGGCGCATTAAGGATTTGATCCAAGGTGTCGCCCTTGTGCGCCCGCCCAAAACCTTCGGCCAGCGCCAGCAGGTGCAGATCGTGATTGCCGAGCACGCTGATGGCGGCATCGCCCAGACTTTTGACAAACCGCAGTACCGCCAGCGAATCCGGCCCACGGTTGACCAGGTCGCCCACAAGCCATAGCCGGTCGGCAGCGGGGTCGAATTTCACTTCATCCAGCAAACGCAACAGGGAATCCTGGCAGCCCTGAAGATCGCCAATGGCATAGGTAGGCATATAAAATACGGTTTCGTTTGTGCGCTGTAATTCCCCGAATCATAGCGCCCCCGCCTGACCTCCACGTGACACCCTCGCATGAAACCCTTGATCCGTCTGTTTTTCAGAACCCTGCGCGCCGTGCTCGGTCCTTTCCTGCTGCTGGGCAACTGGCTCACCCGCCCCAAGGGCGTGGTGCGCACGCCCGCCGAGCAGCAGGCCGTCAACGCGCGCACGCGCAACCTGGCCTTGTACCACTTCCCCACCTGCCCGTTCTGCCTGAAAACCCGGCGCGTGATCCGGCGGCTGTCGCTCGACATCGAACTGCGCAACGCCCGCAGTGACGAAGCCCATCGGGCCGCCCTGATCGCTGGTGGCGGCAAGCCCCAGGTGCCCTGCCTGCTGATCACTGCTGGTGACGGCCAGCAAACCTGGCTGTACGAGTCGGACGCCATCAATGCCTGGCTGAACCGCGAATTCGGCGCGGCATGAGCCTGCTTTCCGCACTCAACCCGCCGCAGCGTGAAGCGGCGAAGTACCTCGATGGCCCGCTCCTGGTGCTGGCGGGTGCCGGCTCGGGCAAGACACGCGTCATCACCCACAAAATCGCGTACCTGATCGGAGAATGCGGCTACAAGCCGAGCTCGATCGCCGCCATCACCTTCACCAACAAGGCCGCGCGCGAAATGCAGGAGCGTGCCGCCAAGCTCACGCAAAGCGTCAATACCAAGGGCCTGATCGTCACCACCTTCCATTCGATGGGTCTGCGCATGCTGCGCGAGGACGCGAAATTCGCCGAGTTGAAGCCCGCCTTTTCCATCCTGGATTCGGCTGACGCGGCCGGCATTGTTTCGGAGATCATCAAGACCACGGACAAGCAGGAAATCCGCCGCGCAGTGTCGCGTATCTCGCTGTGGAAGAACGAACTGAAGTCGCCCGCCGCCGCGCTGGCCACAGCCGAGGACGACAACGCCCGTGTCTACGCGAAGATTTACGACCGTTACGATGCGACGCTGCGCGCCTACCAGGCGGTCGATTTCGACGACCTGATCCGCCTGCCCGCCGAGCTGCTCGACACCCATGCCGAATTGCGCGAAAAGTGGCAGAACCGCCTGCGCCACATCCTGGTCGACGAATACCAGGACACCAACGTGGCGCAATACCGGTTGCTGCAAAAGCTCACCGGTGTGCGGGCAGCGTTCACCGCGGTGGGCGACGACGACCAGGCCATTTACGGCTGGCGCGGTGCGTCGGCCGACAACCTGCGGCAACTCAACGAGGATTACCCGCACCTGCATGTGGTGAAGCTGGAGCAGAACTACCGCTCGACCATCCGCATCCTGAAAGCTGCCAACAGTCTCATCGCCAACAACCCCAAGCTGTTCGAAAAACGCCTTTGGAGCGACCTCGGCCATGGCGATGCGATCCAGGTGATGCCGACGAAGGACGACGAGCACGAGGCCGAATCGGTCGTGATGCGCCTCTTGTCCCACAAGTTCCAGCATCGCACCGAATGGCGCGACTACGCCATCCTGTACCGCGGCAACTACCAGGCGCGCGTGTTCGAGCAGGCGCTGCGCAACGAGAAAGTGCCGTATCAACTGTCGGGTGGCCAGTCCTTCTTCGATCGCAGCGAGATCAAGGACGTGATCGCCTACCTGCGCCTGATTGCGAACAGCGACGACGACCCGGCCTTCATCCGTGCCGTGACCACGCCCAAGCGCGGCATCGGTGCCGCCACCCTGGAAAAGCTCGGCCAGGTCGCCGCCACCCTGCATGTCAGCCTGTTCGAGGCGGTGTTTTCAGCTGCGGCCGCAGCCCAGATCGGCGAGCGCCAGTTGGCGCCGCTGGTCGAATTCTGCAACTTCATCAACCGCTTCGAGGAACGGGTCGCCCGAGAGCCTGCTGGAGAGGTGCTGAACGATCTGCTGAAATCGATCGACTACGAAATCTACGTATTCGATCAGGACGACCAGCGGGTGGCGCAGAGCAAGTGGAACAACGTGCTGGAATTCGCTGCGTGGATCGCCAAGAAAGGCGAGGAGGACGACAAGAATCTGCTGCAGCTGACCCAGACCATCGCCTTGATCACGCTGCTGGAGGGTCGCGAGGAATCCGAGCCGGACGCCGTGCGGCTATCGACCCTGCATGCCGCCAAAGGACTGGAATTCTGCCATGTGTTCCTGGTCGGCATTGAGGAAAACATCCTGCCGCACCGCGACGCGGTCGATGAGGGCCGGCTGGAAGAAGAACGCCGCCTGATGTACGTCGGTGTCACACGGGCAAAAAAATCGCTCACCCTGTCCTACTGCTCGCGACGCAAGCGCGCCCGTGAGTCGGTGGCATGCGACCCGTCGCGCTTCATTGACGAACTCGGGGACGACGTGCGTCAGCCGGACAAACCGTCAGACGCAGAAGCCAAGACCAGCGGCAGCAACCGGCTGGCCGCCCTCAAGGCGATGCTCGGTTAGGTTACAGAAAGGCAGGGCCTGAAACGGCCCGCCATCAATGGGTCAGCAGCCCAAGATCCACTTCGCCAGTGTTTGGGCATCCGCGGGCGGAATCTTTTGCGCCGGCATGGGGATCTTTCCCCACTTGTCCTTGGAGCCCTTCAGGATTGACTCTGTAAGCATGGCTTCAGCGTCCCCCTTGCCGCAACCGAGGCCCATCTTGTACTTGGCCGAAATGTCCGTGAACGTGGGGCCCATTTTCTTTTTTTCCATGTCATGGCAGGCCATGCAGTTGCTCTTGGCTGCCAGTTCAGGGCTGGCATGCACGGGAGCGATGCCGAGGGGCAGGGCGGCAATGGCAATCAAGGCGACAAATGTTTTCATTTGAACTCTCCGTTCCAATGAATGAGAACTGTGGCGGCAAGCGCTTGGCCGCACCGGATCATGCTTGGGTAGTTTGGTAAAAGCAGGGCTGTAAGCAGCCCTGCATCAACCTATCAAAGCGTGAGGATCCACTTCGACAGCGCTTTCGCGTCTTCCGGAGAAACCTTCTGCGCCGGCATCGGGATCTTCCCCCATTTGCCCTTCACGCCCTTCTGAATACCGTCAGCCAGCATCGCCTCTGCAGTCGCATCGCCTTTGTACTTGGCCGAAATATCCTTGAAAGTGGGTCCCATTTTCTTCTTTTCCACATCGTGGCAGGCCATGCACTTGCTCTTGGTGGCAAGCTCAACGCTGGCATGCGCCGGAACGAAGCAAAGGGGCGCGGCAATAGCAATCAGGGCAACAAGTGTTTTCATTTCAACTCTCCATTCAAGTGGACAAGAACATCGTTAAATCACCATACCAGACTAATTAAGAATTGTCAGTATGGCAAATTGCCGCAGACTTGCAAAAAAAAAGGGGCGCGAGCGCGCCCCCTTTTAAGGTCGTCCCCGTCGATCAGTTGACCTTGGGATCCAGTTCGCCCTTGTCGTAGCGCTTCTGCATCTCTTCCAGGTTAAAGACCTTCTTGATCTTGCTCGCCTGGCCTGCGGCGCCGAAAGCTTCGTAGCGGTTCTTGCAAATGTCGCTCATGCCCTTGGTGGCTTCCTTGAGGAATT
>JAABQU010000267.1 GCA_011391285.1 Thiobacillus sp.
CCGAGGTAGACGCTGTCGACGCTGTCGGGCAGCTGGGCGACCAGCTTGCGGCACAGCATGGTCTTGCCGCTGCCGACTTCGCCCACCACCTTGATGATGCCCTCGCCCTGGCCGATGGCGTAGAGCAGGGCGGCGAGCATTTCCCCGCGCTGGCCGCCGGCATACCAGTACTCGGTATTCGGCGTGATGCGGAAGGGCGCTTCGTTCAGACCGAAATAGTCAAGGTACACGGAGGCGCTTTATTCGGTTCCGTAGGTCTGCATGCGGCTATACAGCGTGGTGCGGTTGATGCCCAGGAGCTTGGCCGCCTGCGACAGGTTGCCGTGGGTCATGTTGAGCGCCGCCTCGACATAGGCTTTTTCCCACTGGCGCAGGGTCACGTCGAGGTTGAAGTTGGCCAGTGTCTGCAACTGCTTGCGCGCCAGTTCGATCAGCGCCTTGCCGTCGTTGGCCAGTGGGATTTCCTGCGGATAGGCCTGGTCGGTATCGAGTTCCGATTCCAGCTGTTGGGCGTTGACGACTGCGCCGGGATATTTGGTGGTGAGGCGGATGGCGATGTTGCGCAGTTCGCGCACGTTGCCTGGGAAGTGGTAGTCCTCCCACATCTGCTGGGCACGGGCGTCGAGCGAGAACGGCTGGCTCTTGGCCTCGCGGGCGTAGAAATCACGGAAGTGGTTGAGCAGGGTCAGCTTGTCCTCGCCCATTTCACGCAGCGGCGGCACCGCGATGGAGAACACCGACAGCCGGTGGTAGAGGTCGGCGCGGAAGCGGCCGGCCTTGATCTCGGCGCGCAGATCGCGGTTGGTGGCGGTGACCACGCGCGCGTTGGAAAAGCGCGGCTGGGTTTCGCCGACGCGCTGGTATTCGCCGTTTTCCAGCACGCGCAAGAGCTTCGCCTGCAATTCCAGCGGCAGTTCGCCGATCTCGTCGAGGAACAGGGTGCCGTTTTCCGCTTCCTCGAAATAGCCGGCGCGGGCGCTGGTGGCACCGGTGAACGCGCCCTTGGCATAGCCGAACAGGGTGGGCTCGACCAGGGTCGGCGAAATCGCCGCGCAGTTGAGCGCCAGATAGGGTTTGGGCGCGCGCGGCGACAACTGGTGCAGGCTGGAGGCGACACGCTCCTTGCCGCTGCCCGACTCGCCTTCGATCAGCACGGGGAAGGGCGCCGCGGCATATTGCTTGATCTGCTCGCGTAGCTTGTCCATCGCCGGGCTTTCGCCGACGATGCCGGAATCCTTGACGGGCGCCGGCGCCTTGTCGGCAGTGCGCTCGGCATCCTGCACCAGCAGTGCATTGAACAGCAGCGATTTCAGGCGCTCGGGTTCGCACGGTTTGGCGACAAAATCGATTGCGCCCAGCGCACGTGCGTGGCGTGCGTTGGCTTCGTCGCTCTGGCCGGATAGCACCAGGATCTTGATGCTGGGCGAGATGCTCAGCAGATCGGCGATCAGGGCGAAGCCTTCATCGGGCTTGTGCGGATGGGGTGGCAGCCCGAGGTCGACCAGCGCCAGTTGCGGGGGTTCGTCCAGCTGCATCAGCAGGCTTTTGACCTGGGCGCGTGATTCGGCGGCCGAGATCTCGAAGTCCTTGCTCAATACATAGGTCAGCGTGTCGGAAATCAGCGGATCGTCATCGACGATCAGCAAGCTCGGCTTGTTGGTTTGGACCACATGTCCTCCTGGTCGAATGATGCCGAAATCGCGCCCGTCTTCAGGAAGGGTTGCTGCGCGTGTCGGATTTTCGTCGATTGTGCCAGAGACCCGATGAAAGTAAAACCGGGGCGAGCGGGCCGGAGGGCGATGACTACAAGAGGGGAGGGTGTGGCAGACGGGAATATCAGCTGATCACGGCATCGGCAATCACACGCATCCAGCCTTCGCTGTGCTCGAGCGGGCGGCCCAGGGCTATGAGCTTGGGTTCCTTTGCGCCCCGAACCTCGAAGACCTTGCCGGGCGTGAAACGAACAGGATCGATCACGATGCTGTTCGGATCGCTGTCCAGCCACAGGCTGGCATGCGGCAGGCTGCTGCCGATGTTGTCGAACCCGTTGACGGTGTAGCCCGGCGTGGTGGTGTCGTACAGCATCGCCAGCGTGGGCATTTCGGCCAGCGTTTCGATGCCGATCGAACTGGTATCTTCGTCGATGCGCGAGAGTCGACGAACGATCCCGATTTTCCATTGCTCCGCGTCATGCACCTTGATTCCGATCAGGGCGCCGACGCGCAACCAATCCTTGTCGCGCGTTTCGATTAGGGCGCCATAGCCGCATTCACTTTCATCGTGCATGACCCAGCGTTCAACATCGGGGGAACTCGGGCTGGCCGGGACGTGCATCTGCGAGGCGCGATCCCGGGTGCGATCGGTGATGAAACCGTATACATGCACATCGTCGACTTCGTTGTAATTGAGTCCGTACCCGTAGGGCGAGACGCTGGCGGGCGTGTTGGCCGCCTTGATCTGGCCGATGATGGCGTTGAGGCCGTGCACCACATCGACCAGCCGTTTGACCGACTCGCGCGGTGCGCGCCGCTGCTCGCGTGACTCCAGTGACGCCCATTGATGCTGCAGATGACCCAGCAGTTCGATGTTTTCACTATTGCGGGAAATTTCGATCTGGCCGATTTCTGCGGGGGCGTCGCCTTCACGCAATGCGGTTCGCGCTTCCTGAATTTTCTGCAGCAGGCCTGACGTTGACCAGAAACGCATCGGCTTGCCGGTGTCGGGCTTGCGCACCCGGCGCGCGCCATGGTCGGCCGACAAGTCGATGACGAAATTGTGGACGGTGGCGTCGAAACGGTCGTCAAGTTGCAGCATGTCGTGCCAGCCGCCCAGCCAGCGGTCCAGCAGATCGAGTTGCCGGGGATAGAGCGAGCCGGAATTGGCCAGGTCCAGCATGAGGATGTGCAGATAGGCCGTTTCGCAGTTGCACTTGGATGCGTCTTCGGCATACATCCGCTGCGGCGTGCGATGGAAGCCCTCTGTTTCGGCGATGCGGTAGAGATTGTGCAGCTTCAGCCAGAGTTTCTCGGCCATCGGAAGATAACGGATTGCGCGCCATCTCAGCAGCTGCCCCATGGTGCGAATCGCGCGCAGGGTGATCAGAGGGATCGAGTTGTCGCGCTGATTTCTGCCTGCTTCGCGGGCAATGTGCAGCACAAAGGTGTGATAGCCGCGCGCCGATTCCCAGTAGAGGCCATACACGGCGTGCCAGAGCTGGCTTTCCATCGTGCGCGACATGCGCGGATTGCGCAGATACTGGCGAACCAGCGTGTCCTGCAGGTCACGCGCCCTTTCGTCCAGCAGCATGAAGATGGCCAGTCGTTCTTTCGTGTACTGCGTCGATTGCTCGTTGAAGCGCTTGAGTTCGTTGAGGATTGCCTGCTGACACTTGAACACGTCGCCAAGGGGCAGATCCTCCAGCCAGCGCGTCGCCGCCTTGACGCTGGCCAAAGGGCCATCGCTGTTTTTGCCGAAAGGCGCAATACGCGCGAACTGCGAGGTTAATTTATCGACCAGTGAGTTCATGTTCTGCAGGCTGCTCCGTGGTGAGGGTCATGTTCCCAGACTATTTGCACTGTTACATAGCAATTACTGTGCCTGACCCTCAGGCCAGCTTGCCCTGCACCCAGGCCTGCACCGATGCCAGAGCCGCAGGCAGGTTTTCGGGCGCGCTGCCGCCGGCCATGGCCATGTCCGGCTTGCCGCCTCCCTTGCCGCCGACTTGGGTGGCCACGAAATTGACCAGTTCGCCGGCCTTGATTTTGCCGGTGACGTCGGGTGTGACTGCGGCAATCAGGCTGACCTTGCCGTCGGCGACCGTGCCCAGCACCAGCGCACAGGACTTCAGCTTGTCGCGCAGCTTGTCGGCGGTCTCGCGCAGCGCCTTGGCGTCGACGCCATCGAGTTTGGCGGCCAGTACCCGCACGCCGTTGACGTCGGCGGCCTGCTGCACCAGTTCGTCGCCTTGGCTGGATGCGAGTTTTGATTTGAGGCGGTCGAGTTCCTTTTCCAGCGCGCGGCTGTGTTCCATCAGTTGTGTCACGCGTTCGGCAGCCTCGGCCGGAGTGGCCTTGACCAGTTGGGCAATGGCGCCGAGATTTTTTTCGGTTTCGCCCAGGTAGGCCAGCACGCCGGTGCCGGTGGTGGCCTCGACCCGCCGGATACCCGCCGCAACGCCGGTTTCCAGCAGGATCTTGAAGGCCCCGATGTCGCCGGTGCGGGCGACATGGGTGCCGCCGCATAACTCGCGCGAGCTGCCGATGTCGAGCACGCGCACCTCGTCGCCGTACTTCTCGCCGAACAGCATCATCGCGCCGGTCTTCTGCGCCTCCTCGATCGGCATCACGCGCGCTTGCGTCGCGGTGTTGGCGAGGATCTCGGCGTTGACGCGCGCCTCCACCTCGCGGATCTGAGCCTCGGTCATCGGACTCGGCTGCACGAAGTCGAAGCGGGTTTTTTCGGCATCGACCAGCGAGCCCTTCTGCTGCACGTGATCGCCCAGCACCTCGCGCAGCGCCTTGTGCATCAGGTGGGTGACCGAGTGATTGCGCATGGTGCGCGTGCGCGCAACCTCGTCGACGCGGGCGAGCACGGCGTCGCCGACCGCCAGCGAGCCGGTTTTCACCACACCGTGATGGCCGAATACCTGCGCCTGGATTTTTTGCGTATCTTCCACTTCAAGCGTGCCTCGGGTGCTCTGCAGCACGCCGCAGTCGCCGGCCTGGCCGCCGGATTCGGCATAGAAAGGCGTGTGGTCGAGCACCACCACGCCGAACTCGCCTTCTTTCAACTCGTTTACGGCACTGCCGTCACGGTAGAGCGCCAGCACCGTGGCGTCGTGGGTCAGCGTGTCGTAGCCGTGGAAGGTGGTCGATTCGCCCTGGTAATCGAGCGTGCCCGCCAGCTTGAACTTGCCGGCCGCGCGTGCCTGACTCTTCTGCCGCAGCATGGCGGCGTCGAACGCCGCGGTGTCGACGCCGACGTTCGCCTCGCGGCAGATGTCGGCGGTGAGGTCGAGCGGGAAACCGTAGGTGTCGTGCAGCTTGAACGCGAGTTCGCCGTCGAACACGCCGCCGGCGGGCAGCGTCTTCAACGTGGTTTCGAGGATGCCCATGCCGTGTTCGATGGTCTCGAAGAAGCGCTCCTCTTCCTGCTTGAGGATGTCGGTAACGCGCGCCTGTGCCTTCACCAGTTCGGGGTAGGCCTCGCCCATCACCGCCGCGAGGTCGGGCACGATGCGATGGAAGAAGGCGGTGCGCGCACCCAGCTTGTAGCCGTGGCGGATCGCGCGGCGGATGATGCGGCGCAGCACGTAGCCGCGGCCTTCGTTGCCGGGGATGACGCCGTCAACGATGAGGAAGGAACAGGCGCGGATGTGGTCGGCGATGACCTTGAGCGAGTTGTTGGTGAGGTCGCTCGTCTGCGTCTCGCGCGCGGCGGCCGCGATCAGCACCTGGAACAGGTCGATGTCGTAGTTGGAATGCACGTGCTGCATCACCGCGGAGATGCGCTCCAGCCCCATGCCGGTGTCGACGCTGGGTTTGGGCAGCGGGTGCATGGTGCCGGCCTCGTCGCGGTTGAACTGCATGAACACGTTGTTCCAGATCTCGATGTAGCGGTCGCCATCCTCGTCGGGCGAGCCGGGCGGGCCGCCGGCGACGTCGGAGCCGTGGTCGTAGAAGATCTCGGTGCAGGGGCCGCAGGGGCCGGTGTCGCCCATCGCCCAGAAGTTGTCGGAGGCGTAGCGCGCGCCCTTGTTGTCGCCGATGCGGACGATGCGATCCTTCGGCACGCCGACGTCGTTGTGCCAGATGTCGTAGGCCTCGTCGTCCTCGGCATAGACCGTGACCCACAGCTTCTCGGTCGGCAGTTTCAACACTTGCGTGAGGTATTCCCACGCATATTTGATGGCATCCTGCTTGAAGTAGTCGCCGAAGCTGAAGTTGCCCAGCATCTCGAAGAAGGTGTGATGTCGCGCGGTGTAGCCGACGTTTTCCAGGTCGTTGTGCTTGCCGCCGGCGCGCACGCAGCGCTGCGACGACACTGCGCGGGTGTAGGCGCGCTTGTCCTGGCCGGTGAACACGTCCTTGAACTGCACCATGCCGGCGTTGGTGAATAGGAGTGTGGGGTCGTTGCCCGGAACCAGCGGGCTGGAGGGAACGATGGTGTGCCCCTTGGAGGCGAAGAACTCGAGGAAGCTCTGACGGATTGCGCTGCTTTTCATGGTGTTGGTATCGATTCGTGCGTGGGCGACGGACAATAAGCGATTGTATCCGTTAAAGTTCCGGGCTTACAGGCGCCGAGGATAGTGAAAATGGACGACGAGGCAGTCATCGCAGCCATGCGGGAATGGATCGAAAAGGCGGTCATCGGGCTCAATCTGTGCCCGTTCGCCAAGGCGGTCTATGTGAAAAACCAGGTGCGCTACGTGGTGAGCTCGGCCAGGCATCTGGACGGTTTCCTCGAAGACCTCGACCGCGAACTGGATTTCCTCGCCGCCGCCGATCCCGATGAAATCGATACCACGCTCTTGATTCACCCCACGCTGCTGCCGGATTTCCTCGATTTCAACGATTTCATGCAGCTGGCCGAGGCCGCCGTCGACGAGCACGGGCTGGACGGCGTGATCCAGATCGCCAGTTTCCACCCGCGCTTCCAGTTCGAGGGCACCGAGCCCGACGAGATGGGCAACTACACCAACCGCGCGCCGTTCCCCACCCTGCATCTGTTGCGCGAGGCGAGCATCGAACGCGCGGTGGCGGCCTTCCCCGAAGCCGAAACGATCTACCAGCGCAATATCGAAACCCTGGAACAACTGGGGCTCGAAGGCTGGCAGGCCCTGTGGCGCAAGCCCTGACGAGGCGAACGCGCCGTCACTTCAAGGCATTGCCGACGACTTCAGCGACGTCCTTCGCCAGCCCATCGCGGGCCATCACCCGCTCCAGCGCCGCGCGCGCATGGCCCTGCCGCACGGCATCGAACTGGCGCCAGCGGTCGAAGCTGCGCGCCAGGCGCGACGCCACCTGCGGGTTGATCGCCTGCAGTTCGATGATGACGTCGGCCGCGAGCGCGTAGCCGCTGCCGTCGGCCGCATGGAAGTGGCGCGGGTTGGCGGCGCAGAAGCTGCGCACCAGAGCGTAGACCTTGTTCGGATTCCTCAGGTCGAAGGCCGGCGACCGCATGAGCTCGCGCACCCGCGCCGCGGTGCCGGGCAGGCGCGACGTCGCCTGCACCTGCAGCCACTTGTCGACCACCAGCGCCTCGTCGTGCCAGCGGGCGTAGAACGCCGCCAGCGCCGTTTCGCGTTCGGGCAGGTCTAGGTTGGCCAGCGTGCCCAGCGCGGCGATGACGTCGGTCATGTTGCCGCCGTCTTCGAACTGGGCCAGCAGACGCGGCAGCACGGCATCCTTGAGAGTGGGGTCGTCGCTTTCAGCCAGGTAGCCGAGGCAGAGATTGCGCAGGGCGCGGCGGCCGACCTGGGCGCCGTCCGGGGCGTAGGGCTCGGCCGGGGCGAGCGTGTTCCACACGGCCTCGAAACGCTCGCGCAATTGCATCGCCAAGTGGCGTCGCAGGCTGACGCGGGCACGGTGGATCGCCTCGGGGTCGATGATCTCGCCGCGGCCGGCCATCGCCTCGGCCAGCACCTGCTCGGCCGGCAGGACCAAAGCCTCGGCGGCGAGCGCAGGGTCGTGGGTGAGGCCGGCGTCGAGCACGCGGCCGCAGGCGGCGACGAAGGCATCGGGGATCCAGGACTCGCCCTCGCCACCGGCTGAGATCCCGGCGAGCAGGACGCGGGTGGCGAGGCGCTGGCCGGCCTCCCAGCGATTGAACGCATCGGCGTCGTGCGCCATCAAGTGGGCGAGCTCGGCGTCGGTCTGCTCGAACTCGAGCTGCACCGGCGCGGAAAAGTCGCGCAGCGGCGAGGCGACTGGCGCCGCCGGAATGTCCTCGAAGACGAAAGTTTGTGTGGTCTCGGTGAGCGACAGCACGCGCGTAGTGCCGTGCGGTGCGGGCTCGCCCGCCAGGCGCAGCGGCGCGTCCGTGCCGTCGGGCAGCACCAGGCCCAGTGCCACCGGAATGTGCAGCGGGCCCTCGACGATCGGCATGCCTGCCTCCTTGAGGCGCTGCTCGTAGGCGGTCGGGGCGAGGCTTTGCGTGAGGGTCAGGGTGTAGCGCCGGGCCGCTGCATCCCATGCCCCCTCGGCTTTGAGGCGCGGCGTGCCGGCACGGGCGTACCAGCGGCGGAACTGGGCGAGGTCGACGCCCGAGGCATCCTGCATGGCGGCGACGAAATCCTCGCAGGTGACGGCCTGGCCGTCGTGGCGCTGGAAGTACAGATCCATGCCGGCGCGAAACCCCTCGCGCCCGACGAGCGTGTGGATCATGCGCACGACTTCGGCACCCTTGTTGTACACGGTGGCGGTGTAGAAGTTGTTGATCTCGGCGTAGGACGCCGGCCGCACCGGGTGCGCCATCGGGCCGGCATCCTCGGGGAACTGGCCGACGCGCAGGGCGCGCACCTCCTGGATGCGGGTGACGGCGCGCGAATGCGTGTCGGCGCCGAATGCCTGGTCGCGGAAGACGGTGAGACCCTCCTTCAGCGAGAGCTGGAACCAGTCGCGGCAGGTGACGCGGTTGCCGGTCCAGTTGTGGAAGTACTCGTGGGCGACGACGCGGTCGATGGCCTGGTAGTCGGCGTCGGTCGCAGTGTCGGGGCGGGCCAGCACGTACTTGGTGTTGAAGATGTTGAGGCCCTTGTTCTCCATCGCCCCCATGTTGAAGTCACCCACCGCCACGATCATGTAGTGGTCGAGGTCCATTTCGAGGCCGAAGCGTGCCTCGTCCCAGCGCATCGATTTCTTCAGCGCAGCCATGGCGTGGCCGCACTGGTCGAGCTTGCCGGGCTCGACATACACCGCGAGGCGGACGCTGCGGCCGGAACGGGTGACGAATTCATCCTCCAGCATGTCCAGTTTGGCGGCGACCAGCGCGAACAGGTAGCAGGGCTTGGGGAAGGGATCCTCCCAGCGTGCCCACTGGCGCGAGGGGTCGTGCTCGCTGACGCCCGAAGCAACCCGATTGCCGTTGGACAGCAGCTGCGGGAAGCGCTCGACATCGGCCTCGATGGTGCAGGTGTAGCGCGCCATCACGTCGGGACGGTCGGGAAAGAAGGTGATGCGGCGGAAGCCCTCGGCCTCGCACTGGGTGAAGTAGCCGTCCCGGGAACGGTAGAGGCCGGACAGCTGCGTGTTGCTGTCCGGCTCCAGGCGCACCACGGTTTCGAGCACGAAGGCGTCCGGCAGCGGGCCGGCGATGCTCAGCGTGTCGTTGGCAACGGTATAGCGCGCGGGGTCGAGCGCGGCGCCGTCGAGGCTCACCGCCTGCAAGGCGAGGTCCTCGCCGTTCAGAACCAGCGCGCCGCCGGCCCCCTGCGGATTGCGCCGGCAGGCCAGCCGGGCGCGGACTTCGGCGAGGTCATGCTGGATCGAGACCTGGAGATCGACCGTGTCGACCCACCAGACGGGGGGCACGTAGTCCTTGAGGTGGATCGTGTTGGGGGTTTCGGTGCGCATGGGAAATTCCTGGGGTCAGTCTGAATCGAGACTATCACCCTCCGCCCATTTCCACACCGTTGCCCGCTTCATCCCGCCTGACCGAGGCGGACGGCCGTTCCTGGACAGGGGGCGAGTAATGAAACGATAATCACGGGCCTTGCAATGCCAGGTTCATAGCGGTCCCATGTAACTCCCGGCAGTTCCTTCCGCCGTCCCGCCGCACCCGAAGCCTTTGGCCTGCGTGCGACGTGTCCTGTTCTCAAGCGCTAGATTCCGGTTTGCTCAGCCCCGGCTGGAGTGGCCCCGCATTGCACCTTTCCTATCGGCTCGCCCCATGATGCATTCCCTTCGACAAAACTGGTTTTCCAACCTGCGCGGCGACCTGCTGGCCGGCATGGTCGTCGCGCTCGCCCTGATCCCGGAGGCGATCGCCTTCTCGATCATTGCCGGCGTCGATCCCAAGGTCGGCCTCTATGCCTCGTTCTGCATCGCGGTGGTGACCGCCTTCGTCGGCGGCCGGCCCGGCATGATTTCCGCCGCCACCGCCGCGATGGCGGTGCTGATGGTGACGCTGGTGAAGGAGCACGGCCTGGAATACCTGCTGGCCGCCACGCTGCTGACCGGCGTGCTGCAGATCGTCATGGGCTACCTCAAGCTGGGCTCGCTGATGCGCTTCGTCTCGCGCGCGGTGGTCACCGGCTTCGTCAACGCACTGGCGATCCTGATATTCATGGCGCAGCTGCCCGAGCTGACTGACGTGACCTGGCACGTCTACGTCATGACCGCTGCTGGCCTCGCGATCATTTATGGCTTCCCCTATGTGACCCGCGCGATTCCCTCGCCGCTGGTGACCATCGTCGTGCTGACCGGACTGGCGATGGTTCTCAACCTGGACATCCGCACCGTCGGCGACATGGGCGAGCTGCCGGACACGCTGCCGGTCTTCCTGTGGCCCGAGGTGCCGCTCAATTTCGAGACGCTGGCGATCATCTTCCCGTATTCGGTTTCGCTCGCCGTGGTGGGCCTGCTCGAATCGCTGATGACCGCGACCATCGTCGACGACCTCACCGACACCACCAGCGACAAGAACCGCGAGTGCAAGGGCCAGGGCATCGCCAACATCGCCTCCGGCATGATCGGCGGCATGGCCGGCTGCGCGATGATCGGCCAGTCGGTGATCAACGTGAAATCCGGCGGCCGCACGCGGCTGTCCACGCTCGCGGCCGGCGTCTTCCTGCTGCTGCTGATCGTGTTCCTCGGCGAGTGGGTGGCACAGATCCCGATGGCGGCGCTGGTGGCGGTGATGATCATGGTGTCCATCGGCACCTTCAACTGGAGCTCGATCATCAATTTTAAGAAGCAGCCGGTGAGCAGCAGCGTCGTCATGCTGGCCACGGTGGTGGTCGTCGTCGCCACCCACAACCTTGCGATCGGCGTCTTCGTCGGCGTGCTTCTGGCGGCGATGTTCTTTGCCAACAAGGTCGCGCAGTACAAGTACGTCAGCTCGAGCCTGAGCGAGGACGGCACGACCCGCACCTACAGGGTGGTGGGGCAGGTGTTCTTCGCTTCGGCCGACAAGTTCGTCGACTTCTTCGACTTCAAGGAGGCGGTGGACAAGGTGGTGATCGATCTGTGCCAGGCGCATTTCTGGGACATCACCTCGGTCTGCGCGCTCGACAAGGTGGTGCTCAAATTCCGCCGCGAAGGCACCGCGGTCGAGGTCATCGGCCTCAACGAAGCCAGCGCCACCATCGTCGACCGCTTCGCGGTGCACGACAAGCCGGCGGCTGTCGATAATCTGATGGGACATTAGGGCGTGTTAACACTCATTTCACGCCCGCGACGAGGCCGATTCGGGATGCAGGCCGCGAAGCGAGACGCGCAGCAGTGTCGCTCACTGCAAGCGGTTCGCGACAAAGGGATGCGCCCGAATCGGACCGTCCCTTCGGGTTGCTGCGAGAAAGCGCGTCTGCGGCGTTGCGCCGCTTGGCAAGGGATGGCCCTTGCCGGCGCGCCGCGCCTTGCATCCATCGCTTTTTCGCGGCAACGCGGACGCGAAATGAGTGTTAACACGCCCTAAGGGAGACCACCATGTCACAGGTCATTGCATGCATCGACGGTTCCAGACTGACGCTTGCG
>JAABQU010000268.1 GCA_011391285.1 Thiobacillus sp.
CACGCAGCACCACCGCGCTGCCACATTCACTGCAAAATTTCATGCTGCTTCCAATCGGTCTGGTTCGTTTCACGGTAACAAAATCCCCCCACCTCGATCAAGGGCGAAACTGGAATGCGCGAGCGCGAGCGATTATCATTCGAGGCCCTACTGCTGTTTTGATTTGCCATGCGTCCCTCCCACATCGAAACCATCCTCGACCGCGAATTTGAAAGCGCCGCCGACGGCCACCACACGCCGGTGATGCTGTGGGGCCCGCCGGGCGTCGGCAAGTCGCAGATCGTCGCCAAGATCGCGCTGCAGCACAGCGTGCCTCTGATCGACATCCGCTTGAGCCAGATGGAACCCACCGACCTGCGCGGCATTCCCTTCCGCAACGGCCAGTTGGTGGAATGGTCGATACCGGCAGTGTTGCCCGACGCCGAGCGCCATGGCCCGTCCGGCATCCTGTTCCTCGATGAAATCACCTCGGCGCCGCCCACCGTGTCGGCTGCCGCCTACCAGCTCATTCTCGACCGCCGCCTGGGTGAATACAAAGTGCCAGACGGCTGGGTGATTTTCGCCGCCGGCAACCGCCAGGGTGATCGCGGCGTCACCTACGCCATGCCGGCGCCGTTGGCCAACCGCTTCACCCACTACGAAGTCGAGGTGAACCTGGACGACTGGGTGGACTGGGCGCACAGCGAGGAAATCGACCCGCGCGTGATTGCCTTCCTGCGCTTCCGTCCCGATCTCCTGTTCAGTTTCGATCCCGCCCATACGCCGATCGCCTTCCCCAGCCCGCGCTCGTGGGAGTACGCCCACCGCGCGTTGCAGAAGTTCGACAAGACCGCGCTGCTGGCCGATGCGCTGATGGCCTGCGTCGGGCAATCGGCCGGGCTGGAACTGAAAACCTTCGTCGACAACATGGCGCAGATGCCGGACATCGACGCCATCATCGCCGGCGAGGCCGCCGAAGTACCCGAGGGCATCGACCTGCAATACGGTGTCGCCGCTGCGCTGGTTCGGCGCGCCTTGCAGGCCGCTGACGGCGGCAACGCCACGACGATATACGGCAACATCCTCAGGTACGCGCAGCGCTTTCCGCAGCGCGAGATGGGCGTGATGCTCGTATCCGACCTGCACCGTGCGGTGGGTCGCCCGCTGTTCGCGGTGCCGGCGTTTGCCGAGTGGGCCAACAGCATCACCGATCTGGTCCTGTACGAACATTAGAGTTATGGCTGACCAACCCGACGCCGCGCTCGAACCCATCCTCACCAAGCTCGCCGCCGCGCGCACGCGCCTCATCATGGAGCGCCCCTTCCTCGGCGCGCTGGTGATGCACCTGCCGCTTAAGCCAGGCGGCGAGTGGTGCACCACCACCGGCACCGACGCGCAGGCGTTCTATTTCAATCCCAAGTTCGTCGAAAACCTCTCGCTGGCGCAGACGCAGTTCGTGCTGGCGCATGAGGCGATGCACTGCGCCATGGGCCATCCGCATCGCCGCAACCACCGGGTGAAGCGGCGCTGGGATGTGGCCTGCGATCACGCGGTGAACCTCATCCTGATCGAGGAAGGCCTGAAGCCGCCGCTGCACGGCATCCTCGCCGACCAGAACTTCATGACGCTGTCGGCGGAGGAAATCTATCCGCTGATTCCGGAGGACACGCCGGAGGAGTCGTTCGACCAGCACCTGTTCGACAACGACAACGAATCGGGCTCCAGCCCCGACGAGAACGAGCGCCAGGACAATCCGGACGCCGGCGAGGCGGGCGGCCAGGGCAAGGAAGGCCAGAGCGAGGCCGAGGAAAAAGAGGGCAGCGGCAGCCAGGCCTCGCAGAAGCCGAACGAGCTGTCGCCCAGCGAACGCGAGGAACTCGCCGAGCAGTGGAAGAACCGGTTGGCCGCCGCGGCCCAGGCCGCGCGCCAGGCCGGCAAACTGTCGCAGTCGATGATGCGCTGGGTTGACGGCCTGCTGGCGCCCAGCCTGCCGTGGCGTGCGCTGCTGGCGCGCTTCTTCGCGGTCAACCAGCGCGACGACTATTCGTGGCGGCGGCCGTCGCGGCGCGAAGGCGACGCACTGCTGCCGCGTCTGTCGAGCGAGGGCATCGAGGTGGTGGCAGCGATCGACACCAGCGGCTCGATCAGCGACGAGGAACTGCGCGAATTCGTCACCGAGCTCGACGCGCTCAAAGGCCAGGTGCGCGCCCGGATCACCTTGCTCGCGTGCGACAACCACGTGGCCGAAGCCGCGCCATGGGAATTCGAGCCGTGGGACACCATGCAGCTGCCGACTGACATAGAAGGCGGCGGCGGCACCGATTTCCGCCCGGTGTTCGACTGGGTCGAACAGGAAAACCGCAGCCCCAACATGCTGGTGTATTTCACCGATGCCGAAGGCGATTTTCCCAAGGTGCCGCCCAATTACCCGGTGATCTGGCTGATCAAGGGCAAGGGCGCGGTGCCTTGGGGCGAGCGGGTGCAGCTCAATTGAACGCCGCCGATCCCAAGCCCAATCGCGTGCGCAGCTTCCTGTTCGAGCAACTCGATATCCGAGGTGCCTGGGTGCAACTGGGTTTCGCCTGGCGCGAGATGACCGCAGGGCGCAATTACCCCGAACCCGTCCTCGAACTGCTGGGTCAGTTGGCGGTGGTCACCACGCTGATCACTGCGAACCTCAAGCAGGCGGGGCGCCTGACATTTCAGCTGCGTGGCGAAGGCGCGGTGTCCTTGCTGGTGATGGATTGCGATGAGCAATTGCGCCTTCGCGGCATGGCACGTGCGCCGGACGAATTGTCCTCCGGCAGTCTGCCGGAACTGCTGGGGGAGGGCGCGTTGACGCTGACGCTCGACACCGCCGGCATGCGCCAGCCCTACCAGAGCCATGTACCGCTGCAGGGCGAAACCCTAGCCGCCGTATTCGAGCATTACCTGGAACAGTCCGAACAGACGCCGACCCGATTGTGGCTGGCGGCCAACGAGGCGACCGCCGCAGGCCTGTTTCTACAGGCCTTGCCGGGCGCGGAAGCACGCGACCCCGACGGCTGGAACCGGGTTCAACTGCTGGCCGGGACCGTGCGGGCGGAGGAGTTGCTCGGACTCGGCTCGATCAAGCTGATCGAAAGCCTGTTCCCCGACGAGGATGTGCGGGTGTACGACCCGCGCCCTGTCAGCTATCACTGTCCGCGCGACCCCGAAAAGATCGAGAGTATGCTGCGCGGCTTGGGACGGACAGAATGCGAAGCCGTCATTGCCGAGCACGGCGAGATCCGCGTGCACGACGATATCTGCAACCATGAATATGTGCTGGATGCCGCCGCGGTGGCGGCACTTTTCAAGTGATCTCATGAAAGGATGCGCGATGCGGACAGGATGGATGATGTTGGGGTTGCTGACTCTGTCGGCCGGTGCATGGGCTGATGACGGACGTTACCAGGCCCTTCCGCTGGCCGGCGCGGCCGGCGGTCAGGGGGGCGGCCGGGCGTTCATTCTGGATACCCGCGAGGGCCATGTCTGGATCTGGAGCGAGAACGAGCCCATCGCGGCGGCCGACGGGAGCCGTCGCTACGGGGCGGGCTTCATCTACCAGGGCAAACTGCGCCCCGGCACCCAGCCCGGAGAACTGGTCGAGCCTATGGTTCGGTGATCTGACCTACGTGGACGTTGGCAATTCCGGTCGCGATGCTGCGGGTACGCCTGCAGCCCGCGAAACCATCATGAAATCCGCTGGCGCTTAAAGGGTGTATGGTGGGCGGGCGATGACGGTCCACATGCATGTCCTTGAATTGAGTGTCGCTCACCGTTGCGCACTGGAAGCGGGGGCTCTACTGAAAAACCGGTTGTGCGTGTCCGCGCAAAGCGTGCCGAAAACGGATGGATGAGATGTTTTTGCAGCGCCGAAAAGCCGACTGATCAAGGCCTTTAGTGGACCCATGTTGCAAATAAGCAACGCATTTTTCGCGTAACAGAAGAAAATTAATAGATTGTGGTTTTCTTTTGCCGATTTGCTAGAATTCGCGCGTCGGCTGGATCTCAAGTCCCGGACCGATCTCTGGTGTGGGTTTTACTACTGAAATTTAAGGGAAATCAAATGAAATATTCCGTCCTCCTGGCTGCTCTGCTGGCTGTTTCCATGACCGCTTGCGGCCAAAAAGAAGAAGCGGCTGCTCCTGCTGAAGCGCCTGCTGCTGAAGCTGCTGTCCAAGCTGGCGAAGCTGCTGTCCAAGCTGGCGAAGCTGCTGTCGAAGCTGGCGAAGCCGCTGCTGATGCTGCTGCTCCCGCTGCTGACGCTGCTGCTGCTGCTGGCGAAGCGGCAACCGCTGCTGGCGCCGCTGCTGGCGCCGCTGCTGACGCTGCTGCTCCGGCTCCTGCTGCTCCTGCTGCCCAGTAATTCCGGGTCCAGGAACGAAAAACCGGCCTTCGGGCCGGTTTTTTTATGCCTGCAGGAAACGATCGAGCCGTGTCATGGCCTCTGCCAGCCGAGGCAAGGGCTGGGTATAAGCAAAGCGGATATGGCGCGCGGCGTGATGGGTGCCGAAATCGATTCCGGGGGTCGCCGCCACGCCAGCGTGGTCGAGCAGTTGGCCGGCGAATGCCTCGCTTTCCTCGGTGAACCGGCTGCAATCGGCATATAGATAAAATGCCCCTTGCGGTTGCACCGGAATGACGAAGCCGCGTTCGCGCAGCGCGGGCAGGAGGTAGTCGCGGCGGTCGCGCAGTTCGGCTTTGCGAGCTTCCAGTACATCGAGCGTGGCGGGCGAGAACGCCGCAAGCGCCGCATGCTGCGCAGGCGTGGGCGCCGCCAGAAATAGGTTTTGTGCCAGCCGCTCCAGATCGGGCATGGCCCAGGCAGGGGCAAGCAGCCAGCCCAGCCGCCAGCCGGTCATCTGGAAATATTTCGAAAAACTGTTGATCACGAACACATCGTCCCAGCGCGCCGCGCTGCATTCGCTGCCGTCGTAGGTCAGTCCCAGGTAAATCTCGTCGACGATCAGGGCCACGCCTCGATCGGCACACCAGTCATGGATGCGCGCGAGTTCGCCGGGTGATATCGACGTGCCGGTGGGGTTGGAGGGGCTGGCGATCAGCACCGCGCGGGTGGCGGGCGTGGCGTGGCGTTCGATCAGTTCGAGCGTGAGCTGAAAGCCGCTGGTCGCATCGACCGGGAGGCTGACCGCGCGCGCATTGCAGAAGCGGGCGAAATGGCGGTTGCAGGGGTAGCCGGGGTCAGCCATCAGCACGTCGTCGCCCGGCCCGGCCAGCAGGCCCAGCGTCAGCAGCAGCGCACCCGACGCACCGGGCGTGACGACGATGCGCGCAGGGTCGACGGTGGCCTGCCAGCGCGTTGCATAAAATCCGGCGATTGCTTCGCGCAGGGCGGGCAGGCCCAGTGCGCCGGTGTAGTGCGTGTGGCCGGCGCGCAGCGCCGCAACGCCCGCCTCGACGATGGGGGAGGGGGTGGCAAAGTCGGGCTCGCCGATTTCAAGATGGATGATGTCGCGCCCCGCGGCTTCCAGCGCCTGCGCGCGCGCCAGGATGTCCATCACATGGAACGGTGCGATGCCGTCCATGCGCGCTGCGGTGTGGGGCTTAGGCGTGCGCATGGGCTGTCAGCCGCGCCAAAGGATGCTGGCGGTAGAACTGCTGCAACTGCCGGTAAATGGCCGGGTATGCGGCGTGGAGGAGGTGCGGCGTTTCGAAGAACACCTCGGTCAGCACCGCAAAAAACTCGGCGGGGTCGGTGGTGGCGTAGGGATCGATGGCCGTGTCCTCGTCCGCATCGACGCGCGTGCACAAGTCTTCATAGGCCGAAGTGAAATCACGTGCCCAAGCAGCGGCATCCATGCCGTGATGCAGTGGTGGAAACCCGTTGGCATCGCCGTTCAGCATGTCGAGCTTGTGGGCGAATTCGTGCAGCACGACGTTGAAGCCATCGGCCAGGCCGCTCGCTGCCACATCGGCGATCGACAGCACCAGGGGGCCGCCATGCCACGATTCTCCCGCAAGAATGTCGCGCGAGTGATGCACGACGCCGGCCTCGTCCGTTTCCTCGTGATGCCGCAGGAATTCGTCGGGATAGAGAATGATTTCGTTCCAGCCGCGGTAGCTGTCTTCTGAAAGATTGAGCGTCAGCAGGCAGGCTTGCAGGGCGATCAGGTATTGGGTGTTGTCATCGACGTCGGCGCCGCCAGCGGCGGAAAAGGTCTTGTCGTGGATGAACAGGCTGGCGGCTTCGCGCAGTCGCGCCAGTTCGTCTGCCGTCAGGCCGTGCAGGATGGGTAGCCGCTCGACCGCAGTCCGGAAAGCGTCGGGCGGAATGGCATGTTTATCAAGAATGCGGGCGCGTCGCCAGCGACCGAACCAGCTCATGCGCCCCGGCTCACTCGTCGATGTCGAGCAGGCGTGCGCTGGCTGCATCCGGATGCTCCAGTTCGACCCGTTCGATCTGCTGGAAGCGGCGGCTGATCTTGTCGCTGGAGATGCGGACTTCGCCCACATCCTTGCTGGCCTGCTCGATGTGGCTGGCGAGTTTTTTCATGCGATCGTCGAAGCGTGCAAAATCCTTCGCCAGCTTGCCGAGCTCATCCTTGATCACGTGCGCCATGCGCCGCGTTTCCGAATCGCGGATCACTGCGCGCGCGGTGTTCAGCACCGCCATCAGCGTGGTCGGCGAGGTGAGCCAGACGCGCTTCTTCTGGGCGTGCTCGACCAGATCCGGATGGTAGGCGTGGATCTCGGCGAACACCGCTTCGGCTGGCAGAAACATCACCGCGCCGTCGGAGGTTTCGCCCTCGACGATGTATTTGGCGGCGATGTCGTCGACATGCTTTTTGACGTCCATCTTGAATTGCCGCTTGGCCGCGTCGCGCTCGGCCATCGGCAGGCTGTCATCGAACATGCGGCTGTAGTTTTCCAGCGGAAACTTGGAATCGACGCACACCGTGCCGGTCGGCTCGGGCAGGATCAGCACGCAGTCGGCGCGCGCGCCGCTCTTCAGGGTGTGCTGGAAGGCATAGGCGTCGGGCGGCAGGCTGTTCCTCACCAGTGCTTCCAGCTGCACTTCACCGAAGGCACCGCGCGAGCGCTTGTCGCCCAATATCTCTTGTAGCGACACGACGTTGGACGCCAGTCCTTCGATTTTCTTCTGCGCCTCGTCGATTACCGCCAGCCGTGACATCACCGAGGTGAAGGTTTCATTGGTTTTCTTGAAGCCTTCGTCGAGCCGCTCGGCCACCTTGCCGGAGATTTCATTCAGGCGCCCGTCCACCGTCTGCGACAGCTGTTGCACGCGTTCGTTGAAATGCGCGGTCATGCCCTTGAGCGTGTCCTGCAGCAGGCTTTGCTCGGCGCGGCCCTGCTCGATCAACTTTTCCAGCATCGCGGTCTGGAACTGGCTGAATTGTCCTGTCACGGTTTCACGCGTTTCCGCCAGCCGTTCGGTCTGCGCAATCTGCATGGAAGCCAGTTGGGCCTGCATGCGGTCGGACTGCTGTGCCAGGCCTGCGTGCAGGTCGGTCAGCACGGCGCGGTGGCGCGCATCCATGTCCTGCGTCAGCAGCGCGGGCAACCCGGCTTGTTCGCGCCGCAGCGCGGCGAGGCGCAGCAGCAGGAAAACAGCCAGAAGGATGAGGACGGCAAGGCCGATGAAAAGGGCGATTTCGACTGGACGCATGGCACCGATTTTACCCGTGACCCACGCAAAAAAGCCCGGCATGACGCCGGGCTTTTTTAACGCAGCCCCGGCGCAGGGCCGGGTGCCGTTCAGGCTGCTGCGCGCGATGCTTTTTTGCGCTCGTGCTCCTGCAGGTGGCGCTTGCGGATGCGGATCGACTTCGGCGTGATCTCGACCAGTTCGTCGTCGTCGATGAATTCCACCGCCGATTCCAGTGTCAGCTTGATCGGTGTGGTCAGACGCACCGCCTCGTCGGTACCCGAGGAGCGCACGTTGGTGAGCTGCTTGCCCTTGATCGGGTTGACCACCAGATCGTTGTCGCGGGTGTGGATGCCGATGATCATGCCTTCATACAGCTTGTCGCCGGGCGAGACGAACATGCGGCCGCGATCCTCCAGTTTCCACAAGGCATAGGCTACGGCCTCGCCGTTGTCCTGCGACACCAGCACGCCGTTGTGGCGGCCGGGCAGGTCGGCCTTCACCGGACCGTAGTCGTCGAACACGTGGCTCATCAGGCCGGTGCCGCGCGTCATCGTCATGAAGTCGCTCTGGAAGCCGATCAGGCCGCGCGCGGGAATGTGGTATTCCAGCCGGGTGCGGCCCTTGCCGTCAGATTCCATGTTGGTCAGTTCGCCGCGGCGACGGCCGATTTCTTCCATCACGCCGCCCTGGTGTTCATCTTCCAGGTCGATGGTGAGGTTTTCATACGGCTCGCACTTTTCGCCGTTGATCTCCTTGTACACCACGCGCGGCTTGCCGACGGCCAGTTCGAAGCCTTCGCGGCGCATGTTTTCCAGCAGGATGGTGAGGTGGAGTTCGCCACGGCCGGAGACGCGGAACACGTCGGCGTCGCCGGTTTCATCGACGCGCAGGGCGACGTTGACCAGCAGTTCCTTGGCCAGGCGGTCGCGGATCTGGCGGCTGGTGACGAACTTTCCTTCGGTGCCGGCCAGCGGCGAGGCGTTGACCATAAAGTCCATGTTCAGCGTCGGCTCGTCCACCGGCAGCACCGGCAGGCCGACCGGGTTTTCGCGGTCACAGATGGTGACGCCGATGCCGATGGTATCCAGCCCGGAAATGATGATGATGTCGCCGGCTTCGGCTTCGTCCACCGGCACGCGGTCCAGACCCTTGAAGCCGAGCACCTGGTTGATGCGGCCGGTGGCAACCTGCTCTTCGTGGTTCATCACCACCACCGGCATGCCGGGCTTGATGCGGCCATTGAGCACGCGGCCAACACCGAGGCGGCCGGTGTAGGTCGAGTAATCCAGTGCAGCGATTTGCAGTTGCAGCGGCGCGTCGGGCGAGCCGGGGGGGGTGGGGACGTGCTTGAGCACGGTGTCGAACAGCGGCACCATGTCGGCCGCCGCACCGCCGTGGGAGGGCGCATCTTTCAGGTCCATGCAGGCCCAGCCGTTCAGACCCGACGCGTAGATGATGGGGAAGTCGAGCTGCTCGTCGGTCGCACCGAGTTTGTCGAACAGGTCGAAGGTCTGGTCGACGACCCAGTCCGGGCGCGAACCGGGACGGTCCACCTTGTTGATCACGACGATGGGCTTCAGTCCCAGCGCCAGGGCTTTCTTGGTTACGAAGCGGGTCTGCGGCATCGGGCCTTCGACCGCGTCGACCAGCAGCACCACGCCGTTGACCATGCCGAGCACGCGCTCGACCTCGCCGCCGAAGTCGGCGTGGCCGGGAGTGTCGACGATGTTGATGTGATAGTCGCCGTACATGATGGCGGTATTCTTCGCCAGAATGGTGATTCCGCGTTCCTTTTCCAGGTCGTTGGAATCCATCACCCGCTCGTCAACCGCCTGGTTGTCGCGGAAGGTGCCGGACTGTTTGAGAAGCTGGTCGACCAGCGTGGTTTTGCCATGGTCGACGTGCGCGATGATGGCGATGTTGCGGAGCTTGCGGGACATGATGGGTGCCGGATTGCGGGAAACCCAGCATTATAACAGGGTTTATTGACTATTTATTGCGCAAGCGGATGCACGTCGAGACGGGCATCGATGCGGTCGATGACCGTCAGGTAGCGGGGGCTGCCGACCGGCCCGAAGCGGCGGTCGAATTCGGCCTGCGACATGAATTCAGGCAGGTCCCGAAAATCCGGTAGCACGTCAGCATCGCTGCGGGCGGCAGCCAGGCGTTGCTGCACCTGTGCCGCCGTTTCGCTGGTGGCGCGTTCGCCCAGTTTGACCCCGGCGCGGTTGGCGGCCAGATCGGTGAAGCTGAAGCCCGAGCCCTTGCTGACGTCTTCTTCTTCCTTGATCAGGCCGATGGCGTTGGCCAGCCGGCTGCCGCCATTGACGGTGATCGCGGCTGAAATCACGTAGTGTTCTGCAAAGTCGCGACGCCCGTGCAGCGACAGCAATACGCGCGGCGCCCGGCGGATCGACTGACTGTCGCCTTCAAGCAGCTTGGGCAGGCTGATGCCTGAGAGATAGGCAGCCAGCGCGGTGAGCGCGGCGCGGTTCTCCTCGGCTTCGTCGCCATCCATCGTTTGCGCGAAGCCAAACAGGGGCGCGCTGACCTTGATCAGCGGGATGGTGCTGCCACGGCGATAGGGTTTCAGCAGGGCGTCCAGCTGCTCGGCATAGACCAGCATGCGGGCCTGATCTTCCGGTGCAATCAGCAGATCGGCGCTTTTGCGCTCCAGTCGGGTCAGCAGGATGGGATGCCAGCGGTAATCCAGGGTGGCCTGGTTTTCGTCGAAATTCACCTGGGAAAAGGCATTGGCCAGCGAAGCGTAGGTCTCATCGCGGCGCAGCCAGTAATGAACCAGGCGCGCCAGCGCGTCGGCCACCGCGCCCGGCACGGGCAGGCTGCCCAGTTGCAGACTCTGGATGCGGATGCCGCCGGGCACCTCGGCCACTTCGGCGCTGATATTGAGGTAGCGGCCCAACGGGTTGGCAGGCACCGTCAGGGTACCGGTCAGGGTGGCCATACCGGGCGTGAGTTCGGCGGCGACGCCGCTGATCTGACGCAGTTCGACCGCGTAATTCAGCAAGCGGTTGAGTTCCGACTCATCCAGCTGGATGCTGTGAACCACATCAGGGGTGCGGCTGCGCGGATCGTGTTTCTGGAACAGCGACCTGACCCAGGCCAGATCGGTGCGACGGAACTCTGCCGGCGGCTCGATCGCAGGCGCGTCGTCCAGCATCAGCCAGGGCAGCACGATGAGCCCGGCCAGCATCGCCAAAAGCACGCCCCAACCGATCAGGCGTTTCATGTCACTGCGGCTGGTTGCGCATGAAATCGGCGGTCTTGAAGAGAGCCGAGGTGAGTTCCTGCTGCATTTCGGAATCGACTCCGACGTCGTGCATGGCGCGGATCATGCAGCCCATCCACTGGTCGCGTTCGGCTTCGCCGATGGCAAACGGCATGTGACGACGGCGCAGGAAGGGATGGCCGAAGCGGTCGGTGTATTCCGGCGGCCCGCCGGTCCAGCCGCTCAAAAACCAGGCGAGTTTGTTGCGCGACTCGGTGAGGTCGGCGGGATGCAGCTTGCGGATGCCGTAGTAGTCGGGGTCTTCGTCCATCAGGTCGTAAAAGCGATCGACCAGCTTGCGGATGATGTCGCCGCCGCCGAGACGTTCGTAATGGGTCTGCATGTTCAGGCCTTCACCGGCTTCACGGCGGCTGCCGCGGCTTTGGCATGGCGGCGCGCCGCGTCCGTGTCGGGCGCGGTGGCGAGCGCGACGCCCATGCGCCGGCGGACGAAGGCTTGGGGCTTGCCGAACAGCCGCAGGTCGACCCCGGGCGTGCGCAAGGCATCGGCCACACCGTCGAAAGCGATGCCGGCAGCGTCCATTTCGCCGTAGATCACCGCCGAGGCACCGGGTTCGCGCAGGCTGACGTCGACCGGCAGGC
>JAABQU010000269.1 GCA_011391285.1 Thiobacillus sp.
CCCGATCAACTGTCCCATTGCGAAGCGCTGCCGCAGGGTCTGGATTCGGTGGCCCCACTCGGATTCGGGCAGACTGCCCAGGTCGAGCAGCAGCAGCGGAGCCACACCCGCGGTGTCGGGCAGGGACTGCTCCCAGGTGGTAAACGCGGTGTCCATGCCGAAATATCCCAGCTGCACCAACAAGCTCGCCCACGCTGCCTGGTCCTGACCGATCAGCCAGGTCTGGCTCACGTGCAGGTCATGGGGGGTGGGGTGGAGCAGATCGTGGCGTCGCTCGACCAGATCGGCGGTTGCCGTGGCATGAGTACTCGCCATGCGCCCCAGTGCCAGCAGGCGTTCGTTCAAATCATCCAGCGCGTCCTGCGGCAGTGGATGCGCCACCTCCTGGTTGAACAGGGCCAGCGTGATCTGCTCGAGCTGGTGGCTGGCGTGATGCAGGGCCGTGACGCCCTTGTCGATCAGGAACTCGGTGAAGCTGTTGATCGATACCGCCAGCTCGACAAAGCTCTCGAAACTCGGCGCCGCCAGATAGCGCTGCCATGTGCTCGACAATGCCTGGCTTTTTTGCAGGAGTTCTTCGGGGGAGCAGAGCATGAACGGGGAAGGGGGCTGCCGTTGGTTTTTTTGATATTGGGGGGATTATCGCGCTTTATGGAGCTTTTGCGCGAGCAGATAAGCATTCGGGCCCCTGCCGGGCCAGAAGGGCGCGGTTCCCCGGATGCTTAAGTTCCACCCTATCAGGTGATTGCGCTCACTCGCCGACACCTTCCTGTTCCAGTCGCAGGTACTGGCTGTATGCATTCGCCCGGTTGGCTTCCTCGAATGCAGGCATGTCGCGGTATTTCGACCAGTCAACCGCGTCGTAGGCCTCCTCGAAGGGGACGAGATCGCGTGCAGCCGGACCCATGCGGTCGCGCAGAAAACCAAGATAATCTCGGGTCAACACCAGATCGGCTTTCGGTGTTCGTGATGCGGCGCCGTGGCCGGGAACCAGCACTTTGGGATCGAGCGCAATCAGTCTGTCGAGCGCGGCAATCCAGGCGCGGCTGTCGGCGTCACCGACAAAGGGCACGCGGCCGCGAAACACCAGGTCGCCGGCGTACAGCACGCCATCCGGCTTCACCAGCATCGCCATGTCTTCGCGGGTATGCGCGGGTCCGACGTGACGCAACGCAAACTGCACGCCACCCAGTTCAAAGTCGGTGTCGCCTTCCAGGAACCGGTCGGCTTCCAGCAGATGCGTGTCTTCGTTCACCCAGGGGAAAAGCGCTTCCTTGCGCTGGGCCAGACGCTGTGCGGCTTCCTCGGTGCGCGTGGCGCCCTCGGCCAGGCGGTGGGCCCAGATTTCGGCACCCAGCGCCTTGAATACCTGCAGGCCATAGAAATGATCGGCGTGGTAATGGCTGACGATCACGCGCCTGATCGGCTGCCGGGTGGTCCTGCGGATGAGTTCGACCAGTTTTTGCGCCAGCGGAGGCGAGGCCAGCGCGTCGAAAACGACCACGCCATCGCGGGTGACGACAAATCCGGCGTTCGACATGAACCCCTGGTTTTCGCTGGATGCCGCGCCCGGCAGGCCCTGCACGAAATAGCTGTGGCTGCCCAGCTTGACCGCCTTCATCGGCACGGTGGCAACTTCCATGCCGGCCGTGGCGGTGGCAAGAAAGGCAAGACCGAACAGCGAAAACAGAAAACGCAGCATGACAGCCCTAGCGGGATGAACTTGAAAATCATTATAGGCAGTGCTGATGCCTGTCCTGATTCCTGCCACAGGCCTCAACGCCGGCCGTGATGCTGTGATATCTTCAAACCTGTAACGGGGAGTTTCAGGCGTGTTCAAAAAACAGTGGCCGGCGTTTGTGCTGGCGTTCATCGTGCCCCTGCTGGCGGTGTTCTGGTGGTGGGGCGGATTCAGCGCGGTCAGCGTGACGGAGACCGATGCCGGTCCCTACCGCTATGCCTATCTGGATTACGAAGGCCCGATCAGCAACATGCGCAAATCGCAGCGTGCGGCGCTGGACAAATTCACTGCGGCCAGGGTTGAGGCGGGCGACACGATCAGCGTGATCCTGACCGACCCGCGTGCAGGCGGCGGCAAGGTGCGCGCGCAGCTGGGCTATATGCTGGCTGACAACGCGGCTATTCCGGATGGCCTCAAGGCTGGCCGCATCGAGCGTCGTCCGGTCTACCGTGCGCAGGTGCAGGCAGTGGTGCTGCTGGCGCCGTCCAAAGCGTATCAGGCAATGTCCGACGCGCTGGCGCCGCACGGCAAGGCCATCGTCATGCCGACAGTCGAACTGTATCGCCCGGCCGGGCAGGCCAACCGGATCGGAATCTTTACCCTGGAGATGGATCGCTGATGGCTTTCTTCTCGGTGCTTGCCGCCGTCACCCTCGAACACCTGCGTCCGCTGCGGCAACCGCTGCCACACTATCAACGCTACGCCCATTTCACCCAGTGGCTTGAACACCGATTCAATGCGGGCGATTACGTCCACGGCGCGATTGCCTGGGGACTGGCAGTGTTGCCGGTCCTGGCAGGTGTCTGGCTGGTTTACGCCCTGCTCGACGGGATCAGTCCGGTTCTGGGCTGGGCGTGGAATGTGGCGGTGCTGTATTCCACCCTCGGATTCAAATACTACAGCGATGACGCCGAGCGCATCGCGCGGCTGCTGCGCGCCGGCGAGATCGAGGATGCGCGTGCGCAGATCGGCGCCTGGCGTGGTGGCGATGCCAGCCAGTTCAGCGCTGACGATCTGGCGCGCGTCACCATCGAGCAGGTGATGGCGGCAAGCCATCGGCAGATGTTCGGCGTGCTGCTCTGGTTTCTGCTGCTGGCCCCGCTGGGGCCGGTTGGTGCGGTGCTGTTCCGCAGCGCCTCGATCCTGGCACGGCGCTGGGTGAATGCACGCGGCCTGTTCGGCGACTTTTCCCAACGTGCCTTTCACCTGATCAACTGGTTGCCGGCACGGTTGACCGCACTGACCTACGCCATTGCCGGAAACTTCGATGACGCCACCTATTCCTGGCGTACCCAGGCAGACACCTGGCCGGATCCGGAAGAGGGCGTGGTGCTCGCCGCCGGTGCGGGTGCCATGGGGATTCGGCTGGGCCAGGGCATCAATGTGGGCGGAGAGACGGTGTGGCGGCCCGAACTCGGCACCGGCCAGGCACCCGAGGCCGACTGTATCGAAAGCGCCGTCAGCATGATCTGGCGCGGGCTGGTGATCTGGCTGGTGGCGGGACTCCTGATCGTCATCGCCGGCTGGGTCGCCTAGGTGAACCTAGAAACCGTAGTTGACCGCTAATCCCTTCTATTGAATCCCGCATGGATATGGATTTTTCTGCCTTCGAGTATGTTTGCCGGCAAACGGGTGCCGCTACGCACCCCCTGGCACGCCAGGTCATGCGCCTGCCTTTGCACCCGCAGGGGGCGGGCCGGATTCGTAAAGCTGCTCACGCAGCAACGACACCGCTCTCGCTCGTCGTTGCAGGCATCGGCCTGCTGCCTCCTCGCTTCGCGGCATCCGCCCGCCCTGACGCACCATCGGGTGCGTCCAACTGCGGTTTCTAGGCTCCCATGCTCAACGCGCTGTGGATCGGCTTCTTTCTCATCGCCTTCCTGATCGCGCTCATCAAACTGGTTTTTCTCGGTGACGCTGCAATCTTTGCAGCATTGGTGAAGGCGCTTTTCGACAGCAGCAAGACCGCATTCGAGATCGCGCTGGGCCTCACCGGCGTGATGGCGCTGTGGCTCGGGGTGATGAAGATCGGCGAGCGTGCCGGCATGCTCGAACTGCTGACGCGCGGCCTGGCGCCGCTGTTCCGCCGCCTGTTTCCCGACGTGCCGGCGAACCACCCCGCGCTCGGCGCGATGACCATGAACATGGGTGCCAACATGCTGGGGCTGGACAACGCGGCGACCCCGCTCGGCATCAAGGCGATGCAGGAACTGCAGACGCTCAATCCCTCGTCTGACACCGCGAGCGACGCGCAGGTGCTGTTCCTCGTCATCAACACCGCATCGGTGACGCTGCTGCCGGTCACCATCTTCACCTACCGTGCCCAGCTCGGCGCGGCCGACCCGACCGATGTATTTGTCCCGCTGCTGATCACCACCTACATCGGCACCCTGATCGGCCTGTTCGTCACCGGCCTGTTCCAGAAGCTGCACCTGTGGAACCGCGTCACGATGGCCTATCTCGGCGGCGCCACCGCGCTGATCGGCGGCATGGTCGCGTATTTCTCCAGCCTCGACGCCGCCACGATGACGCGACAGTCATCCATCCTCAGCAATGTGTTGCTGTTCGGCATCGTCATCACCTTCCTGCTGATGGCCGTGCGTCGCCGCGTCAACGCCTACGAGGCCTTCGTCGAAGGCGCCAAGGAGGGCTTTCACACTGCTGTCACGATCATTCCGTATCTTGTCGCCATGCTGGTGGCAATCGCGGTGTTCCGTGCCAGCGGCGCGCTCGACCTGCTGATGGGCGGCCTGCGCGGAGCGGTGATGGGACTGGGGTTCGACGCACGCTGGGTCGACGGCCTGCCGACCGCGCTGATGAAACCGTTTTCCGGCAGCGGCGCGCGCGCCATGATGATCGACACCATGCAGACGCACGGTGCTGATTCCTTCGCCGGACGGCTGGCGTCGATCGTGCAGGGCAGCACCGAGACGACGTTCTACGTCCTGGCGGTGTATTTCGGCGCGGTCGGCATCAAGCGCGTCCGCCATGCGGTTGCCTGTGGCCTGATCGCCGACGTCGCCGGCATCCTGGCAGCCATCGGCATGGCGTATCTCTTTTTTGGTGCAGTCGCATGAAAACCTACGACACCCTCGCCGCCGTCGACCTCGGCTCCAACTCTTTCCGCCTCGAGGTCGCGCGGGTGGCGGGCGACCAGCTCTATCCGCTCGATTCCCTCAAGGAAACTGTGCGCCTGGCGGGGGGGCTCACCGAAGACAAAATCCTCGATCAAGCCACCCAGGCGCGCGCGCTGGCCTGCCTGCATCGTTTTGGCGAGCGGCTGCGCGGCCTGTCGCCGGAGGCGATCCGCTGCGTCGGCACTTCGGCGCTGCGGGTGGCCAGGAATGCCGACGCATTCATCCCCAAGGCCGAGATCGCGCTCGGCCACCCGATCGAGATCGTCGCCGGACGCGAGGAGGCGCGGCTGATCTACCTGGGCGTCGCGCATTCGCTGTCGGCCTCGCCCGAGCGGCGGCTGGTGGTCGATATCGGCGGTGGCTCCACCGAATTCATCATCGGTCACGGCCTGAAACCACACGAGCGCGAAAGCCTGCACATGGGTTGCGTCAACTTTTCCAAGCGCTATTTTGCCGACGGCGTCATCGACAAGGCTGCACTCAAAGCCGCCGAGATGGCCGCGCGCGTCGAAGTCGAGCGGATCGCCCGTGAATTTTCCACCGGCAACTGGCAGCAGGCGGTCGGCTCCAGCGGCACCGCACGCGCGCTGCGCGAAATTTTGGAACAGAACGGCTGGTCGACGCGCGGCATCACCGCCGACGGCCTGGCGCGGCTGCGCAGCCAGTTCATCAAGGCCGGGCATATCGACGCGCTCGACTTGCCCGGCCTGGCACGCGATCGCCGGCCGGTCATCGCCGGCGGCTTCGCCATCATGGCCGGGCTGTTTGCCGAACTTGACATCGAGCAGATGGACGTCGCCGAAACCGCGATGCGCGAAGGCATCCTCTATGACCTGCTGGGACGCTTCCACAAGCAGGACATGCGCGAGGCGACCGTCGACGAATTCATGCGCCGTTACCACATCGATACCCAGCAGGCCGCACGCATCAAGCGCGTGTCGCATAAATTGCTGGCTGCCAGCGGCGGCAAGGACGAAAACGACGTGCGCTTTCTCGACTGGGCCGCGCGGCTGCACGAGATCGGCCTGTCGGTCTCGCACGGCGGCTACCACCGCCATTCCGGCTACATCCTGGAAAATGCCGATATGCCCGGCTTTTCGCGCACCGAACAGACGCGTCTGGACCTGCTCGCACGCGCCCAGCGCGGGGCGCTGCTCAAACTGCCGGATTTCGCCGCCGGGGCCGTGTCAGACAACGATCGCATGCTGGTATGGCTGCTGCGCCAGGCCGTCATCCTCTGTCGCAGTCGCGCCGAGCCGCGTTTGCCCGAGGTGAGGGTGGAGAACGGCAACAAGCGCATTCGCCTGACCTTGCCCGAGGGCTGGCTGCTCCGCCGCCCGCTCACCCAGCGCGCGCTGGAAGAGGAGGCAGTGCACTGGCAGGCGGTTGGGGTGAAATACACTTTCACCTAGGGCCTGTTAACGCAAATTTCCCCTTCGCGCCTGCGGAGGCAGCCAGTTGGTATGAGGCTGCGCCATCCGGATCGAGGACGATGCCTGGACGTGCGGGGATCGCCTCGGCCAGGTCTTTGTGATTACTTGGCGCCCTTGGCGGGCCTGCCGGTCTTGATCACTTCGAGACGCCTAATCGAGGCAAGCACCGAGGCATCACTCAGCTTCGCCAGTCCAGCCACGGCTGCGCGCAGGATCTCGCTCTTCTTGGCGGAAACGCCCGCTTTTAGGCAACGCGTCTTGAGCAGAGCAATGACGGCATACTCGGTTTCCGGCATAGTGAAACTGTCACGAACCAGTTTGACCTTCTTGGCCTTGACCGGCTTGTCGGTTTTCCCGGAGGAGGCCGGCTTGGCCGCTGGTACGGCTTTCTTCGCCAGAGCCGGTTTCGGTGCTGCTGGCCGTCTGACGGTTTTCTTCGCTGTGGTCGTGGCCGGTTTGGCTGCGGGCGATGCCCGTTTGCGGGCTGGTTTTTCCACCGCCGGATTGGCGGCCTGGGCGGGACGTCTCCTTGCAGGGGCCTTGGTCGGCTGCGGCTTGATTTCCTCAGCGTCTGGCGCGAGAGCAGGGGGTTCGGAGGATTTGTTGGTGTCGTCGATCATGGGATTTTCCTTTCAGAATAAACGGGATATTCAGTTTATATAGTTAATTGCCATATTCAAGCGGTGTCGTGCGCCGATGCCGTGCTGTCATAAATAGTTCATCTGACAAACGTACCCTTTTTGAATGACGGAAAAGAACCGTATCCTGAATTCGCTGAACGAGCAGGCCCTGCTGCTGCCGAGCCTGGTCAACCGTGCGCTCGCCGCGAACGACCGCGTCAAGTACCGCTTTACCTTGCTGCAAGCTGCACAGGCGCATGCGGAGCGGCCGGACGCGGTGACTTCCAGCCTGCGTGCCGAGCGGCTGGCAGCGGGGGTGCAGGACAGCAGCCTGGATCGCGTGGTTGGCGAGGCCGAGCGGCTCGGCAAAGGCCGTTACCGCGTGCCGCAATCGGCGCTCATCCTTCGCGATGCGTTTGCCGATGTGACTGAAATGCTGGAGCCGCTTGTTGCGGCAGACACCCAGGAGAGCGCGGGGTTCGCGCAGCGCCTGCAGGCGCTTGCCGTTGCGGAGTCTAGTGGCGACGAACTGGCTGCCGACCAGATTCAGGTCATCACCTCGGGAAACCGAGAAACGGGCGACAGCCTGCATCTGCTGGTGATGGACATGCACCGGGCCCTGAATGCGCTGCAGGCGCGCCTGGCCAGCGAAACCATCGACGGCTGCCGCGCCTATGGCATCAACGACTCCGACCGCGTGCTGATTGCTGCCTTCATGGAGGGCATCAACCGCACCGCGCCGCTCAAGTTCGACCATCCCGGTCTGTCGGCCACGGCTACCCGGGTGGGCGACAAGCTGGTTTTGCAGAACGACATCGGCACCACCGATGCGCACGTGCTGGTGATCCATGTCACGGGCCGCACCGTGACCGTGACCTATACCGACGTCCATCTGCCGCGCCTGCTATTTTTCCAGAGCCTGTTCGACGGCTACGCAGTCAACTGGCAGGATACGCGTTCGCGCAAGGACGCGGGGATGGAAGACGGCGTCTACCATCTCTGCGTCGGCAGCCACACCGCCCGCAGCAATGTCCTGCTGCGCGAGTATCTCGGCCACCTCGGCTCGCGGCTGGTGTTTCTCATCGACTGGAACCGCGCACGCAAGCGGCTGCGCCTGTTCGTTTCGCGCAAGGCCGCCATCGAACTGCTGAAGTGGGCGGCTGATGGCAACATCGGCCACATGGCCTGGCTCAAGGCCGGCGGTGAGCAGCTGATTTTCGATGCCATGAGCTTTGCCTACGGCGGCCAACTCAAGCCGGGCGACCGCCTGGATGATCTGCTGACGGAAAGCCGCGCCGTCCCGTTCCTGCGCTTCAACCTGAAGCAGGCGCTCGAAGGATTGACGCAGGGCCGGCCGGCCTCGCTGGTGGCAGACGAGATCCGCACCGAGCTGGCGTCCCAGGTGCGCTCCAGCGAGGACGCCCTGCTGGACACCGCGCTCGAGCACGCCGGACTGATCGTCGAACTGGCCGACACGGTACGCGCGGCGCTGGAAGCGGCGCAGGCCGGGCGCCAGCACGAGGTGGATGCCCTGGCGGAGCGTGCCAAGGACTGGGAAACGGCGGCCGATCGCGAGCTCAACAACGCGCGCAGCACCCAGTTGGATGGCGACAGCTTCATGCTGCAACTGATGAGCAAGGCTGACGACATTGCCGACGATCTGGAAGAGGCGGTGTTTCACATCACGCTCTCGCCGCGGGCGCCTGCCACCTCGATTTCCGCGCTGGGCAGGCTGGTTGACCCGGTCACGCATGCCAGCCGCGAACTGGTCAAGGCGCTGGCCGCTTCGCGTCATGCGCGGCGCGGCGTACCACGCGAGGATATGGACGATTTCCTGCAGGCGGTCCATGCCATCCGCACCATGGAGCATGCGAGCGACCAGGCCGAGCGTGAAGTGAAGCGCACCCTGGCAGGCGACTCCCGTCCCTTCGCCGAAGTGTTCGGCGTGGTCGAGGCGGCGCGCAATCTCGAGGAGGCAGCAGACGGTCTGATGCATGTCGCGCTGCTGCTGCGTGACCACGTGATGGGCAAGGTGGTCCATGCCTAAGTCAAAGAACAAATCCGCCGCGCGGCTGTCGGTGTTCGACCTCAACGGCCGCGATGGCGTGCCGGAGGCGTCGCTCGCCGGCTTCAAGGCACACAACCTGATCCGCATGGCGGCAATGGGGCTGCCGGTGCCGCAGGGATTCGTCATGGGCACGGACTGGTGCAGCGCGGTCCGCAACGGCGAGGGGGCGAAGGCGCATCTGTCGGCCGCACTGCAATCCGGCATCCGCGATCTGGAGCGCGGCAGCGGCCTGGGATTCGGCAGCGCGCGCCGCCCGCTGCTGGTGTCGGTGCGCTCGGGTGCGCCGGTTTCCATGCCGGGCATGATGGAAACCGTGCTCAATGTCGGACTGAACGACGTTTCGCTGGCGGGCTTGCTGCGGCTCACCGGCGATCACCGGTTGGCGTGGGATTCCTATCGCCGCCTGATCCAGGCCTTCGCCGAGATTGTTGCCGGGATTCCGGCCGCCCCCTTCGAGGCCGAACTCGATGCCGTGTTGCGGCGCAACGGAACCGAAACAGCGAGGCAGCTCGACTTCCGTGCCCTGCGCGAACTTGCCCGCACCTATCTCGCGCTGTACCGCGAACAAGCCGGGCAGGATTTTCCGCAGGACCCATTCGAGCAACTGGCCGCCGCCACCCATGCCGTGTTCGCCTCCTGGATGTCGGCCAAAGCGGCCGAATACCGGCGGCTGAATGCCCTGGCGGACGACCTGGGCACTGCCGTGACGGTCCAGCGCATGGTGTTCGGCAACGCCGGCGGCAATTCCGGCGCAGGCGTCGGCTTCACCCGCGACCCCTCGACCGGGGAAAACCGCCCCTACATCGACTGGCTGGCCCAGGCCCAGGGCGAAGACATCGTTTCCGGGAGACGCCGCGTCGCGGCCGAAGCCGACGTGCCGGGCTGGCTCGTGCAAAAGCTCACCAGCGTCGGCGACGCCCTCGAGAAAACCTTCCGCGATGCCCAGGAATACGAGTTCACCGTCGAAAACGGCGAGCTGTTCATGCTGCAAACCCGCACCGCCAAGCGCACCACGATTGCCTCGCTGCGCATGGCCGTCGACCAGGTCGAGAGCGGCCTCATCAGCACGGACGAAGCATTGGGCAGGCTGTCGGGCATCGATGTAGACGCCATCACCCTCCGGCGTGTGCAATCCGACAAGCCGCCCCTTGGCCTGGCCATTCCGGCCGGGACCGGCGTGGCGACGGGCCCCGCCGCCTTTTCCGTCAAGGCGGCCCAGGCCTTCGCCGAGCGTGGCACGCCCGCCATTCTGGTGCGCAACGACGTCGCCACCAGCGACATCGCCGGTATCGCCGTCGTCAGCGGCGTGCTGACCGCCACCGGTGGACGCACCTCGCACGCCGCCGTGGTCGCGCGCCAGATGGGAAAAGTCTGTCTCGTCGGTTGTGCCGATCTGCACATCGACGAAGCAGCCAACCGGGCCAAACTGGGCCAGACCGTGATTTCCGAGGGCGATCCACTCTGCCTGGACGGAGACGCCGGGACGATCTACGCCGACAGTCCGCGGATCGTCACCGAACGCCCCGATGCATTGATCGCGTGCGTTCAGAATTGGCGCACGAGTGCGCTCATCGCGCAGTAGCGTTGGACGCAGTGGCTAAGGCGGGGTGTCTTGCCGGTATGGGCTGAATCGCCACTCGAGTAGGGATGTCAGCATGAATGGGAAAAACAGGACAAGATTGTCTACAATATGAAAGCCGGCTGGGTTGAATGCAGGAGGTTACATGGCTATATCGAAGCACAACGAACTGGAGCCCGAGCTTCTCGATGAAATCAGGGTTCTGGCCGATGAGGCGCATCGGTCGATGGACGACGTCAATAAACTGTATGTTGAAACGTTCGAACAACTGAGTTCGGATGCGCGCATCAAGGACTATCTGGTTTTGCTGACCAGCAAAAAAGTGCGGGATGAACTGCGCCACTCAGGCAAGCACGCCTAATCGCTGGTCGACAGGCAAAGGTGGCGTGTGCAACCGTCCATCTGCGCCATTCATATTCCTCACGCAAGGATTGTCCTTCCGGCATGAATAAGCCCGGCACAACGTAACGCCTGGGCCGGGACCCGACCTGCGGGCCGCCACCTGCAACCCGGCCGACGCGCCGCGCGCATAACAATTCACGCTAGCCGATGTGATATCGCTTGCGAATGGGTTCAATGATTTCCCACTTGCAGATGAGTTCGGAGGGAAAGGTCACCAGGTTGCCCTTGCCGATTTCCACTGGCGTGCCGCCTTCGGGTGTGATGATGGCGCGGCCTTCGAGGATGTAGCTGGTCTCGGTTTCAAAATACTCCCAGGGAAACCCCGAGTTTTCCTTCTCCCATATCGGCAAGTGATCCCCCCAAACTGGCGAGACGTGTCGCGTCGGGTGTTGCCTCGATAATGATCACGGTCACGAAGGTCTCCCTGATGGTGTGATGATTTTTTTATCGCACGTGGATTGCTCGGGGTAGGAAAAATTGGGATTCACAGCATTTCGGTACCATCTTCTGGTGCCCTATGGAGTGGAAGGACCTGGCAGGGA
>JAABQU010000270.1 GCA_011391285.1 Thiobacillus sp.
ATCCCTGGATCTCGTCGCAGCCGTTCTGCCTCAGGAATGCTACCTGCCCGGGCGTTTCCACACCCTCGGCCACCACACGAAGCTTCAGCGCATGCGACAGGCGGATGATAGCGATGGCGATCTCGGCGTCGTCATTGTCGGTCAGGACATCTGCCACAAAGCTCTTGTCGATTTTCAGGGCATCGATCGGCATCCGCTTCAGTTGGCCCAGGTTGGAATGCCCGGTACCGAAATCATCGATGTAGACGTGCAGTCCGCGCTGACGCAGCGCATCAAGCATCTCGAAGGTCCGCGCGGGATTTTCCATCGCCGCACTCTCTGTCACTTCCAGCTGCAGGTATGCCGGTTCCATGCCGGTCTCCTTCAGAACAGTGTCGATATCGTCGATCAGACGCGCGTCGGAAAACTGGCGCGGCGACAGGTTGATCGCCACCGGCGGCGGGTTGACACCGGCGTCACGCCAGGCGATCCATTGCTCGCATGCTGCTCGCACCACCCAGCGTCCAAGCGGCTTGATGAGTCCGGTTTCCTCGGCCACCGGAATGAACTGTTCGGGGCTGATGATGTTGCCGGAACGGGTCAGCCAGCGGATCAGGGCTTCCAGCCCCATCACCCGGCCGCTGGCGAGATCGACCTTGGGTTGGTACACCAGCACCAGCTCGTTCTTCCCGAGCGCCTGGCGCAGGCCGGTTTCCAGGCTCAGTTGCTGCTGCGCCACCGTATTCAGTTCATCGCTGAAATATTCGAAACCGCTGCGCCGCTGCTTCGCCTGATACATCGCCAGGTCAGCCTGGCGCAGCAGGGTATTGGCGTCGAGCCCGTCGTCCGGATAGACGCTGATGCCGATGCTGGCGCCGATGGCATAGCGCCGCTGACCCAGCTTGAAGGGTTCGGCCAACGCCTGGTTCAGCTTGCGCGCCACCCGGGCAGCGGCGCGCGAAGCCGGTGGATGGTTCAGGATGACGGCAAACTCATCGCCCCCCAGGCGAGCGACAAAGTCATCGGCACGCAACTGTTCGTCCAGCCGGTTGCCCACGATGCGCAGCACCTGGTCTCCCACATCGTGCCCCTGCGAATCGTTGATGTGCTTGAAGCGGTCGAGATCGATGAACAGCAGTGAAACCTGCGACGTCTCGCGCTGTGCGCGGGCCAGCGCGTGACCCAGAAAATCCTGGAAATACGAGCGGTTGGGCAGGCCGGTCAGGGGATCGTGGTTGGCCAGCATGTCCAGCCGCATTTCGGAATAGCGGCGCTCGGCCAGGGCGGCCGACACGAACAGTCCGCCCAGCGCCATGGTCAGCATACTGATCTGCAGCGCGAAGACCTCGCGCGGCGGGGTGGCACTGGTAATCCCGTCGTAGGAAACCACCGCCATGCCCATCACGATGAGCGCTGCCAGGAAAATGGCCAGGCTCGCCCCGGTCACCGAAAACCGCAGCGCCGCCCACAGCACCGCCGGCATCATCACAAACAGCACGATTTCGGCGGGGCGCAAGGGTTCGACGTAATGCATCATCACCAGCGTCAGCATCATCATGCCGAGCACCAGGATCAGGCCTTCCAGGCGTGCCGCCGGATTGGTCGGCAACAGGTCCCAGCGCGACGCCGTCAGCAGCACGGGCGCGATCAGGAACACCCCCAGCAAATCGCCGAGCCACCACACCCACACCCCCTGCAACACCATTTCGGCGGGCAGGCCGGAATAGACATAGAGGCTGAGCACACCCGTCAGCGCACTCACTGCGGAGCCGAGCGGAGCCGCGACGAGGGCGAACTTGGCCACGCTGGACACATAGTCGAGGGTCGCGCTGAAAGGCGGGAGATGGCGCGGCAAGGTACCCATGATCCACGCCCCGGCTGCAGCGCCGAGCGCAAAACGGAACGCCATATCCAGCGGCAGGTTCATGCTATTGACCGCCAGTGCGCCCAGCAGCACGCCCACCACGCCAGCCATGCCAAAACGCAGGCTCGCCATGGCGCCGATGCCGGCTGCCAGCCAGATGGCGGCGACCACATCGGCGGTGTAGGTCGAAAGCTTGAAGCTGAGCCACCCAGCCAGCGCATACGCCAGCGCCGTCAACCCGGCGATCAACGCAAAGCGCCGTATTTCGTCCGGACCGGGCAGGGAAAGGCGGGGCAAGAGAGAACCGGCTTATTGCGCGGGATCGAGCTCGGCGCGCACCGACTCCAGTGCGTCCTTGAGTGTTTCCTCGGACAGCCCGTTGAGCTGCTCGGCCAGCATTTCGGCCGCATCGATGGTGTCGGCCTCGTCGGGCAGGGTGTCGGTATCCAGATTGGCGACGAAGACCGCCGCCGCGCCGGTCACCTGCAACAGTTGCCGGCGTTCGTTCATCAACAATTCGATTTCATCGCGCAACAGGCGGATTTCATCTTCTTTCATGGCATGCACGGTCATGCTTGTCTCCTCATTCTGGTCAGCCGAACAGGGTTAACACCCCGGTGTAGCCATATAAACGGTTGTGGGAAATTTCACCGTTGGCAAAAAACCCCACCAGTGGAAAATCCCCCAGGGCGCCGCGAATCAGCCCCATTTCGCGGTTCGGCGCGCCGAACATGTGCTGGCCGCGCCCCAGGCAGGAATAATACACGCCGCCCCGGATCGGCACGCTCAGTTGCGTACCAATGGCCGCAAGCATCCGCAGCAGGTCTTCTTCGGCGGTTTGCTGATCACGCCGGCAGAACAGCAGCTCGTCCCCCGGGTCGACATGCTCGCCGAGTGCCACCAGGTTGTTCTGCGGGTCGACGCCCAGGATATTGCGCACCAGGTAGTCACCGGTATCCGAACCCCGCACCGGCAGGCCGACGAAGATATAACCCGCCGCCCGCCTCAGGTCGTGCGCCAGCACCTCGCCGATTTCTTCCTTCATCACATCCAGCGCCGGACGGTGATCGAGGCTGCCGACGATGTTCTTGTTCGCTGTGGTGACGCGGTGGCGCGGCCCCAGCGGCGAGATGCCCTGCGTCAGCCGCGTCGCCAGCTTCACCCGTTCGCTGAACAGTACGCCGGACAAACCGCCGCTTACCACGCCATCACAGATCTGCGCCGTCTCGCCCTGGGAACTCGACAACCCACCGACGACAAAACCGCTCGACACGTGCGCCGCGAGGCCCTCGATCAGTTCCTGGATGCGGCTGTTCGCTGGATCGCCGTGCGCCAGCGCAAAATAAGCATTCGCCGGCTGCGCGTCGATGTCCTGGGGCGTGCGCAGCAGCGGCAGCATGCTGAAATCCGCCGGGTCGAACTCGCCCAGCATCACCGCCATCGCCGGCGCTTCCATGTACTCCACGCCGGTGGCGCAGACACCCACCCCCACGCTGCCGGTCCAGTGCGGCACGCCGGTCGTGCGCCTGAAAAAATCCAGAATCGCGTCGAGCTCGGCCATGAACACATCCGACACATATAGAAACCCCAGCGTCGCGCCTGCCGGTGTCGCGCCCAGCTGATCGGCGCAGGCCTGCGCGGCGCGCGTCCAGTCAGCCTCAGCGGCGTGGGCGTATCTGAAAGGGGGATTCATGGGCACGACGCCGGGGAGGCTCACATCAGGCTCGACAGTCCAGCCTCCCGGATGGCGGTCACCATTGCATCAGTAGCCGGTCTGGCTGCTATGTGGCAATTCGCCTTCGCCAAAGAAATTCCACAACAGGTGGGCTACCACCTCGGGGGCAATCACCGTGTGCTGGTTATGGGTTTCCTGCAGCGCGACCCGCAGCTTCTTGCGCAGATCGGGATCGCCGGTGAGGTCGAAAATGATGTCGACTTTCGCACCCATCGACACCACCTCCATCGCATCCTGGAACACCGGCACCTTGCTGTGGCTGAAACCCAGCGCAACCGGCGATTCGAGATTGCGGTGAGCGACAGCAACGATCTCCACGTTGACGCCCTCTTCCTGGATCTTTTCCAGAAAATGCTCAGCAAATTTTTCCCCGACCTCGCCCAGCCCCAGCAGGGCAACTTTGACAACGTGACTCATTAAATAACTCCTTGTATCCGTTACGGTAAAAATTGGACTGCAGTCATGCTTATCGGCTCGTTTGTCCTGATCCTTCAGTCCAGTCGCGCTCGGCAGTGTGTGCTACGGAAGCATACACGCCTGAGCATGCGTGTCGACAAGGCAGCATGGCCAATCCCAGGAGCCTAAGCGATACTATCGGGGCTCCGGATTCAGTCCTCTGTCTCATGCCCGATTTTGACCCGCTCCACCCGCAAGGGGTAGGCCATGGTTGTAAAGACGCTGTCCCAAGGGATACACCTTCGGATAAAGCGTCAACAACCACGCTCTACCCGCAAGGGGCAGGCCGTGGTTGTAAAGACGCTGAAGCGTCAACAACCACGCTCTACCCGCCGATCACGCCCTACGCCAGCGGCATGCTGGAAACAACGGGCGTCCATCGCATCTACTGGGAAACCTCCGGCAATCCGGAGGGCATCCCGGTGGTGTTCGTGCACGGCGGGCCCGGCAGCGGCTCCTCGCCGATCCAGCGGCGTTTTTTCGACCCCGCGCGCTACCGCATCGTACTCTTCGACCAGCGCGGCAGCGGCCGCTCGACGCCACACGGCGAACTCACCGACAACACCACGCCGCACCTGATCGCCGATATGGAGGCGTTGCGTCGTGAACTCGGCATCAAGCGCTGGCTGGTGTTCGGCGGCTCATGGGGCTCGACCCTGGCACTGGCTTATGCCGAGGCGCATCCCGAACGATGCAGCGGGCTGGTGCTGCGCGGCATTTTCCTGTGCCGGCCAGGCGAGATCGACTGGTTCCTCTACGGCATCCGCGCCCTGTTCCCCGAGGCACAGCGGCAGCTGGCGGAATTCATCCCGCAGGACGAACGCCACGACCTGCTCGGCGCATACCATCGCCGCCTGATCGATCCCGACCCGGCGGTGCACCAGCCCGCCGCCCATCAGTGGGCCACCTTCGAGGCGTCGTGTTCGACCCTATTGCCCAACCCCGAGCTTGTCGCCGGGTTCGTCAGCACCAGGACCGCACTGTCGCTGTCGCGCATCGAGGCGCATTATTTCGTCAATCACATCTTCCTGCCCGACAACAGCCTGCTCACCAACGTCGGGCGCATCCGTTCCATTCCTGCCGTGATCGTGCAGGGGCGCTACGACGCCGTCTGCCCCATCGTCTCGGCCGACGACCTGTCTCGCGCCTGGCCCGAGGCGCACTACGTGATCGTCCCCGATGCCGGCCATTCGGCGTTCGAACCGGGCATCGCGCGTGAACTGGTCGCAGCCTGCGACCGCTTTGCCCAGCGTGGAGCATTCAACTGATGGCGCTTTCACCCTACGTCTTCGATGCCAGCGCCGAAAACTTCAACCGGCTGGTGCTGGAAAATTCGCACAAGGGACCGGTTCTGGTGCACTTCTGGACCCCCAAGGCCGGCCCCTGCTTCATCCTGATGCCGCGCCTGGTGAAGCTCGCCGCGGAATACGGCGGCAAGTTCCTGCTGGTGATGCTGAACGCCGATGAACTACCGGAACTGGCGCGGCGCTTCAGCGTGAATTCGGTGCCAACGGTGAAATTCTTCTGGCGCGGCGAAGTGGCCCACACCATCCACGGCGCCGACCCCGACAGCAGTTTCCGCGAGGTGCTCGACCGCTTCATCGCCGGCGATGCCAACCGCGCTCACGCACTGGGTGTGGCGGCATGGCAGTCGGGCAAGGTCGAGCAGGCGCGCATGTTGCTCGCCAATGCGGCGCTGGCCGAGCCCGATAACCTCGCCATCCCGCGTGATCTCGCCAAACTGCTGTGGGCCGAGGGCGACGGCGAGCAGGCTTTGAAGCTGCTCGACAGCCTGCCGCCGGAAGCGCGTACTGACGCCATGATCGCGCCGCTGTACGCCCATCTGAATCTGGCAGAAACCGCGCGGCTGGCGCCGCCGCTGGCAGAAATCGATGCGCGCATCGCCGACGACGCCGGCGACCTCGATGCCCACTATCAACGCGCAGCGCTGCTGCTGGCGACGGACGATTTTGGCGGTGCGATGGCGGAACTGCTCCTGATCGCCCGAACCGATCGCGGCTACCGCCATGACCTCGGACGCATCAGCCTGCTGGCACTGTTCGACCTGCTGGGCAGCGCGCATCCGCTGACGCGGCAGTACCGCCAGGCCCTGTCCGAGTCGCTGCGTTGAGCCTTGACCACCCGGCTTTTGCGCCCTATCGAAGTCTGATCGACACCCTGGAACTGGCGCGTGCGATCCCCGCGCTGGATGCGCTCAACACGCAGGCCACCATGCTCGGCACACGCAATGCAGGCGACCTGCCTGTACGGTTTTTCACCCCTGGCGGCCGCCTGTCGGCGCGCGATTACGAAACCCATATCCTGCAAACCGGCCAGGTACCGACCCGCGCCGGCAACTGGCACGATGTGCTGAATGCGCTGGTGTGGCTGCGTTTTCCGCGCTTCAAGGCCGCGCTGAACGCGGCCCATGGCGCCGCCATCGCCACAGAGACGGACACGCAGCGCGGCCGCCGGCGCGACGCGCTGACGGTACTGGACGAGTCCGGGGTGTGGGTGATCAGCCGCGATCCGGCTTTGCCCCAGTTGCTGGAAAATCGTGCCTGGCATGAACTCTTCTGGGACGCACGACCTCATGTGGAAACCGACATGCGCTTTGTCGTGGTCGGCCATGCGCTGCTGGAAAAGGCGCTTGCACCCTTCGCGTCGATGACCGGCAAATGCCTGATGCTGCATGCGAATTCGCTCGACCCCGACGCCGCCGAAGCGCAGGCAGTCGCTGCACTCGGGATCCTCGACACGCCCCGTCAACTCGCCCCGTTGCCGGTGCAGGGAATTCCGGGCTGGGATGCGGCCAATTCAGACGCCGCGTATTACGCCAACCCGTCGGTTTTCCGCCCGGCCGTCCAGGTGGCCTGAATCCGGCCGTGCATCCGCATCAGCCCGCCGCTGCCGGCAACTCGCCACCGGCCACCCAGGCCTGCGCCAGCTCCAGTTCGTCGAACAGGCGGATGTCGGCCGACATGAACAGACGGTTCACCCACATGCTCCACGCCACCCACTGGTCGCCGGTGAGGATGGCGATACGGCCGAAATCGTTCTTGTGCTCGCGTGAGAACTTCAGTTCCTCCCACGCCACGTCGACGCTGTACGACAGCATGTCGCGCAGATCGAACAGCAGGTTGACCGTTCCCTGAAACTGGATGCCGAAGCCCACTGCCTGTTCGAATTCGCGGTAATCATCCAGCGTGAACTGGCCCATCACGGTGACGGCTATCTGGTTGTCCTTGACGTTCAGGCTGATCATGGTGCGCTCCTCTAAAATGTGTTCCAACTATAGCGAATCGGGCCGGGTTGGGGTGGACGCACGCACCGCCCACACCCCGGCTGCCGCCACCACCGCCATGCCTATCCAGGCCAGCAGAGGCAGCGTTTCGCCAAACAGCAGCACGCCGTACAGGGCGGAAAATCCGACCGTGGTGTAAGCCAGCGAGCCGACCAGCAGCGTGCGACCGCGATGGTAGGCGCGCGTCAGTGCGAGTTGCGCGACGGTGGCGGTGACGCCGATGCCGATCAGCCACGGCCAGTCGCCGGCCTGCGGCGTGTGGAATCCGGCCACCGCCATCCAGGTTGCGCCGCCCACGGTCGCGATCAGGGTGAAATAGAACACCACCCGCCATTCGGATTCGCCCAGCCTGCCCAACTGCTTGACGTTGACGTAGGCCACCGCTGCCAGCATGCCCGACACCAGCCCCGCCAGTGCCGGTAGCCAGTCCTGGCCTTGCACCTGCGGCCGCAGCAGCAGAACGATGCCGGCAAACCCCAGCAGCACCGCGCCGATGATGCCCCGCCGGTGGCGTTCGCGCAGCCACCAGGCAGACAGCGCGGCGAGAAACAGCGGCGCCGTGTAGTTGAGGGTGACCGCAGTGGCGAGCGGCAATCGCGAAAGCGCGTAGAAGAACAGCACCAGCGCGGCGAAACCCGACAGCCCGCGCCAGAAATGCGCCTTCAAATGGGGCGTGGCGAGTGGCGCCAGCAGCCGGCGGTGACGGGCGGCAATCACGACCCAGATCGCGACCAACCCGAATGCCGAACGGTAGAACACGAGTTCGGCCGGGGAAAAGGTGCTTGAGGCATGTTTAACCAGCACGCTCATCAACGCGAACAGCGCCGCCGCCACCAGCATCCAGCTCGACTTCATCGAACGCGGCTCACGCGGGAGCGTCGAAAATAACGGGCGGTATCGGCCGCCCGTTGTGGTCTTTGGCGCGGCTCATTTCAAATGAGGCTCGATCACGCGCCGCAGGAAAGCATGAAAGTGCATCATGCCGTCTTCCAGCGGCGACTGATACGGACCGGTTTCCGAAATGCCCTGCTGGTAAAGCGCGCGCCGCCCCGCATGCATGCGCAGGCAGATGTCCTCATCTTCCACCGCGGTCTCGTTGTATGCCGCCTGTTCGGCCTCGACGAACGCACGCTCGAACAGGGCGATGTCCTCGGGATAATAGAACTCGACCACGTTGCTGCACGATTCCACCCCGGTCGGCATGATCGACGACACCACCAGCACATGCGGGTACCACTCGACCATCAGGCCGGGGTAATAGGTCAGCCAGATCGCGCCGTGCGCAGGCGCGGTGCCGCGGTCGTAGGCAAGCACCTGCTCGTGCCATTTCCGGTAGACGGAAGAACCCGCTTTCGACAGTCCACGGTTCACCCCCACCGTCTGCACCGACCACCAGTCGCCGTATTCCCACGTGAGGTCGTCGCAGGTGACGAAATGGCCGAGACCGGGGTGAAATGGGGCGACGTGGTAGTCCTCCAGATACACCTCGATGAAGGTCTTCCAGTTGCAGGCGTAATGCGTGACCTCGACGCGGTCGAGCATGAAGCCGGAAAAATCCAGCTCGCGCGCCGCCTGCATGCCGGCCAGATCGGCCTTGACGTCGCGTTCGCCGGTGAACAACAGACCCTGCCAGTTCTGCAGGCCGGTGCGGTTCAGATTCAGGCAGGGATTGCCGGGAAACTCGGGGGCGCCCATCAGCTGACCCTGGTTGTCGTAGGTCCAGCGATGGATCGGGCAGACAATGGTGTTCGACGGCAGCTTGCCGCGCCCTTTCAGCATCAGTGCCTGCCGGTGGCGGCACACGTTGGACAGCATCTCGATGCCTGAGCCGCTGTTGACCAGCATTTTCGCGCCGTCGAACATTTCGAGCGCGTGATAGTCGCCCGGCTCGGGCACCATCAACTGATGGCCAGCGTAGCCGGGGCCGTGCTTGAACAGATGCTCGAGTTCCAGCGCATAGAGGACCGGATCGAAATACCAGGAAACCGGCAACTGCGGCGAAGTTAGCGACAAGGCGCTGGATTCGGCGAGATCGCTCATGGCGTACCCTACTCAAAACCAAGCCCCCTCCAGCAATCCTCGCTGGAGCGGCAAGCAAGTAATATGACCACTGAATTTAGGGCGTGATTGTTGACGCTTCAGCGTCGTTAGAGCATGGTTGTTGGCGCTTTAGCGCCTTTACAACCATGGCCTACCCCTTGCGGGTACAACCGCGGATTCCCTGCCGCACCAGGGGTGCGGGTGCGGACGAACCCCTGAAAAACCCGTCAGGAAAAGCGGGAAATTCTAGCATAGGCCCCTGTCCCGGAGAGGCGCCCCCGCGCTGAATTTGTTAAAGTATCGTCCTTTCCCCGCCTGGTCCGAATTTCATGGCCAAATCCCGCGCCGCCTCCCCCAAGGATTACGAGTCCGCACTGGCAGAACTGGAAGCCATCGTGGCAGAAATGGAATCCGGCCAGCTGCCGCTGGAAGCCTCGCTCGCGGCCTACAAGCGCGGCGCCGAGCTGTTGCAGTACTGCCGCCAGCAACTGGCCGATGCGGAGCAACAGGTAAAGATTCTGGAAAACGGCGCTTTGCAGCCCTTCAACACCGAAGATACCGATGACTGATTTTGCCGCCTGGACACAGGCATGCCAGGCACGCATGGAAAGCGTGCTGGCCGACTGGCTTCCCCCTTCCGATATCGCGCCCCAGCGCCTGCACGAAGCGATGCGTTACGCGGTTCTGGGGGGCGGCAAGCGCATCCGCCCGCTGCTGGCGTTTGCCGCCAGCGAAGTCAGCGGCGCCAATGCCGAACGCGTTCAGCACGCCGCCGCCGCAGTCGAACTGATCCACGCCTATTCGCTGGTGCACGACGACATGCCGGCGATGGACGACGACGCCTTGCGGCGCGGCAAGCCCACTGTGCACGTGGAGTTCGACGAAGCCACCGCGCTGCTGGTGGGAGATGCCCTGCAGAGCCTGGCGTTCGATATCCTTGCGTCGCAGCCGCTGGCCGACGATGCCCTCACCCAGCTCGACATGGTCCGGCTGCTCGCACAGGCGGCCGGCTCGCGCGGCATGGCCGGTGGCCAGGCAATCGATCTGGCCAGCGTGGGCAAGCCGCTCGACCTGACCGAACTCGAATTCATGCACATCCACAAGACCGGTGCGCTGATCCGCGCCTCGGTGCTGCTGGGCGCGCAATGCGGCAGCGTCACCGACGCCACCCGCACGGCGCTCGATCATTACGCCAAATGCATTGGCCTCGCCTTCCAGGTGGTCGACGACGTGCTCGATGCCGAGGCCTCCACTGCCACCCTGGGCAAGACTGCAGGCAAGGATGCAGCCGACAACAAGCCCACCTATGTCAGCCTGCTCGGCGCGGCGCGCGCGCGTGAACTGGCGCAGGAACTGCGCGCCGACGCACACGCCGCGCTGGCTGGCCTCGGCGCGCCCGCCGAACGGCTACGGCAGCTCGCCGACTTCGTGGTCGAACGGACTTTCTGAGATGACCACACCCCTGCTCGATAGCATTCACTCCCCCACCGATCTGCGCGCCCTGCCGCCCGCCGAGCTGCCCAGACTGGCAGCCGAGCTGCGCACGTTTCTGGTGGATTCCGTCGCCCACACCGGCGGCCATCTGGCCTCGAATCTGGGCGCAGTGGAACTGACCCTGGCACTGCACTATGTGTTCGACACTCCGCGCGACCGCATCGTCTGGGATGTCGGCCATCAGAGCTACGCCCACAAGATCCTCACTGGCCGCCGCGACGCGATGGCGGGCCTGCGGCAGGGCGGCGGCATCGCGGGTTTTCCGCGCCGCGCCGAAAGCGAGTACGACGCCTTCGGGACCGGGCATTCGAGCACCTCGATCTCGGCCGCGCTCGGCATGGCCGAGGCCTTCCATCAAAAGGGATCCGGCCAGCGCGCCGTGGCGATCATCGGCGACGGCGCG
>JAABQU010000271.1 GCA_011391285.1 Thiobacillus sp.
CTATTTTCGAGGCCATCGGCGGCGCGCATCACGGCGACGTGGTGCTGATCGCCGGCAAGGGGCACGAGACGTATCAGGAAATCGCCGGCGAACGGCTGCCGTTCTCCGATATCTCGGTGGCGAAGAAGGCACTGGAGGCATGGACATGATGCGTCTGTCCGAAGCCGCCGCCATGCTTGGCGTGCCATTCAGCGGCAGCGATGCCGAGGTGATGCGCATCTCGACCGACAGCCGCAGCATCCAGCCGGGCGACCTTTTCATCGCGTTGCGCGGCGACAAGTTCGACGGCGGCAGCTTTGCCGCGCAGGCCTTGCAGCAGGGTGCGGCCGGCGTGGTGCTCGACCATAGGCAGGCACCGGAGATTGCTTCCGCGATCCGTGTCGACGACACCCGTCTCGCCCTCGGGCAGCTGGCTGCCGCGTGGCGTCGGCGCTTCGCGATTCCGGTCATCGCCATCACCGGCAGCAACGGCAAGACCACCGTGAAGGAAATGCTGGCAGCCATCCTGCGGGTCGAAGCCGGCGTGGATGATGCGGTTCTCAGCACCGAAGGCAACCTCAACAACGACATTGGCCTGCCGCTGATGCTGCTGCGGCTGCGCGATACGCACCATTTCGCCGTGCTCGAAATGGGCATGAACCATGCGGGCGAAATCGACTATCTGACAAACCTGGCGCACCCCGATGTGGCGGTGATCAACAATGCGCTGACGGCGCATATCGGCTTTCTCGGTTCGGTTGAAAACATTGCCCGTGCCAAGGGTGAGATCTTCAATGGCCTGTCGAATGCCGGCATCGCCGTGTTCAACGCCGATGACCCGCATGCTTCGCTGTGGCGTGAAATCAATGCGCAACGCTGCGTGATCGACTTCGGCATCAAGCAGCCGGCAGCCGTGCGCGGACGCTACCAGCCAAGCGGCTTCGGCTCGGCGCTTGCGATCAGCCTGCCCAACGCCACGCTCGAGATCGCCCTGCAGGTGCCGGGCGAACACAACGCGATGAATGCGCTTGCCGCCGCCACTACGGCCTTCGCGCTCGACCTCAGCTACCGCAGCATCGTCACCGGACTGTCCGGCTTCAGCGGCGTCAAGGGACGCTTGCAGAAAAAAGCCGCACTGCACGGCAGCACTTTCATCGACGACACCTACAACGCCAATCCCGATTCGGTGAAGGCCGCGCTGGCGGTACTGGAGCAGCAGCCCGGCAGGAAGGTGCTGGTGCTGGGTGACATGGGCGAACTGGGAACGGATGCGGCGACCATGCACGCGCAAATCGGCATGGCCGCACGCACAGCGGGTGTCGACCGCTTGCTGGCGCTGGGCGACTTTTCGAAGGAAACCGTTGCCGCGTTCGGCGCTGGTGCGATGCATTTCGAGCGCATCCAGGAACTGCTTGCCGAACTCGAAAACGAACTGACGCCGGACACCACCGTGCTGGTGAAAGGTTCGCGTTTCATGCAGATGGAGCGCGTGGTGCAAAGTTTTATGGAACACCCGACGGCCTCACGGCCTGGGTACGAGGGACACTGACATGCTCCTGTGGCTGTTTCAGCAACTTGGCCAGGACATCCGGGCATTCAACGTCTTCAATTACCTGACGTTGCGCGCGGTGATGGCCACGCTCACCGCACTGACGATCTCATTCATCGTCGGGCCGGCCGTCATCCGCAAGCTCACGGCGCTGAAGATTGGCCAGTCGGTGCGTAGCGACGGCCCGCAGACCCATCTGGTCAAGGCTGGAACCCCGACCATGGGCGGCGCGCTGATCCTGGTGTCGGTCACCGTGACCACGTTGCTGTGGGCGGATCTGTCGAATGATTATGTCTGGGTGGCACTCATCACCCTGGTCGGTTTCGGTGTCATCGGCTGGATCGACGACTGGCGCAAGGTGGTCGAGAAAAACTCGCGCGGCCTGCCCTCGCGCTGGAAATATTTCTGGCAATCGGTGATCGGCCTCGCGGTCGCGGCCTATCTGTGGCAAACCGCCCACCTGCCAGCGCATACCGAGCTCATCATCCCCTTTCTCAAGCACGCCACACTGGCGCTGTCGGGTGCGGCCTTCATCGCGCTCGCCTACTTCGTCATCGTCGGCGCAAGCAACGCGGTCAACCTGACCGACGGCCTCGACGGTCTGGCGATCCTGCCGACCGTGATGGTGGCCTCCGCGCTGGCGATCTTCGCCTATGTCGCCGGCAATGCGGTTTTCTCCAAATACCTCGGCGTGCCCTTTGTCCCCGGCGCCGGTGAACTGGCGATTTTCTGCGCCGCGATGGCGGGTGCGGGACTGGCCTTCCTGTGGTTCAACGCTTATCCGGCCGAAGTCTTCATGGGTGATGTCGGTGCACTGGCGCTGGGCGCGGCACTCGGCGTGGTGGCGGTCATCGTGCGCCAGGAAATTATCCTCTTCATCATGTGCGGCGTGTTCGTGGTTGAGACTCTGTCGGTGATGGTGCAGGTCGCCTCGTTCAAGCTCACCGGCAAGCGGGTCTTCCGTATGGCGCCGATCCACCATCACTACGAACTCAAGGGCTGGAAGGAAAACCAGGTGGTGGTGCGCTTCTGGATCATCAGCATGATGCTGGTGCTGATCGGTCTTTCGAGCTTGAAACTGAGATGAACTACGACAGCCTGCAGCTCTCCGGCAAGAACATCCTGGTGCTGGGCCTGGGTGATACCGGCCTGTCGTGTGCACGCTGGCTGGCTGCACGCGGGGCCAACGTGAGCGTGGCCGACACGCGCGCGGCACCGCCGCATGGCGGGCGCCTGGCCGGGTTGCTGCCGGATGTCCGGATTGTCACCGGCCCCTACAGCGATGCGCTGCTGCAGTCAGCCGAGTTGCTGGTCATCAGCCCCGGCGTGCCCCTGGCCGAGCCTGCGGTGGCCCGTGCAGTTGCGGCTGGCATCGAGGCGGTGGGCGACGTCGAACTGTTCGCCCGCGCCGTCCGCGCACTCAATTCCCGGCGCGAGCATCCCATGCGGATGCTCGCAATTACCGGCAGCAACGGCAAGAGCACCGTGACCGCGATGTGCGGCGACATGTGCCGGATGGCGGGCCTGACCACCTGCGTGGCAGGCAACATCGGTCTGCCGGTGCTGGATGCGTTGTTCGAAATCGAACAGGGTCTCGCACCCACGCCGCAGGTGTGGGTGCTGGAGTTGTCATCGTTCCAGCTGGAAACGACATCCAGCCTCGACGCCGATGCGGCCACGGTACTCAACCTGTCGGAAGATCACATGGATCGTTATCCCGACATGGATACCTATGCCGCGGCCAAGGCGCGGATTTTCAGCGGCTCCGGCGTTCAGGTGGTGAACCGCGACGATCCGCGCAGCCTGGCGATGGCCCTGCCCGGCCGGCATGTGGTCAGTTTTGGCCTGGACCGCTGCCCGCAGGGGGAAAACTTCGGCCTGTGCGAAGACGAGCTGTGTCTCGGTGGCGACATGCTGCTGCCGTTGTCTGCGCTGCCGGTGGCCGGGCTGCACAACGCTGCCAATGCACTCGCGGCGCTTGCCTTGACGCGAGCGCTGGGCCTGCCGATGGAAGCGCTGCTGCGTGGACTGGTGCATTTCAAGGGCCTGCCGCACCGGGTCGAGAAGATTGCCGAGATCGAGGGCGTGACCTGGTATGACGACTCGAAAGGCACCAACGTCGGTGCCACTGAGGCTGCGCTCTATGGCATGGGCAAGCGGAAAGCGGTGGTGATCCTGGGCGGCGACGGCAAGGGCCAGGACTTCAGCCCGCTCAAGGATGCCGTCCAGGCCAACGCACGCGCCGTGCTGCTGATCGGGCGGGATGCGCCGCTGATTGCCGAGGCCATCCGGGGCAGCGGCGTGGAGATACTTCCGGTTGCTGACCTGGATGAAGCAGTCGCACAAGCCCAGAGACTCGCCCGTCCCGGCGATGCCGTGCTGCTGTCGCCCGCCTGTGCCAGCTTCGACATGTTCCGCAACTATGTCCATCGTGCCGAAGTGTTCACTGCCGCCGTGAAAAAGCTGGCCGCGGAACGGGCGGCAGAGCCCGGGGCGATTTGACGATGCTGTATACCGCACGTGCCCCCAAACCCAGCGGCGAGCTCGACTTCAGCCTGCTGTGGCTGGCGCTCGGCCTGCTGGCGATCGGGCTGGTGATGGTCTATTCAGCTTCGCTCGCGACGGCCGAGGCGGCCGGGTATACCGGCCACAACGGCGAGTTCTATTTGTTGCGGCAGGGCATCTTCATCGCCATTGGCGTCGGGGTCGGCGCCACCGCGTTCCAGGTGCCGATGCGGGTGTGGCAGCAGGCCGCGCCCTATCTCTTTCTAGTCGGACTGTTGCTGCTGGTGGTGGTGCTGATCCCCGGTATCGGTCGCGAAGTCAACGGCAGCCGGCGCTGGATTCCGCTCGGGTTCGCCAACCTGCAGCCGTCCGAACTGATGAAGTTCCTCGCCGTGCTGTACGCCGCCGACTACACAACGCGCAAGGCCGCCTTCATGCATGACTTCAAGAAGGGCTTTCTGCCGATGGCCGCGGTGATGATGCTGGCTGGCGCCTTGCTGCTGAGCGAGCCGGATTTCGGTGCCTTTGTAGTCATCGTGTCGATCGGCATGGGCATCCTGTTCCTCGGCGGGCTCAACTGGAAGGTCTTCGCCGCGCTGGTGGTGGTGTTGCTAGCTGGCTTTGCGCTGCTGATCTTCACTTCGGAATACCGGATGCAGCGCATCCTCGGCTTCATGGACCCGTTCGCCGACCCTTACGGCAAGGGTTACCAGCTGTCACATGCGCTGATCGCCTTCGGCCGCGGCGAATGGCTGGGCCTGGGGCTCGGCGGCAGCGTCGAAAAGCTGTTCTATCTGCCGGAGGCACACACCGATTTCCTGCTGGCGGTGATCGCCGAGGAATTCGGCTTCATCGGCGTGGCGGCGGTGATCGGCCTGTTCGCCTGGCTTCTCGTCAAGGCCTTCCTGATCGGCCATCGCGCGGCGCAACTGGAGCGCAATTTCTGTGCACTGGTGGCGCAGGGGATCGGCATCTGGCTTGGCGTTCAGACGCTGATCAACATGGGGGTGAATGTCGGCCTGCTGCCGACCAAGGGACTGACCCTGCCCTTTTTGTCGTTCGGCGGCAGCGGGATTGTCGCCAATTGCCTGGCGATTGCCGTACTGCTCCGCATCGACTGGGAGCACCGGCAGATGATGCGGGGGAAAACCTTCTGATGACTGCCGCGAACCGCACCCTCATGGTCATGGCCGGCGGTACCGGTGGCCATGTCTACCCTGCGCTCGCGGTGGCCGACGCGCTGCGTGGGCGCGGCTGGGACGTGTTCTGGCTCGGCACCAGAAATGGCCTCGAGGCGCGCGTGGTGCCGGCGGCGGGGATCGACGTGGTGTGGGTGTCGATGGGCGGTGTGCGTGGCAAGGGGCTGCTGAAGAAACTGCTGCTGCCGGCAACGCTGCTGGTCGCCTTCTGGCAGAGCCTGCGTGCCATCCTGCAGCGCCGACCTGATGTGGTCCTGGGCATGGGCGGCTACACCGCCTTCCCCGGTGGCCTGATGGCGAGCCTGCTCAACCGGCCGCTGGTGATCCATGAACAGAACTCGGTCGGCGGTCTGACCAACCGCGTGCTGGCCTGTCTGGCCGATCGTGTGCTGACAGCCTTTCCCACCGTGTTTACCCACCCGCACGATAAACCGATTCCATGCCGCCGCGTGACAGCGGAATGGGTGGGCAACCCGGTGCGAACCGACATCGCAACTGCATCGAAGGCCAGTCGCGCAGATCGCAGCGGCCCGCTACGTCTGCTGGTGGTGGGGGGCAGCCTTGGTGCGTCGGCCTTGAATGACCTGGTGCCTCGGGCGCTCGCACTGCTGCCTGCCGGCCGGCGCCCGCAGGTGGTGCATCAGTCCGGCCGCCAGCACCTCGACGCCCTGCGTGCGAACTATGCCGCCGCCGGGGTGGCAGCCGAGGTGCGCGACTACATCGAGGACATGGCCGCCGAGTATCAGGCCTGCGATTTTGCCATCTGCCGTTCCGGCGCAATGACGGTCGCCGAACTGGCGTGTGCCGGCGTTCCTGCGGTGCTGGTGCCCTTCCCGTACGCGGTGGATGACCATCAGACAGGCAACGCGGAATTCCTTTCCGAAGCCGGTGCAGGCTGGCTGATGCAGCAGAAGGATCTGACGCCAGAGAAACTCGCTGCGCTGATCGGCGGGCTCGATCGCACCACGCTGGCAGCCATGTCGGACCAGGCGCTCGCGCTGGCGAAACCCGATGCGACCCGACAGGTCGCCGATATTTGCGAGGCTCTCGCCCAATGAAACACGCGGTCAAACACATCCATTTTGTCGGCATCGGCGGCGTCGGCATGAGCGGCATCGCCGAGGTGCTGCTGAACCTGGGGTACGCCGTATCGGGTTCGGATTTGTCTGACAGCGCGGTGACACAACGGCTTGCCAGTCTGGGTGCGCACATCCACCGCGGGCATGTGGCTGAAAATATTGTCGGCGCCGACGCGGTCGTCGTCTCGACTGCGGTGCAGGAAAGCAACCCCGAAGTCATGGCCGCACGCGAGAGGAAAATCCCCATCGTGCCGCGTGCGCTGATGCTGGCCGAACTGATGCGGCTGCAGCGGGGCATCGCCATCGCCGGCACCCACGGCAAGACCACCACCACCAGCCTGGTCGCCAGCATCCTCGGCGAAGCCGGCATGGATCCGACCTACGTGATCGGCGGCAAACTCACCGCCGCCGGCACCAACGCGCGGCTGGGCCAGGGCGATTTTCTGGTGGCAGAGGCCGACGAATCCGATGCCTCCTTCCTTTATCTCACGCCGGTGATCGCCATCGTCACCAACATCGATGCCGATCACATGGAGACCTATGGCCATGATTTCGAGCGGCTGAAACAGGCTTTCGTCGATTTCTGCCAGCGCCTGCCCTTCTACGGCATGGCGGTGCTGTGCATCGACGATCCGCATGTCTGCGAAATCCTGCCGCGCATCACCAAGCCGATCACCACCTACGGTTTCGACGAATCGGCGCAGGTACGCGGGGTGAATCCGCGTTTCGAACACGGCCGGATGCATTTCACCGTCAAGCGCGAAGGCATGGCCGATCTTGATGTGGTGCTGAACCATCCTGGCATGCACAACGTGCTGAATGCCCTGGCGGCTATTGCGGTGGCGACCGAGGTCGATGCCAGTGATGCCGCCATCGTCAAGGCGCTGGCCGAATTCCACGGCGTCGGCCGGCGCTTCCAGCGCTGGGGCGAGCAGCCAACCCGGGATGGCGGGCACTACACCCTGATCGATGACTACGGCCACCATCCGGTCGAAATGGCGGCGACGCTGGCTGCCGCACGCGGTTCCTTCCCGGGGCGGCGGCTGGTGCTGGTGTTCCAGCCGCACCGCTTTACCCGCACCCGTGACTGTTTCGAGGATTTCGTGAAGGTGCTGTCGGAAACCGACGTGCTGCTGCTGACCGAGGTCTATCCCGCGGGCGAAGCGCCGATCGTTGCGGCCGACGGTCGCGCCCTGGCACGTGCCGTGCGGGTAGCCGGCAAGGTCGAGCCGGTATTCGTGGAAAAAATTGCTGATGTGCCTGCAGCCGTGCGTGATCTGGTGCAGGCAGGGGACGTCGTGCTGGTGATGGGTGCCGGCAGCATCGGGCAGGTGGCCCCGGCGCTGGGAGCACACGATTCCACAGGCGCTTCAGCACCTGGTGGATCGCAATCCTCTTTAGGGGGGAAGCATGCAGCATGACTACCCGATGAGCGAGATGGAACTGGGCAGCGGGGCTGCTCCGGTGCTGCGCGGGCAGTTTCTCTACAACGAGCCGATGAGCAGGCACGTGTCATGGCGCGCCGGGGGCGCGGCGCGGCGCGTCTATATCCCGGCTGATCTGGAGGACATGGCGTGGCTGGTGCGCTCCGTCCCGGCACACGAAGACATCCACGTGGTAGGTCTGGGCAGCAATCTGCTGGTGCGTGACGGCGGGGTCAACGGCGTGGTGATCCTGCTGCACGGGGTGCTGAAGAAACTGGCGATCGAAAGTCGTACCCATGGCCTGCCGCCGCCACCGGAAGACGTCGACACCGCCCTGGTGTATGCCCAGGTGGGCGTGGCAACGCCCAAGCTGGCGCGCTTTTCCGCCAATCATGGTCTGGTCGGTGGCGAATTCTGGGCCGGCATTCCCGGCACCGTCGGCGGCGCGATCGCGATGAACGCCGGCTGCTACGGCGGCCAGACCTGGGACAGGCTGGTGCAGGTGCAGACGCTGGATCGCGACGGCCAGTTGAATGAACGGCGGCCGGACGAATACGTGATCGGCTACCGCCACGTTGCGCTGAAGCACACGCACGAGGAATGGTTTATCGGCGGCTGGTTCCGGCTGGCCCGCGGCGACGGTGCGGCCTCGCGCGAAACCATCAAGGACCTGCTGAAGAAGCGCATCACTGCGCAGCCATTGAGCCAGCCCAACGCCGGCTCGGTGTTCCGCAACCCGCCGGGCGATTACGCTGCACGCCTGATCGAGGCCTGTGGACTCAAGGGTTTCCGCATCGGCGATGCGCAGGTATCGGAGAAGCATGCCAACTTCATCGTCAATCTGGGCAAGGCCACGGCGACCGACATCGAGCGCCTGATCGAACATGTGGAAGACAGCGTGGAGGCGCGCACCAATGTGCAGCTGATACGCGAAGTGCGAATTATTGGAGAGCGGCAGTGAGCGCGATTGAATCAGCGAAAAAATTCGCCCCACAAGGGGACACCGATTTTCTACGGGCTAACGCCCGTGAAAAATCGTTTGGCAAGGTTGCGGTGATGCTGGGGGGCACCTCGGCGGAACGTCCGGTCTCGCTCAACAGCGGTGCGGCGGTGCTGGCGGCGCTCACCCGGCAGGGGGTCGACGCCCACGCCTTCGATCCGGCCAACCGCAACCTCGGCGACCTCATCACCGGCGAATTCGACCGCGTATTCATCGCATTGCACGGGCGCTACGGTGAGGACGGCTGCATGCAGGGCGCGCTTGAGCTGCTGGCCATTCCCTACACCGGCAGCGGCGTGATGGCATCGGCCATCGGCATGGACAAATGGCGCACCAAGCTGCTGTGGCGCGCCGCCGGCCTGCCCACCGCCGACTGGGCGATACTCGATGCCACCAGCGATTTCGCCGCGGTGGAGAAGAACCTCGGCCTGCCGATCTTCGTCAAGCCCGCGCGCGAGGGCTCCAGCATCGGTATGAGCAAGGTGACCGAGCACGGCACCCTTGAGGCCGCGTTTGAAGTGGCCGTCGAACACGACGCCTTGGTGCTGGCAGAAAAATTCATCGACGGCGCCGAATTCACCGTCGGCATTCTCGGCGACACCGCGTTGCCGCTGATTCGCCTGGAGCCAGCCAAGGACAAGGCTTTCTACGACTTCGAAGCCAAATATATTCGCAACGACACCCAGTACCACTGCCCGGCCGGGCTGCCCGACCCTCAGGAAAAGGCGCTGCGGCAACTGGCGCTCGACGCCTTCCGCCTGATCGGCGGGCGGGGCTGGGGTCGGGTCGACCTGATGCTGGACAGCCTCGGCAATCCCTACCTGCTGGAAGTGAACACCTCACCCGGGATGACCGACCACAGCCTGGTGCCGATGGCGGCACGCGTCGCGGGGCTGGACTTTGATGCGCTTTGCATGAAGATTCTGGAGCAGACGCTTTGACCTCTCCCGAACTCGCTGCCCATCCGCTGTCGCAGGTCGCCCGTGTGCTGACCTGGGGCGCGCTCGGTCTGCTGGCCTATGGGGCGGTGAGCTGGGTGGTTGCGCAGCCCTGGTTTGCGCTGCGCCATATCGAGATAAAAACGCCGGTGGCGCATGTCACCGAGGCACAGATCCGGCTGGTCGCCGAGCGCAAGGTGCGCGGCACCTTCTTTACCGTCGATCTCGAAAGCGTTCGCAACAGTCTGGAAAAACTGCCGTGGGTGCGCGAGGCACGGGTGGAACGCCGCTGGCCCGACACCCTGGTGGTGTCGCTGACCGAGCACGTGCCGCTGGCGCGCTGGAACGACAATGCGCTGATCAACGAGGCGGGCGAGGTATTCGTCGCCGCGGTGTCCACACACCTGCCGCGCCTGTCCGGCCCCGAAGACAGCAGCGCCGAGGTGGTGGCGGCCTATCGCCGGCATCAGGCCGCGCTTGCCCCGCTGGGCATGACGATCACCGAGCTGCGTCTGTCGCCGCGCCGCGCCTGGCGCGTTCGCCTTGACAACGGCATGCAACTGGCGCTTGGCCGCGAGCAGACCGACGCGCGCCTGGCGCGCTTCATTGCCCTCTACCCGCGCCTGCTGGTAGCGCAGCCGGCAACCCCGGCTGGTGCTGCGCAGGATGTCGCAAGGCCTGATCCAGTCGTGCCGCTTTCTGTCGATTTGCGCTATCCGGATGGTTTTGCAGTCCGCATGCCCGGCGGCGCAGCGCCAGCCAGCTTTACCGCGAGCAGGCCTGCCGGCTCGCCTTTGAAACCGAGTGAAACATGAGTGCCACGCAACATGAGTAAGCCAAGAGATACCAAGAACCTGGTTGTCGGCCTCGACATCGGCACCTCCAAGATCGTCTGCATCGTTGCGGAAATCAACGATGAGGGTGTGCTCGAGATCATCGGCATGGGCACGCATCCGTCGCGCGGCCTGCGCCGCGGCGTGGTGGTCAACATCGAAGCCACCGTCAATGCCATCCAGCGCGCGCTGGAAGAAGCCGAACTGATGGCCGACTGCAAGATCCGCGAGGTGTATACGGGCATCGCGGGCAGCCACATCAAGAGCTTCAACTCGCACGGCATGTTCGCCATCAAGGACAAGGAAATCAGCCAGATGGACGTCGACCGCGTGGTGGAAACCGCGCGCGCGGTCAACATCCCGACCGACCAGCAGATCCTGCACACCATTCCGCAGGAGTTCATCGTCGACGGCCAGGAGGACGTGCGCGACCCGCTCGGCATGAGCGCGGTGCGCCTGGAAGTAAAGGTCCACATCGTCACTGGCGCGGTGTCGGCGGCACAGAACATCATCAAGTGCGTGCGCCGCTGCGGGCTGGAAGTCTCCGACCTGGTGCTGCAGCCGCTCGCCTCGGCGATGGCGGTGCTGACCGA
>JAABQU010000272.1 GCA_011391285.1 Thiobacillus sp.
CGAGACCGCGCCGGAAGGCGAGTGCGTCCAGCGCGTCAAGCACCTGGTGGCTGAACTGCGCCGCGGCGTCGACGCCGCATCCAAATAAGGGGAGAAGAACATGAGCTGGTTCCAGAAAATACTGCCGCCCAAAATCAAGCGTCGGGTCGAGGCGCGCAAATCAATGCCGGAAGGGCTGTGGTCCAAGTGCCCGGCGTGCAACGAGGTGCTCTACCGCGCCGACCTCGAAAGCAATCTGGAGGTGTGCCCCAAGTGCGGCCACCACCATCGCATCGGCGCCCGCGCGCGGCTGGCCATGCTGCTGGATGCCGAAGGCCAGCACGAGATCGGCGCCGCGGTGACGCCGCTCGACCCCTTGAAGTTCAAGGACGGCAAGAAGTATCCGGACCGCCTTAAGGAAGCCCAGGCCGGCACCTCGGAAACCGACGCGCTGGTGGTGCTGGGCGGCAGCGTCAAGGCGGTGCCGGTGGTGGCGGCGGCATTCGAGTTCAAGTTCATGGGCGGCTCGATGGGTTCGGTGGTCGGCGAGCGCTTCGTCCAGGGCGTGGAAGCGGCAATCGAGTCGAATTCGGCCTTCGTCTGCTTTTCCGCCAGTGGCGGCGCGCGCATGCAGGAAGGCCTGTTCTCCCTGATGCAGATGGCGAAGACCTCGGCCGCGCTGACGCAGCTGTCGCGCAACCGTCTGCCTTTCATCTCGGTGCTGACCGACCCCACCATGGGCGGCGTGTCCGCGAGCTTCGCCATGCTGGGCGACCTGATCATCGCCGAGCCGAATGCGCTGATCGGCTTCGCCGGCCCGCGCGTGATCGAGCAGACCGTGCGCGAGACGCTGCCGGAAGGCTTCCAGCGCGCCGAGTTCCTGGTCGACAAGGGCGCCATCGACCGCATTATCGATCGCCGCCAGATGCGCAATGAACTCGCCACTACGCTGTCCATGATGATGGGGCGGCCTGCGCTGGCGGCCTAGGGTGTGCGCGTAAATCCGGGCCTTTCGCTGGCCGACTGGCTGGCGCGGCTGGAGCAGTTGCATCCCAGCACCATCGAGCTTGGCCTGGACCGGGTACAACGGGTCAAGGAGGCACTCGGGATTGCCCCGACCTTTCCGCTGATCGTCGTCGGCGGCACCAACGGCAAGGGTTCCACCTGCGCCTTTCTGGAAGCCATCCTCGGTGCCGCAGGCTATAAAACCGGCCTCTATACCTCGCCGCATCTGCTGCGCTACAACGAACGGGTGCGGATTGCTGGCGCGGAGGCGAGCGACGCCGGCCTGGTCGCAGCGTTTGAAAAAATTGATGCCGCGCGCGGCGACATCTCGCTGACCTATTTCGAATTCGGCACCCTGGGCGCGATGCTGCAGTTTATCGATGCCGGCGTCGATGTGGCCATTCTCGAGGTCGGCCTTGGCGGGCGGCTCGATGCCGTGAATGTGTTCGACGGCGACGCCGCCATCGTCACCAGCGTCGATCTCGATCACATGGAGTATCTGGGCGACACCCGCGAACTGATCGGTTTCGAGAAGGCAGGCATTTACCGCGCCGGCCGACCGGCCATCTGCGCCGATCCCGCGCCGCCTGCCAGCCTGCAGGAGCACGCCCGGCACATCGGCGCCGACCTTCGCTGCGTGGACCAGGATTTTTCGGCGCAGCGAGAAGGCGATCGCTGGACCTTCTGCGGCCGTGAGACCCACTGGCCCGCCTTGCCGCTGCCCGCCATGGCGGGCGCCTACCAGTTGCGCAACGTGGCCGCGGCGCTGGCAGGACTGGAAGCCGTGCGTGACCGCTTACCGGTGAGCGAGGTCGCGATCCGCCAGGGCCTTGTTTCAGTCCGGGTTCCGGGGCGGTTCCAGCGCATCGCCGAGGCACCGGATGTCATCCTGGACGTGGCGCACAACCCGGAAGCGGCACGGGCGCTTGCCGCGACCTTGCACGAACAACCGACTGCCGGACGCACGCTGGCGGTGGTGGGCATGCTGGCCGACAAGGATGCTGCTGGCGTATTTGCAGCACTGTCGGGCGAAATCGATGCGTGGTGGACGTGCACGCCCGGGTCGTCGCGCGCGCAGAATGCCACAGCGCTGGCCGCCATCTTGCGGGGGCGGGTGAAGGGTGCGCCGATCCACGTGCAGCCGGATGTGAATGCGGCGCTCGCAGCGGCGCGAGGTGCGGCGCGTGAAGGTGATAGAATTCTCGTCTTCGGTTCGTTCTATACCGTTGCCGCCGTGCTCGACCATGCCGCCACCCAGCAGTGAAAATGACCTCAAACGCCACGCCCGACGCCGCCTGATCGGCGCGGTGGCGCTGACCCTGCTGGCGGTGATCGTCCTGCCGCTGCTGCTGGAAGATGAGCCGCCACCATCCAGCCCCTTGGCGGTACGCATGGCTGCGGTACCCGAAGCGCTGCCCGAGCAGCCAGAGCCGTCCGATGCAACGGATGGGGCGGATACACCCCCCGCACCCGAGCCCAAGGTCGATTCCGGATCCGAACCCGTCGGCGAGACCGAACCCAAGGCAGATTCCAGGGTCGAACCGGCCAAGGCAGACGCCGCCAAACCGAGCCCCAGGCCGCAGCCTCCCAAGCGCGTTGCGGCGGCTCCCGTCCAGCCCAAACCGACGGCGGCCAGCGAAGCGTTCGTGGTGCAGTTGGCCGCCTTGTCCGATCCCGCCAAGGCGGATGCGCTCAAGGGGCGCGCGGTCCTGGCCGGATTGCCGGCCTACACCGACAAGCTGGGCGAACTGACACGCGTTCGCGTGGGACCATATTCCTCACGTGAAGCCGCCGAAACCGCCGCGAAAAAACTCGCCGACAATGGTTTGCCGGCGGGTCAAGTGATCGCAAAATGAGCCTGCTCGACCTCATCATCCTGCTGGTGCTGCTTCTCACCGTGGTGCGCGGCCTGATGCGCGGCCTGATCGACACACTGTTTTCGCTGGCCGCCTGGATGCTGGCTTTCGTGTCGGGCAAATGGGGGGCGCTGATGGTAGCGCCGCTGCTGCCCATCGGCATTGAGACCCCGGCGATACGTTATTTTGCGGGCTTTGCGCTTGTTTTTCTGGTCGTGCTGATCAGTGTGCTGCTGGTGGGACATGCGCTGGCGTCGCTGGTGAAAGCCGTCGGACTGGACGGTACTGACAGGATGCTGGGCGGAGTGCTGGGGCTGGCCAAGGGCTTTGTGATCCTGGTCGGGCTGACGCTTGCCGCCGGGCTGACCTCGCTGCCGCGCACCGAGTTCTGGAAGCAGGCCGCGCTGTCTGAAAGCCTGCAGGCCTTGGCGTTGCGGGCCTTGCCGCTGCTGCCGGCCGACGTGGCGAAATATGTTCGCTTTGAATAATCTTATGAATGGGTGCACAGCATGTGCGGTGTAATCGGAGTCGTATCCAATTCGGCAGCCAACCAGCTTTTGTATGACGGGCTGATGGTGTTGCAGCATCGCGGCCAGGACGCGGCCGGCATCGTGACGGCGGAGGAGAGCCGCTTCCACATGCACAAGGGGCAAGGCCTCGCGCGCGATGTGTTCCGCACCCGCGACATGCGCAATCTCCTCGGCGACATGGGTGTGGCGCATGTGCGCTATCCGACCGCGGGCAGCGCCTCGTCGTCGGCCGAATCGCAGCCGTTCTACGTGAATTCGCCGTACGGCATCGTGCTCGGGCACAACGGCAACCTCACCAATACGCACGAATTGAAAGAATCGCTGTTCCGCGCCGATCTGCGCCACGTCAACACCAACTCGGATTCGGAAGTGTTGCTGAACGTGCTGGCGCACGAACTGCAGGTGCGCGCCTCGGGCCGGCAGCTGAACCTGGACACGATCTTCGGCGCGGTCGCGGGCGTGCATGCGCGCTGCAAGGGAGCCTATGCGGTGACGGCCTTCATCGCCGGCTATGGCCTGCTGGCCTTCCGCGATCCGCACGGCATCCGGCCGCTGGTGATCGGCGTCAATGACCAGGTCGTGCCGCACGAGTACATCATCGCGTCGGAAAGCGTGGCGATCGATACGCTGGGCTTCCGCCTGCTGCGCGACGTGGCGCCGGGCGAAGCGGTGTTCATCGATTACCAGCGCAAGCTGCACAGCCGCCAGTGCAGCGACAAGTCCGCGCTCAATCCCTGCATTTTCGAATACGTGTATCTCGCCCGTCCCGATTCGGTGATGGACGGCGTTTCGGTCTACAGCACACGGCTCGCCATGGGCGTGTCGCTGGCCGAGAAAATCAAGCGCGATTTTTCGCACCTGAAGATCGACGTGGTGATCCCGATTCCCGACACCAGCCGTCCTTCCGCGCTGCAGCTTGCGAATCATCTCAACGTGCCGTACCGCGAAGGCTTCATCAAGAACCGCTATATCGGCCGCACCTTCATCATGCCGGGGCAGGCGCTGCGCAAGAAGTCGGTGCGGCAGAAGCTCAACGCGATCGCCGAGGAATTCAAGGGCCGCAACGTCCTGCTGGTCGATGACTCCATCGTCCGCGGCACCACCAGCCGCGAGATCGTGCAGATGGCGCGCGACGCCGGCGCCGAGAAGGTTTATTTCGCTTCGGCCTCGCCGCCGGTGCGTTATTCCAACGTGTACGGCATCGACATGCCGACTCGCAACGAACTCATCGCCAACGGCCGCACCGACGAGGAAATCGCGCGCGAAATCGGCTGCGATGCGCTGATCTATCAAGATCTCGACGCCATGGTGGAGGTGGTCCGCGCCGGCAACCCGGCGATACTCGACTTCGACACCTCGTGCTTCGATGGCCGCTACATCACCGGCGACGTCACGCCGGAGTACCTGAATTACGTCGAGGCGGTACGCAATGGCGAAACGCCGCCGCCGTCAGCGCTGTCCACACAGCAACTCGACCTCAATCTGGCGACGAGCGAGTCATGAGCGACGACTACGACCTCGAAACCCTGGCGGTGCGCGCCGGCACGGTGCGCAGCCAGTTCAACGAGCACTCGGAGGCGCTGTATCTCACCTCCAGCTTCGTGTTCCGCAGCGCTGCGGAGGCGGCGGCGCGCTTCAAGGGCGAAGCGCCCGGCCCGATCTACGCACGCTTCACCAACCCCACCGTCAGCATGATGGAAACGCGGCTGGCGGCGCTGGAAGGCGCCGAGCGCTGCGTGGCATTTGCGTCCGGCATGGCGGCGATTCTGGCAACCGTGATGGGGCTGATGAAGGCGGGCGAACATGTGGTCGCCTCGCGCTCGATTTTCGGTTCCACGGTGCAGTTGTTCTCCAACATTCTCGGCCGCTTTGGTATCGAGACGACCTACGTCTCGCCGACCGACCCTGCAGAATGGCGCGCGGCGGTCAAACCGAACACGAAGCTCTTCTTCGTCGAGTCGCCTTCCAACCCGCTGACGGAAGTCAGCGACATCCGCGCGCTCGCCGACATCGCGCACGAGTCAGGCGCGTGGCTCGCGGTCGACAACTGCTTCTGCTCGCCGGCACTGCAAAAGCCGCTGGAACTGGGTGCCGACATCATCATCCATTCCGCCACCAAGTATCTCGATGGACAGGGCAGGGTATTGGGCGGCGCGGTGCTCGGCAGCCAGGCGCTGATGGAGGGCGTTTACACGTTCCTGCGCACCGCCGGGCCGACGCTGTCGGCGTTCAACGCCTGGGTGATCCTGAAGGGTATGGAGACGCTGTCGTTGCGCATGGAAGCCCATTCGAGGAATGCGCTGGCGCTGGCGCAATGGCTGGAAGCACAGCCGGCCGTGTCACGCGTGCTCTATCCGGGTCTGCCGTCGCATCCGCAGCATGAACTGGCAATGGCACAGCAGAAAACCGGCGGCGGCATCGTCGCGTTTGAATTGAAAGGCGGCCAGGCGGCCGCGTGGAAATTGATCGACGCGACGAAAATGCTTTCGATCACCGCCAACCTGGGCGATACCAAGACCACCATCACCCATCCGGCCACCACCACGCACAGCCGCATGACCGCCGAGCAGCGCGCAGCGGCCGGCATTGGCGACGGCCTGGTGCGCATCGCGGTGGGGCTGGAATCGCTGGCGGACATCCAGGCCGATCTGGAACGGGGACTGGCAGGTTGAGAATCTGGCTGATGCTGTGGCTGTTGGGCATGGGGGCTGCGCAGGCGGCTGACATGATTGCCCTGCGCTACGTGGATAAGGACCCGGGCGAGCCGCCCTATATGACGCGCATCCTGGTGACGCCGGATTTCTTGCGCATGGATGACGGCCAGGACGACGGCGACTTCTTCCTGCTGGACCGGCGCCAGAAGAAGGTCATCAACGTGATGCAGGGAAACCAGCTGGCGATGGTGTTCAGCGCCGGCAAGCTGCCGCCGAAGCCGGCTGGCTGGAAACCCCGGCTCGACGTGAAACCGGCTGCGACCGGCACCCAGCGTTTCAGCCTCACGGTGAGGGGCGTGGTGTGCAGCGAAGGCGTGGCGGCCCAGCGTGCGGCGCCGGATGCGGCACGTGCAATGGCCGAACTGAAATCCGTGCTGGCCGCGATGCAATACCGCGTGTGGAAGGATTCGCCGAGTGAACTTCAGCACGACTGTGACCTGGCGAATCAGGTCTGGGAGTCGGGTGCCACGCTCAAACTGGGCCTGCCGCTGGAAGAGCGCGAGTTCACCGGGCGGACGCGGCAGTTCGAAAGCGAATCGAAGCAGCCCCTGCGGCCCGAACTGTTCCGCGTGCCGGACGGCATGCCGGTGGTCGACGCACCGTCATAAGTCCTCCACCCTGAGCGCGCAGCCTGCTGCGTCGCACACCACGTAGCCCCAGCGGGCATACCAGTCCGGCAGCACCCAGCGCTCGCAGTCGCGGCCGTCGACGGCATGGACATGCTTCGCCGGCCGATGGGTGTGGCCATGGATCAGGCGGCCGACCTGTTGTTCGCGCAGCACGCGCACCACTTCATCCGTATTCACATCCATGATCGCGGCGGCCTTGCCGGCCTTGGCTGATTCGCTGCCGGCCCGCGCCTGCCGTGCCAGGCGCTGGCGCAGGGAATAGGGCAGTCGGCGCAGCAGCGCGAGCGTCAGCGGATGGCGCGCCCGGCGGCGAAAGGACTGGTACGCAGTGTCGTCGGTGCACAGCGTGTCGCCGTGCATCAGCAGCGTCGGGGTGCCATACAGGTCGAGCCGGGCAGGCTCGGCGATCAGTGTCATGCCCGACCGCGCGGCGTAGCGCGAGGCCAGCATGAAGTCGCGGTTGCCGTGCATGAAAAAAACCGGGGTGCCCGCATCGCCCAGCACCCTGAGTTGCTGTGCGGTGTCGTGCGCCACCTGTTCGTCGTGGTCGTCGCCCACCCAGGCTTCGAACAGGTCGCCCAGGATGTAGAGCGCATCCGACCCTGCGGCTTCTTCCTGCAGAAAGCGAAAAAAACGCCCGGTGGCGACCGGGCGTTCGTCAGTCAGGTGCAGGTCGGCGACAAAAAAAGTGCGCCCTGCGCCCTGGTTAGCAATCAGGCTCACCGATGCCTCAGACGATTTCCGCCTGAGTGATGACGACGTCTTCCAGCGGAACATCCTGATGGCCGGAACGGCTGCCGGTCTTCACCTTCTTGATCTTGTCCACCACGTCCATGCCCTCGACCACCTTGCCGAACACGGCGTAGCCATAACCCTGCGGGGTGGGCGCGGTGAAATTGAGGAAGCTGTTGTTGGCGATGTTGATGAAGAACTGCGCCGTGGCCGAGTTGGGGTTGGGTGTGCGCGCCATGGCGATGGTGTAGGTCTCGTTCTTGAGGCCGTTGGCCGCTTCGTTTTCGATCGCGTCGCGGGTGGGCTTCTGCGTCATGCCGGGCTCGAATCCGCCGCCCTGGATCATGAAGCCGTCGATCACGCGATGGAAGATGGTGCCGTCGAAGAAACCGTCGCGCACGTATTGCAGGAAGTTTTCAACCGTCTTGGGTGCCTTCTCGGCGTCGAGTTCGAGGGTGATGGTGCCGTGATTGGTGTGCAGCTTGACCATGGGTGTCCTTGATAGTGATTGGGGTGAATGATAGCCCGACGACCGTTTGTGCGGTGCCGGAAGGGGGATCGGATTTATCTGGCCGGCGTGCGGGGGGCGGCCGGCTTGGGCGCCTGGTCCTTCAAAAGACTCCGCATCAGCGCAAGCTTGCTCTGTGCACTGGCATTCTTGCTGTCGAGCGCCAGTGCCTTCTCGTATGCCAGCGAGGCCATCCTGGCGTATACGTCGCCGAGGTTCTCGTGCGCGGCGACATAGCCGGGATGGGCGCGAATCGCCCTTTCCAGCGCATCCCTCGCCGCCTCGTATTTGCTCTGCGAAGCATAGATCACGGCGAGGTTGTTGTAGGGTTCGGGCAATTCGGGGTAGTCCTCGGTGAGCCCGGTGAACACGGCGATGGCTTCATCGGTCTTGCCCTGGTCGGCGAGGATCAGGCCCTTGAGAAAGCGCGCCTGGGCATCCTTGGGGTTTTTGGCCAGATAACGGTCGGCGCGGTCCAGCGCGCCAGCGAGGTCGCCCTTGCGGTACTGCTGGTCGATCCCCTGAATTTCAGTATTGGCCAGCGCCGGCGCGCTCAGCAGGGCCGCGCAGACTGCAAGCGCGGCGAGGAAACGTGACAGGGCCATGTGATATGCTCGAATCATCTTGGGAAGCAGGCATTCTAGCAATTATCGATCCGGCTGAGACAGTTGGTGCGCCGCCCGATTCCCGTACGTTGCCATTCCGTTCGTAGCCCGTTCGCATCCATGCTGCACATTTCCAATTCCCTCACCCGTACCAAGGAAGTCTTCGTCCCGCTCACGCCCGGCCGCATCCGCATGTACGTCTGTGGCATGACCGTGTACGACCTGTGCCATCTGGGCCATGCGCGGGTGTTCGTGGTGTTCGACATGGTGACGCGCTGGCTGCGCGCCAGCGGCTATCAGGTCGAGTATGTCCGAAACATCACGGACATCGACGACAAGATCATCAGGCGTGCTGCGGACAACGGCGAAACCCCGGCCGCGCTGACCAGCCGCTTCATCGCCGCGATGCACGAGGACGAGCGTGCGCTCGGCGTGCTGCCGCCCGACCATGAACCACGCGCCACCGAGTATGTGGCCCAGATGCTGGCCTTGATCGGGCAGCTGATCGACAAGGGGCTGGCCTATCCGGCACCCAACGGCGACGTCTACTACAGCGTGCGCGGCTTCCCGACCTACGGCCGCCTGTCCGGCAAAAGCCTTGACGAGTTGCGTGCCGGTGAGCGGGTGGAAGTCGACCCCAACAAGCGCGACCCGATGGATTTCGTGCTGTGGAAGGGCGCCAAGCCCGGCGAACCGGCGTGGGAGTCGCCGTGGGGGCCGGGGCGACCCGGCTGGCATATCGAATGCTCGGCGATGAGCGCCGACCTGCTCGGCAATCACTTCGACATCCACGGCGGCGGCCAGGACCTGCAGTTTCCGCATCACGAAAACGAGATCGCGCAGTCCGAGGGCGCCCATGGCTGTACCTTCGTCAATTACTGGATGCACAACGGTTTCGTGCGGGTGGACAACGAAAAGATGTCCAAGTCGCTGGGCAACTTCTTCACCATCCGCGAGGTGCTGGAAAAATACGACGCCGAAGTGGTGCGCTTCTTCATCCTGCGCGCGCACTACCGCAGTCCGCTCAACTATTCGGATGCCCACCTCGACGACGCCAAAGCCGCGCTGACGCGCCTGTATACCGCGTTGAAGCATGCGCCGGTGACGGCAGCCGCACCCGACTGGAGCGAGCCGGCGGCGGCGGCTTTCCGCGCGGCGATGGACGACGACTTCAACACCCCGGAGGCGTTTGCGGTGCTGTTCGAATTGGCGGGCGAAGCCAACCGGGGCGATGCCGCCGCCGCGCGGACCCTGCGCAGCCTGGGCGGCGTGCTGGGCCTGCTGCAGCGCGAGGCGGCGAATTTCCTGCAGGCCGGGGCCGCCCCAAGCGGCATGGCCGACGCCGAGATCGAGGCATTGATCGCTGCGCGGCAGGCGGCGCGCAAGGCAAAGGACTTCGCCGAGTCCGACCGTATCCGCGATGCGCTGACCGCCGCGGGCATCGTGCTGGAAGACGGGGCGGGCGGCACCACTTGGCGCCGCGCCTGACCCGGGCGCCTGTCGGCATGGCTTCGAATTCCCTGGTCCTGGTCGGCGCCGTTGACTGGCAGCATCCTGCGTGGCGGGGCCGGCTTTATCCCGAGGACATGCCGGACGACTGGCTATTGTCCTATTACAACAGCCAGTTCAATGCGGTCTATCTGCCCGCTGCCGTCTGGCAGGCCGCATCCGGGGCAAGCTGGGCGCAGTGGCTGTATGACACCCTGGACGGGTTCTATTTCGTGCTGGAGCCGGGCGACGCGGATTCCGCCCAGCCCGTGTCGGAACGGGTACTGATGGCCACCCCGTCATGGGCGGCCGAACACGTCTGGTGGCTGGACGAGGCGCCGGACCTGCGTGTGCTGGCGCAACGGATCACCCGGCAGGCATCGACAGGGGAGCCGCTGTTCGTGTTCAGCCGCAGCGGCAACCTCGAGTTGATGGAGCAGGCAAGCACCCTGGTTCAGGTGATGGGCTACTGAACGCACGGTAAAAACCTTGGCCGCAAGGCGTCGGTGCAGCAAGGCTTCGGTAGAATGGCGATCCGACTAAAACACAGGCCCGATTTTTTGCAACACGACAATCTGGTCGAAATCGAAGATGTCGCATTTGGCTATGGCGCCCGGCCGGTTTTGAAGGGCATCAACCTGACCGCACGACGCGGGCAGGTCATCGCCATCATGGGCAGCAGCGGTTGCGGCAAAACTACCCTTTTGCGTCTGATTGGTGGGCAGATCAAGCCCGGCCAGGGCACGGTGCGCGTGGCGGGCGAGCCGGTGGGCGAACTGGATGCTGCCGGTCTGTACCGCCTGCGCCGCAAGATGGGCATGCTGTTTCAGTT
>JAABQU010000273.1 GCA_011391285.1 Thiobacillus sp.
GCCGCGCCTGATGCGCGGGGTCGAGATGGGTCAGTGGCTCGTCGAGCAGCGCGATGCGCGGCGCCTGCATCGCCAGTTGCGCCAGCCGCGCGCGCTGGCGCTCGCCGCCGGACAGGGTGGCAAGGGGACGGTGCGCGAGTTCGGTCAGTTCCCAGGTCGCCAGATGCGGTGCCAGGTCGCCGGATACATCGCCGAAGGGATAGTGGCCGAGCGCGACGAAGTCGGTGACGTTGCCGAAAAAGCCGCTTTCGTCACCCTGCGGCAGTAGCCCGATGTGCTGCGCGCGGGTCAGCGGCGGCAGGGCGGCAAGCGCGTGGCCGTCGAGCGTAACCTGGCCCTGCGCGGGGACGGCAAGACCAGCAAGCATGTTCAGCAGCGTCGACTTGCCGGCGCCGTTGGCGCCGAGGATGCCGAGCACCTCCCCGGATTCGAGCGTGAGGTCGAGCGATTCGACCAGCGTACGGATGACGGTATGCAGTGTTAGCTGAAACGCGGTCAGTCTGGGAGCAATGGATTCCATGAAACGAAGGCGGCCGATAATGAATCCGAGCATAGCAGCACGGAGGCTGGGGGGCATTACGCAGCAGGCAGTGTTTGCCCGGGCGGGCCACGATCAGGGGAGAATCGCTGGATGCGCACAATCGGCCATCGCGGAAGCTCGACACCGTTGCCGGTTCGTTCTTGCCGGCCATAGCGTATGCACGGGCTTGAGGCTCGCTGGTGTTTACTAGACTGAGGGTGGCTTGGTCCGGTATTGAAGGCCCGCGTACGGGGCAGCCATGCGGACCGGTTACCTTGTCCGATCCATCCAATACGTTGTAATTGCAACGGAGGTCATCATGTCAATTAGTCGGAACGTGCTGCTCGTGCTGCTTGCCTTGGGCGTGCTCATGTTGGGTGGCTGCGCGAGCTTTCAGGACCGTGAACCCATTCAGGTCATCATCGCGGACGTCGAGCCACTTCAAGGGGAGGGATTGGAGTTGCGAATGCTGGTCAAGCTGCGCATTCAAAACCCGACTGACGTACCGCTGGATTTCGACGGTGTGGCAGTCCAGATGGATGTGCAAGGCAAGCTCTTCGCGACGGGCGTGAGCAACGCAGTTGTCAGCGTGCCGCGCTTTGGTGAAGCGATTATTGATGTCCCGGTGAGCATTTCCCTGTTCCGCGTCGCGCACCAGGCCATTGGCTTCATGTCCAGCGAATTCCGCGGTGAACTCGCGTATGAGATGACCGGAAAACTCGCAGGACCTGCGCTCAGTCGCGTGCATTTCAAGTCGAACGGGGTGTTTACACTGCCGACCGAAATCTTCGGGCGTGGCAAGTGAGCCAGCCGTTCGCTCACATTCGTGCCGTTCAATAAGGGTGCGCCTGGCGATAGGCACCCGCATTCACGGCCTGCGTAATAGCCACAGCATCATGGGCACGCCGAGCAGGGCGGTCAGCACGCCTACCGGCAGTTCGCGCGGCTCGATCACGGTGCGTGCCAGGGCGTCAGCCAGCACCAGCAGGCTGCCACCAGCGAGCGCGCAGGCGGGCAGCAGCATCCGGTGGCTGGAAAAACCGAGTCTTCTCAGGGCGTGCGGCACCATCAGGCCGACGAAGCCGATGCTGCCGGCCTGCGCCACCACCAGCGAGGTGCAGGCGCCGGCAAGCCCGAACAGCATCCAGCGCGTGGGTGCGACGGCCACCCCGAGCGAGGCGGCTTTCAGCGGCGACAGCTGCAGCACGTCGAGCCGCCTCGACAAGCCCAGCGCGGCGGCCACCGCCAGCAGCAGCGCCGCCCACAGCAGCGCGGGCTGGCTGGTCCACGCCAGATCGCCCATCAGGAAGAACAGCATGCCGGGCAGGCGCTCGGCCGGCGTCACCGAGAGCACCAGCGCGATCAGCGCGCCGAAGCCGGCCGCCAGCATCACGCCGGCCAGCAGCAGCGGGGTGTGGTCGCGTGCCAGGAGGCGTCCGCCGAGCGCGGCGGCGAGCGCGAGCGCCAGGAGGCTGCCGGCAAACGCCAGCAGGGATATCCACGGCCACGCCAGCCCCGCCGCCATGCCGAGCAGCGCGAGCAAGCCTGCGCCGCCGGATACGCCGAGCAGGTAGGGCTCGGCCAGCGGGTTGCGGAACAAGGTCTGCATCAGCGCGCCCGCCAGCGCCAGCAGGCCGCCGCAGGCGAACGCCGCCGCCACGCGCGGGCCACGCAGTTCAGTGAGGATCTGCATCGCCAGTTCGCGGTCGGCCGGCAGCGCGCCGGCCAAGAGGGCGAGCGCGCTCGACGCCGGCGCGACCAGCCCGAGCAGCAGCAGTTTGGCGTGGGGAGACAGTCCGGGCCTTACTGCTTTGGTGCTTCGGCGGGGGCGGGTGCCTCGGGCAGCACGCTGACGCGATGCATCACGATGGGCTCGATCGGGACATCGCCGTGCGGACCGCGATTGCCGCGCGGCACTTCAACGATGGCGTCGACCACGTCCATGCCGTCGACCACCTGGCCGAACACGGCGTAGCCCCAGCCCTCGATACTTTCGCCGCGATGGTTGAGGAAGGCGTTGTCCTTGACGTTGATGAAGAACTGCGAGGTCGCAGAATGGGGGTCGCCGGTGCGTGCCATCGCCAGCGTGCCGCGCAGGTTCATCAGGCCATTGCCGGCCTCGTTCAGGATCGGTGTGCCGTTGGGCTTTTCACTCATGTCCGGAAGCATGCCGCCGCCCTGGATCATGAAACCTGGAATCACGCGATGAAACATCAGGCCATCGTAGAATCCGCTCTTCACGTAGCGCAGAAAATTCGCCGCCGACCTCGGTGCCTGGGTGGGGAATACCTCGACCGTGATGTTGCCCTTGTCGGTTTCAATCAGCACGCGCGGGTTGTTGGGCTGGCCGGCAGCCGGGGTGGTGGAAACGGTTTGCGTGCCGGGCTCACTGGCACCGCAGCCGGAGATGCCGAGCATGAGCATGCCGAGAAACAGCGTGGCGGGAAACAGGGACAGGCGGGTCATCGGAAAGGCTCCAGATAGGGGGGAGGGGAGATTTTACCGGCGGGCGCCGGGCAGCCCAAACGCCATGCTCACCATTACGCGGCGTTTCATTCAGACAGCAGGCAGCGGTCGATTGCCTCGCGCACTACTTCAAGGGGCTGGCAGCCGTTGCTGATGGGATGCAGGTGTGTGTCCTGCTGCAGGATCAGCGCGGGGAACCCACGCACGCCGGCCTGGCGCGCCTGGCGGAAATGAGCCTGGGTGCGGGCACGCGCGTCGTCGCTGTCGAACGTACCCAGGAACCGGGCTGCCTCGATGCCGAGTCCCGCCGCCAGTCCGGCCAGCACAGCGGTTTGCGTGACGTCGCGCCCTTCGGCATAAAACGCCGACTGAATCGCCTTGAACAGGGGGAAGATCAGCGCCGGCTCGATCCCTCCGATTGCCGCCACCGCGCGGCTGGCGGGCTCGGTGTCGTACACGAAGCCTTCCGGCAGCGCGTCCTCGAAGCGGAACGGCTGGCCGGTGCGTTCGTGCACCTGATGCCAGTGATGCAGAATTTCTTCCCGATTCGCCGCCGTCATCGGCGCGGTTTCGCCCGGCCGCAGCCCGCCCAGAACCAGCGCGATTTTCATGCGTTCGTGGTAGACGCTGCGTACGGCGTCGATCACCGGCGAAAAGCCCCAGCACCACGAACACATGGGGTCGGCAAAGTACCAGAGGATGGGTGCGTTCATGTCGTGGAGGCTGTTGGTGGTCGGCAACTCACAGCATAGGCGATCGAGGGATTTGCGATTGGGGCGCATCTTCCGGCCGGTGGATGACCGTCGAACGGGCCGCCATTTGTCGACACAGGAGGAATCAGAAGATGAAAGGGCACAGGAGAGTGAGCCGAAATATCAGGAGCTTGCCTGCCGGGACTTGAACCCTGAATCCTGCTGTCCGCTGTTGTCGCCATCCGGGGCCTGCCTGAAATCCGACAGCCGCAACGCATTCAGCACAACCAGCAGCGAACTTGCCGACATGCCAATGCCGGCGATCCAGGGTGTGACGTAACCCAGCGCGGCGGCGGGGATGGCGATGAGGTTGTAGCCGAGCGCCCAGCCGAGGTTCTGGCGAATGATGTGCTGCGTCTTGCGGGCGAGTGCGACGCCTTCCGATAGCGTGGCCAGCCGGCTGCCGAGCATCACCATGTCGGCGGCGGCTTGTGCGACGTCGGCGCCTTCGCCCATCGCGATCGACACCTGTGCGCCGGCGAGCACCGGGGCGTCGTTGATGCCGTCGCCGACCATGGCGACGATGCGGCCTGCGTCCTGCAGTTTTTTCACGTAGGCGAGCTTGTCCTCGGGTAATGCGCCGGCGTGCCAGTCGGCGATGCCGAGCTGCTGCGCGGTGGCACGCACCGCACCCTCGGCGTCGCCCGACAGCAGGTGCAGGCGCAGCCCCTGTTTCCGCAACGCGGTGAGCGCGGCGGAAGCATCTGCGCGCGGCGTGTCGGCCAGCGCGAACCAGGCGATCAGTTTGTCTTCTTGCGCGAGTGCGACCCAGCTTTCATGTCCGTTTGCTGGGTACGCGCCACCATCGGAATCGGGCGGCAGCTCGTTACCCGCGGCAAAGCGCGGCGAGCCCAGGCGATACGTTCGTCCATTGATGGTGCCTTCGACGCCGCGCCCGGGCGTGTTGCGGATGCCGCTGGCGCGGGGGCTGGCGTCGATGCCTTCACGCAGCACCCGCAAGGGGTGCGCCGCCAGACGCTCGTCCTCTGGGCGGTCCTGGCGCAGTGCGCGCGCGATGGGATGCTCGGAACCCGCTTCGAGCGCGGCGGCGATTGTACTGACCTCGCTTGCGCTACGGCCACCCAGTGGCACCACGCGGCGCACCGAAAGACAGCCGTGGGTGAGCGTGCCGGTCTTGTCGAACACAAGGTCGGTGGTGCGCGCCAGCGTCTCCAGCGCATGGCCGCGCGTGGTCAGCAGGCCCAGCCGTGTCAGCCGCCCGGTGGCGGTGGTGAGCGCGGCGGGGGTGGCGAGGCCCAGCGCGCAGGGGCAGGTGACGACCAGGATCGACACCACGATCCACAGCACTTTCGATGGATCGATCACATACCAGGCGAGGCCGACCGCCACGGTGATCACAAGCAGCAGGCCGACGAACCAGGCAGCGGCGCGGTCCGCCAGCTGGCCGATGCGCGGCTTTTCGCTCTGTGCGCGGTCGAGCAGGCGCACGATGGAAGCAAGTCGCGTGTCGGCGCCGAGCCTGTCGACCCGCACCACCAGCGGGCTGGCCTGGTTGAGGCTGCCGCCGACCACGGTCGACTGCACGGTTTTCGACACCGGCAGCGATTCACCGGTGAGCATCGCCTCGTTCACCGCGCTGTCGCCCTCGATCACCACGCCGTCGGCGGGCAGGGTCTCGCCCGGGCGCACCAGCACAATATCGCCCACCGCCAGCCGCGCCACCGGAACCTGTTCCTCGTCGCGCGCCGGCCAGTTGGGTAGTCGCGTGATGGCGGCGGGGATGAGCTTGACCAGTTCCTCCACCGCGGCGCCGGCGCGGCGGCGCGCGTTCATTTCCAGAAAGCGCCCGGTCAACAGCAGGAAAATGAACATGTTGACAGAGTCGTAATACACCTCGCCGTGCCCGGAGAAAGTGCTGTACACGCTGGCAGCGAAGGCGGTGCCCACGCCCAGCGCCACCGGCACGTCCATGCCCAGAGTGCGGCGCTTGAAATCGCGCCAGGCACCGATGAAGAACGGCCAGGCCGAGTACCCCACCACCGGAAGCGTGAGCACCAGACTCGCCCAGCGCAGCAGCACGCGGATGTCGTCGGTCATGTCGGTCGCGGTATAGGTCGGCAGCGCGTACATCATCACCTGCATCATGCCGAGGCCGGCGATGGCCAGCCGCTTGATCGCGGTGTTGCGCTCGCGCTTGTGGATGTCGTCGGAGCGACCGGGGTCGAAGGGGTGGGCGATGTAGCCGATGTCGGAGACGGCCTTGAGAATGGCCGACAGCTGGATGCGGCTGTTGTCCCAGCGAACCCGCGCGCGTCTGGTGGCGTAGTTGATCTCGACCGACAGCACGCCGGGCAGCCCGGCGATGTGGCGCTCGTTCAGCCAGATGCACGCCGCGCACACGATGTTCTCCAGGATCAGCGCGGCCTCGCGGATGTTTTCCGTCTCCCCCCGCAAAGGGGATGCCTCCAGACGCCCGCCCTTCGGGCGGTCCTGGCACAGCACCCGCACGAAGCTCTGCTGGATTTCCGGCAGGTCGTAGAGGCCCAGCTGCGCCAGTTCGGCCTCGGCCTCGCGCGGCGTGGCAGGCAGCACGGTGCGGTGGGTGTAATACGCGCCCTGGCCGCTGTCGATGATGGTCTGCGCCACCGCCTGGCAGCCGCGGCAGCAGGCCTGGCGGGTCTCGCCTTCGACCCGGATGGGGTAGTGGGCGCCGCCCGGCACCGGCAGGCCGCAATGGAAGCAGGACGAAAAATGCGGGGCGTCCGTGAGACCAGGAGAGTGGCTCACGAATCGCCCCGCAGAATGACACCGTCATGCGGCAAGTCCGGGAGAGAGGTCGGACCGACCGCCGGCGTCAGGTGCAGCTTATGTTCAAAACCCGCAACCGCTACCCCGAGCCACCGGGTAGATGGCCGGGTCGGTAAGCCTGACGCCGATGCTTGTGGCTTCAGCGTCGATCCGGATTGTGTTGACGTCGAGTTGCGTATAACCATTCTTCTCTACTGCCTGCTGCGGCCTGGAATGCGATCCGATGGACTCCATCGGGCGCCAAACCGCAAAACGCGCATTATACGAAGCAGGCGGCCTTCAGCCTCGCGCATCCTGACCGCCTTGGCGAACGCGTGATAGCAGTATTGAAGATGCGCATATCATAATATACCCACACTGACGGATGCAAGTCTCAGCTTGAATCCGCTACCATGGCGGCATGAGCGAACGCTTCTCAAGCGCCCTATTCTTTCCGCCGGTTGAAACCGCGCTCACCGACCCCAACGGCCTGCTGGCAATGGGAGGCGACCTGTCGATGGAGTGCCTGCTGGACGCCTATCGCCATGGCATCTTCCCCTGGTTCAACCCCGGCGATCCCATTTTGTGGTGGAGCCCCGATCCCCGCATGGTGCTGGTGCCGGACGAGATCCGCGTTACCCGCTCGCTTGCCAAGCGCGTCCGCAATGCCGGTTTCGAACTGCGCGTCGACAGCGCGTTCACCGACGTCATGTGGGCCTGTGCCGCGCCGCGTCAGGATGCCGACGGCACCTGGATTTCGCCTGCGATGATCGCGGCCTACACCCGCCTGTTCAAAGCCGGTTACGCGCATTCGGTGGAAACCTGGCACGACGGCCAGTTGGTCGGCGGCCTCTACGGCGTGGCGATCGGTCGCATGTTCTACGGCGAATCGATGTTCAGCCGCGAACCCGACGCTTCCAAGGTCGCGCTGGTGCAGCTGGCGCGCCAACTGCAGCAGTGGGGGTTCGGCCTGATCGACTGCCAGATGGAGACCTCCCATCTCGCCAGCCTGGGCGCACGCACGATGCCGCGCGCGGCATTTACAACCCGCCTGGCGGAATTGGTAAACTTGCCGCATCACCCTGGTCCGTGGCATTTCGATGCATCCGACTGAACCGCCTTTCCAGCGCATCCAGTTCTACCTGACCGCGCATTACGACTGCAGCTACCTGCCGGGCCGCCGCGCGCGTTCCCAGGTCGCCACCCCCACGCACCTCATCGACGCCCATGCCTACAGCGCGCTGATTCGTGCCGGCTTTCGCCGCAGTGGCCAGTTCACCTACCGCCCGTACTGCGAACACTGCCATGCCTGCGTACCGGTGCGGGTCGAAGTGGCTGGCTTCGTGCCCAACCGCACCCAGCGCCGATGCCTCAAGCGCAACCAGCACCTTGGTGCCCGCTTTCTGCCGCTGGATTTCAGGGAAGAACATTACGCGCTATACCGCAGCTATCTTGGCAGCCGCCATGCCGGCGGCGGCATGGATCGCGATGGTCCGGACCAGTACACGCAGTTCCTGCTGTCGTCCAACGTCGACAGCGTGCTGGTCGAGTTCCGCGACGGCGATGAGCTCGTCATGGTCTCGGTCATCGACCAGGTCGACGACGGCATTTCCGCCGTCTACACTTTCTTCGATCCCGCGCGCGAGCAGATGAGCCTCGGTGTCTATGGCGTGCTGTGGCAGATCGAATTGGCGAAACGGCTGGAACTTCCGTATCTCTACCTCGGCTACTGGATCGCCGAGAGCCGCAAGATGGCCTACAAGAAGCAGTACCCGCCGCTGGAAGGCCTGGTGGAGGGGCGCTGGCAGCTTATATAGGGCGCACGCCGCAATTTCCGGGGTGTGGTTGCGGATCCCGTGTGGCAAACCTGGCCCGCAGCACACAAGCCGTCGTGTTCCACCCCGCTCAGTTGCGGATGCCCGGTGCGCTCAGTTTCTGTCCCTGGCCGAGGGCCATCAGGGCGAGTTCGATGTCACCATATTCAACCGCGTCAGCTGGCAGTTCATTGGCACGAACAGCGATGTTGCACCACTGGATGCGCTTCCTCAGATCCCAGATTGCGCTGTCGCTGGTGCGAAAAGTGGGGAAGTGGGCAATTCCCTTGTTGAAGACCGCCTGTTCCCTGGACTCGGCCAGCCACTGGCCGCGCACCCACTTGTTGGAAAGGCCGTGGCAGTCGATGCAGGCAAAGTTGAGTTGCCCGATTTTTCGTCGCATCAGGGCGTTGCCGCGTCTGATCGCAGCGACCGAGTCCTTCGACGTGGTGTCGACCTTGATCGGCGTGCCGTTGGCGAGATATCGCAGATAAATGGACAGGTCGATATTGTCCGGGCTCTGCATCAACAGCGTGTCCCCCATTGTGCTGCGCGCGTGGCGCGTGACGAATTCCTCGACACCGATGACCTTCTGCAGTCGCGCTTCATATCGGGGCATGCTGGCGGCCCAGGACTTGAAGCTTTGCTCCGGGGCGGCGTGGCACGACGCACAGGATTTGCCGTTGGCACCGGCTCGCGAATAAATCAGCCCGGCGCGCTCGACTGCGGACATGCCGTCGTTGACGAAGGGATCGAGGTTGTCGCGGGTATCGGCCGGGACGGGGCGCGTGGCGGGGTTGTCCATGGCGTCCCTGAAATGATGGGGTTCCTTGAGGGTTTTCATGAATGCCACGATGTCCTGGATCTCCTGCACGCTGAAGAGCTTGTGCGCGCCCCAGGGTGGCATCATCGAATCCGGGTTGATGCTGCGCGGATCGTACACATAGTCGAACAGCCACTGGTCCGACCGTCCCGAGGCGCCGACCATGGACAGATCGGGGCCGACATTGCCGGGGAGTTCGGGGGTGGTCCTGCCCATGACATGACAGGCCACGCAACTGCCGCCCCGCTCCCGGTCGTAAGCCAGCTTCTCGCCGTTTTTCGGGTCACCGGCGATTGGCCCTACGAGTTTCGGCGGCGGGGCGGGGCGGGGCGATGCGATTCTGGCCAGCGTGTTGTAGTCTTTCCAGTCGGTGGCAGGCCAGCCACTGTGGCGCGACCAGGGCGTGGCGGTTGCCGACTGTGCCAGATCCAACGGCACGGATACCGGCGCAGCCTGCTTCGACTGGGCATCGCTGCCGGGTGGGAAAGCTGCAAATGCCATCGCGCCAAGCAGCGTGGAAAATGAAATGCGTGCGGCCCTGGCGGGCAGTAAGGCTGGACTCTCCATGGTGAGCTCCCTCCTTTGTGACCATTGAATGCGACTGTGGGTGAAACGTGCGCGTGTGGAAAACCTCAGTGCAATATAGGCAACTTTAAGAAAAATGAACCGTTCGTATTTCCTTGCGGGATGGGCATTGCCAGGCATGTTTCTGGCCGCGGCGTGCATGGCGCTTGCCGGCTGTTCCCTGGCTGTCAGCCATCCCAGGGCGCGGCTTCCGCTTGAGGATTTCGTCCCCCTCGCGGTTGATTCGCGTATCCAGGTCGAGGTCGGTTTCGAGGGCTATGGCGAGCGCGTTGCCCGGGTGTTGCCACAAGCCATCGCCAAAGTCGAGGCGGCGCATTACCTGCCTTTCGCGCACCCGCCGCGCGTCTATGTGTGCGGCAGCGACGCCTGTTTCAGACGTTATGTGCTGACGCCGAAACTGTCTGCTGCCGTGGTGCCGGACAACCGCCTGATCCTGTCGCCCAACCTCGATGGCAGGGAGCGCCACCGGCTGCCTGCGCTGCTGACGCACGAACTCGCGCACCTGCATCTGGGCCAGCGCATCGGCCACTATCACACCACCCTGCCGGTCTGGTTCCACGAAGGCTGGGCCGCGCTCACCGCTGAAGGCGGCGGCGCCGACTACGTGACCGATGCCAGGGTGTTCGAGGCGATCCGCGCCGGGCGGCGGGTCAACCTCGATGCGCGCGACACACCCGGCAAGCGTCACCGCGCCGATGCATCCGGCCTCAATATTTTCGAGTTCTACCGCCAGTCCATGCTGCTGGTCGGCTGGCTGCGCGCGCAGGACGAAGCGCGCTTTCGTCAACTGGCGCTGGCCCTGCAGGACAACACCGACTTCGAGATCGCCTTCTGGAACATCTACGGCCAGGCGCCCGCCACCCGTCTCGCCGGCTTCTTCGACGGCGTTCTGGGCGATAATCAGCCGATCCAGGCCGCACCCGCACAACCGTAACCCAATCCGATCATGAAACCCTATCTCGATTTGATGCGCCACGTGCTCGAACATGGCACCCGCAAGGACGACCGCACCGGCACCGGCACCCTGTCGGTGTTTGGCTGGCAGATGCGCTACAACCTCGCCGAAGGCTTTCCGCTCGTCACCACCAAGAAATGCCACCTGCGATC
>JAABQU010000274.1 GCA_011391285.1 Thiobacillus sp.
TCGGTCTGGCGCTTGATCAGGAAGGCGGCGAGCACCACCGAGAAGAGGCCGAAACCCATCATCAGGTTGCCCGCCATGTCGGTGCCGAGCGCGCCGTCGACCAGCACTTTGGAGCGCATCACTGCGTACAGCGCGACGTTGAGCAGCAGCCCGGAGAGCACGGCGGACACCGGCGTCGGGCCTTCGGCGTGGGCGTCCGGCAGCCAGCTGTGCAAGGGGGCAAGGCCTACTTTGGTCCCGTAGCCGACCAGCAGGAAGACGAACGCCAGCGACAGCACCGTCGGCTCCAGCTGCGCCTTGACGCCGTTGAGGTGTGTCCACAGCAACGCCGTACCGCCCGAGCCCAGCACCTTTTCCGCGGCGAAGTAGAGCAGGATGGTGCCGAACAGGGCCAGTGCGATGCCGACCCCGCACAGGATGAAATATTTCCAGGCCGCTTCCAGCGAGGCCGGCGTGCGGTAGAGCGATACCAGCAGCACGGTGGCGAGCGTCGCAGCTTCCATTGCGACCCACAGGATGCCCATGTTGTTGGTGGTGAGCGCCAGCAGCATGGCGGCAATGAAGATCTGGTAGCTGCTGTGATACAGCCGCAGGCGCTTGTCGTTGAGCCTGCCGTGCTCTGCCTCGATGCGCATGTAGGGGCGGGAGAACAGTGCGGTGGTGAACGCAACGAAGGCGGTCAGTGCGACCAGGAAGACATTGAACGGGTCGATGAAGAACCAGCCGTTGCTGGCCATCATCGGCCCTTGCTCGATGATGCGACGGGTCAGGAACGCCGCCGCCAGCAGCGTCAGGAAGGTGAACAGCACATTGATTTCAGGCGCGTGTTTGCGGCAGCCCCAAAGCGCCAGGAATGTGCCGCCCGTGAGCGGAATGCCGAGTAGCCAGTAAATTTCCATCTCAGCGCTCTTTCAGTTTTTCCATGTGCTTCAGGTCCAGCGAATCGAAGGTCTCGCGGATTTGGAAGAAGAAGATGGAAAGCACGAACACGGCCACCATCACGTCGAGCGCAACGCCGAGTTCAACCACCAGGGGCATGCCGTAGGTGGTGCTGGTGGCGGCGAAGAACAGGCCGTTCTCCATCGCCAGGAAGCCGATCACCTGGGGGATCGCCTTGCGGCGGGTGATCATCATGAGGAAAGCGAGCAGCACGCAGGCAAGCGCGATGCCCAGGGTCGAGCGCATCACGGTGCCTGACAACTCCGCGATGGGCAGCGCCAGGTTGAAGGAGAAGATCACCAGCACGATGCCGATCAGCATGGTGGTGGGAATGTTGATCATCGGTTCCACATCGCGGTCGACATCGAGTTGCTTGACGATGCGGAAGAAATACCAGGGCATGGCGATCACCTTGAGCACCAGGGTGATCGCGGCCGAGTAATAGAGGTGGTGCTGGCCGGTGGACCAGGCGATGATGATCGTGGAGGTGGCCAGGGCCGCGCCCTGCCAGGCGAACAGCGTGATCAATCCGGCGATGCGGCGCTGCGACAGCATGGCGAAGGAAATCAGCAGCAGCAAAGCGGCCAGCAGGTTGACGATTTGAAGATGAAGCGTAAGCGACACGTCAGACCTCCAGCAGGAAATGGATCAGCATGCCGAGCACCGCCAGCAGGAAGGCGGTACCCAGAAATTCCGGCGCACGGAACAGGCGCACCTTGGCTGAAATCGTCTCGAGGAAGGCCAGCACGGCGCCGCCGACCAGCAGCTTTGCCACCATGGCCAGCAAGGCGAGGGGCAGCGTAGCCAGGTCGCCCCGCTCGGCGATCCCCCAAGGCAGGAACAGGGCGATACCCAGAACCGAATAGGTGAACAGCTTCAGGGCCACCGCCCATTCGATCAGCGCCAGATGGCGGGCCGAATATTCGAGGATCATGGCTTCGTGGATCATGGTCAGCTCGAGGTGCGTGCTGGGGTTGTCCACAGGGATGCGCGCGTTCTCCGCCACCGAGATCATCCAGAACGCCACCGCCGCGAACGCCAGGCTGGGGTAGATGGCGAACTCCTGGTGCGCCAGGGTGTCGACGATCACCGGGAGTTCGGTCGACTGCGAAATCAGGCTGGCGGTGAAGAACACCATCAGGAGCGCGGGCTCGGCCAGGAAGGACACCAGCATTTCGCGGCGCGCACCCAGGGTGCCGAAGGAGGTGCCGATGTCCATCGCCGCCAGCGCCAGGAATACCCGTGCCAGCGCGAAGATGCCGACCAGGGCGATGACGTCGGCGGCCGGCGAGAAGGGCAGGTCGTTGGCGATGGTCGGCACGATGCCTGCGGCCAGCGCCATGCAGGCGAAGATCATGTAGGGCGCGAAACGGAACAGCGGGCTGGCGTTGTGCGCGATCACCGCATCCTTGTGGAACAGCTTCTTCAGCGTGCGGTAGGGCTGGGTGATGGGGGGCGCGCTGCGGCCCTGCAGCCAGGCGCGGCACTGGTTGACCCAGCCCATCAGCAGCGGCGCCAGCAGGATGGCGAGCAGGGTCTGGGCGAGTTGCAGAAGGATGCCAGTCTGCATTTCTTACACCTGCCCGTAGCGAGGGCGTCGAGGCGCCGCTGGGGTGCGCCGCACGGACTGAGCGGCGGTGAAGGCGTAGCCGGCCCTACGTTGAGCCGGCGGGAGGGAGTACGACGTGCCACAGCGAGCGTTTCGGCGGTCGCAGTAGGGTGGGGGTGAGAAATGCAGGCGAACGCTCATCGTGTAAAGACCAGAAGGAAGATCAGGGTGGCGAAGCTGTAGATCAGGTACCACTGGATGCGGCCATGCTGCAGCCGCCCGGCCTGATTCGACAGCCAGTCGGACACGCGCGCGATGGGTTCATAGAGGATGAACCAGAGCTTGTCGAGCGAGGCGCCGCGGTAGCGCGGGGCGCGCGAGAAGGGGTCGGGTGTTTCCCGCTCCACCTTCATGAACACCTCGAAAATCTGCCGGATCGGTTGGCCGAAGCCTTCGGCGCTGTCCTGCATGCGCGCGTCCTGTTCCGGGTAGCCGCAGTCCCATGGGTCGCTGCGGCGCACCCGGCCGTGATAGACGCGGCGCACCCAGAAGTAGGTGAGCAACAGCACCGCGATCACCACGACGAAGAAGACCAGCGGCATGTAGCTTGCGCGTTCCGCCGATACCGGTGCCAGCATCAGCCAGTTGCCGTCGTTCACCATCGTCTGCCCGGTCAGGAACTGCACCACCGGGGAAAGCCAGGCGATGACCTGGGCGGGGAACAGGCCCAGCAGCACGCAGCCGGCCGCCAGCCACAGCATGCCCAGGCGCTCAGGCCAGCTCGCCTCGTGCGCCTGATTCAGTGCCGGGTCGCGCGGCTGGCCGAGAAACACGACGCCGAAGAATTTCACCATGACATAGGCTGCGAGCGCCGCAGCCAGCGCGACCATGGCCGCGGCCACCGGGATGACCATGTTCAGGTAGGGCTGGTTCAGGCCGGGGGTGAGCAGGAAGGCCTGCAGCAGCAGCCATTCCGAGACGAAGCCGTTCAGGGGCGGCAGGCCGGCGATGGCCAGCGCGCCGATCAGCGTCAGCCAGGCGGTCCACGGCATGAAGCGCATCAGTCCGCCCAGATGGCCCATGTGGCGCACACCGGTGGCGTGCAGCACCGAGCCGGTGCCGACGAACAGCAGACCCTTGAAGAAGGCATGGTTGAGCGCGTGGTAGAGCATCGCGGTGAGCGTCAGCGCAGCCAGCGCGCCCTTGCCGTCGGTGTAGAAGATCAGCGTCAGGCCGAAGGCAGCGACAAGGATGCCGATGTTCTCGATCGACGACCACGCCAGCAGCCGCTTCATGTCCGACTGCACCGCGGCGAAGATCACGCCGTAGAGCGCGGTGACGAGGCCCAGCGCCAGCGCCAGCGTGCCCCACCAGCCGATCTGGATGTTGAGCAGGTCGAAGGTCACCCGCAGCAGACCGTAGATGGCGGTCTTCAGCATCACCCCCGACATCAGCGCGGACACCGGCGAGGGCGCGGCCGGGTGGGCTTCCGGCAGCCACACGTGCAGCGGCACCAGGCCCGCCTTGGCGCCGAAGCCGAACAGCGCCAGCAGGTAGGCGACCGAGGCCCAGAACGGCGTCGTTTCGGCCAGCCGCATGGTGTCGAAGGTGTAATCGCCTTGCCCGCCCTGCAATACACCGAAGGTGAGCAGCAGCGACACCGCGCCGACGTGCGCGATCAGCAGGTAGAGAAAGCCGGCACGGCGGATTTCGGGAATTTTGTGGTCGGTCGTGACGAGGAAGTAGGACGACAGCGCCATCACTTCCCACGCCACCATGAAAGCGTAGGCATCGTTGGCCAGCAACACGGTGACCATGCCGGCCAGGAACAGGTGGTACCACAGTGCCAGCAGCGCGAGCGGGCCGGTCGCCATGCTCTTGAAATACCCCGAGGCATACACCGTGATGCCGAATGCCGCGCCGCCCAGCAACAGCATGAAGAAGGCGGACAGGGCATCCAGCCGCAGATGGAAGGGAAGGTCAGGCAGGCCGATCGGCAGCACGATGGCGGAGGCGGGCCCGACCAGTCCGGCGACGCCGACACCGGCGATGGCGAGCGCACCCAGCGCACCCAGCGGAAACACCAGTCCGGTCAGCAGGCGCTGCGAGCCTTGCAGCAGCAACGACGCGAATCCCAGTGCCAGCCAGAAAAGCACGACGCCCCATGCCCACTGGACCGGATCGGAAGGAAGCAGAGAAAGCGTCGCCATCATTTTTTTTTGCTGGTATGCCTATCGTGCCGGGGTTCCCGCACTTGCTGCGCGTGCGGTCCAATAACTGAATACTGCTACATCATGCGTCCTGTTTGAAAGCCCTGTCGTTGCATTCGTCGTTATTTTCGCCTGCGCGTCAGGCCGGCGTGTTGCCGGCGGACGCCGTCAGCAGGCGGTGCGCACAGCCTGCTGACGGCGGTTCCTGCCCGGTCGGCCACGCCGGCGCCGCCACGCTTTCCTGGTAATCCTCGCCGCCCGCTTGCTGCCTGCATTCGCGGAAAATGCGGCTGCTGCAGTTGCTGCACACGTCGGGATCCATGTGCTTCATTGCGGACTTGAGCGCCAGATCGCTGTTGGGAACGATGGCGTCGTCCGCCAGCAGGCCGTCCTCCTGCAGGTCGCCCAGCATGCTGGCCACCTGCGGATTGGCGCGGGTGAAGATCACGTGCTGGCGTTCGCGCTTGGCGTGGTGCAGCACGCTCTCCAGCGCGCGCTGGCCGGTGGTGTCCATCATCGACACCTTCGACATGCGCAGGATGACGACCGAGGGTTTGGTGCACACCATGTCGTTGCAGATCGTGCGCTCGAACGCCTTGGCCACGCCGAAGAACAGCGGGCCGTGGGCTTCCTTGAACATGGTTTGCGGGCAGACGCCTTCCTTGTTCACCAGACCGGCGTACTGGCTGTCGCCCGCCAGGTCGACTTCCTGCGGCGTGTTCTCGCTCATGTGCTTGATGAATAGGAAGGAGGCCAGCACCATGCCGATCTCGATCGCCACGGTCAGGTCGATGAAGACAGTCAGAAGCACCGTGGCCGCAAACACGGCGCGGTCGGCGTGCGGGGCGTGCTGCAGCAGGTGTTTGGCGTGATGGAACTCGCCCAGCTTGCTGGCGACCATGATGAGAATGGCGGCCAGCACCGCGACCGGCACCTGGCTCGCCAGCGGCGCGGCCATCAGGATGATCAGCAGCACGAACACGGCGTGGGAGAATCCCGCCATGCGGGTGCGCGCGCCGCTCAACACATTGGTGCCGGTGCGGGCGATCACGCCGGTGGCGGGCATGCCGCCGAACAGCGGCGAGAGGATGTTGGCTGCACCCTGGGCCAGCAGTTCGCGGTTGGAGTGATGGCGGTCGCCGGTCATGTTGTCCGCCACCACGGCCGACAACAGGGCTTCCACGCCGACCAGCACCGCAATGGTGAAGGCCGGGCGGATCAGTTCCAGCATGTGTGAAAAGCTGACCTCGGGCAGGCTGGGCGCTGGCAGTGATGACGGCACCTGGCCGAACAGGCTGGCGATGGTTTCGACCGGGAAGTTGAGCGCCATCGCAACGACCGTGCCGACGACCAGGCCGATCAGGGCGCCAGGCACGCGCTTGAGATAAGGCAGCCTGGGACCGTACTTGATGGCAGCGATGGTGATCAGCGTCAGCAGAACGGCCCAGCCATTGACCGCGACCAGATGCTGAAAAGTCTCCAGCATGTTTTCGTGAAAAAACTCATGCTTGGGCAGGCGCTCGACCAGGCCGCTGGCGTTCAGGATTTTCTCGCCGTCTTCCGTGCGCGCGACCAGCCCGAGCACGTTGTTGAGCTGGGTGGCAATGATGCTGATGGCGATGCCCGAGGTGAACCCAAGCACCACCGGGTGCGGGATGTATTCGATCAGCTTGCCGAAGCGCAGCCAGCCCATCAGCACCAGCAGCACGCCGGCCATCATGCCGGCGATCATCACGTCCTGGAAACCATTGGCGGCCGTCAGGGAAATGGCCGCGAGCACCGGGATCAGCGCTGCTGCCGCGCCGGCGATCTGGAAGCGTGAACCGCCAAACACCGCGACCAACGAGCCCGCCACAACCGATGTCAGCAGACCCTGGATGGGCGTTGCACCCGAGGCGATGGCAAAGGCCAGGCCGAGCGGAATTGACACCACCGCCACAATCAGACCAGCCGTCAGGTCGGCTTTCAATAGATGGCCGGTGTAATGTTTCCAGCTTGCCGGTAAAAAATTCATCGACTTGATTCCAGGGCGTGTTCGTTATGGATGGTTGAATAAAATCGCTCGGTTTTATCGTGCAGGCGCAACCGCGCAGAACAGGTCATCCGCTGCGTTTTCGCCCAACTGCTCGTAGATCCAGGTGATCGCCAGGTTCTCCGTTGCGAAAATCTTGTCCTGCCCGATCGCCTCGAACAGGCCGGTGGCACGCATCACGTCCAGCACCTGCTTTTTCAGTCCGCTGAACACCAGCGTGATCCCCGCACTGCGAAGGCGTTCGACCAGGTGATGAATGACCTCTTCGCCCGACGCGTCGAGTTCGTTGATGGCGTCGCCCACCACCAGGACGTACTTGGCTTCGGGGTTCTTGGATACGGCTTCCAGCATCGCATCCTCGAAGTAGGGGACGTTCGCGAAATAGAGCGAGCCGTCGAAGCGGATCGCCACCACGTGCTTGCTGGTGGGCAGATCCGGATTCACCTTGATGTCGCGTAGGGTGCCGTCCTTGTAGCGGCCCAGAACGGCGACGCGCGGCGACATGGTGCGGTACAGGTAAAGGCCCAGCGCCAGGCCGGCGCCGACCATGATGCCGTTGTCCAGATGCGGGGCGAAGGCCAGGGTGGCGAAGAAGGTCACCACTGCAGCGATGCCGTCATGCTTGCTGGCCTGCCAGGCGTGCTTGACCGCCTTGAAGTTCACTAGGCCGACCACCGCCATGATGATGATGGCGGCCAGTACCGCCTGCGGCAGGTGGTAGAGCAGCGGGGTCAGGAACAGCAGCGCGACGAGCACGATCAGCGCGGTGATCACCGAGCTCAGGCCGGTCCTGGCGCCCGCATTCATGTTGACGGCCGTGCGCGAGAACGAGCCTGAAACCGGGAACGCCTGGGAAAGGCTGCCGACCATGTTGGCCAGGCCCTGGCCGATCAGTTCCTGGTTGGGATCGATGCGCTCCTTGGTCTTGGCCGCAACGGCCTTGGCGATGGAGATGGCTTCCATGAAGCCCACCAGCGAAATCACCAGTGCCGCGGACAGGAGCGATCCCAGCGCATCGAGGTTGAAGCTGGGCATCTGGAGGCTGGGCAGGCCTTCCGGAATGGAGCCGACCACCTCGCCGCCGCCGACCAGCTTGAAGCCGTCGGCGCGCAGCTTGTTCAGGCGGAAGCGCGCCTCGTCCAGCGCCACGCCCTGCGGCGCATTCTCGGCCGAATAAATGGCCAGCGTTTCACCGTTCGCATCGACGCTGCGCACCACTCGCAATTGCCGCAGCGCGGCCTTTTCCTTGGCGAGCGCCGCTTCGGCTTCATGCAGATTGATTCGCAACAGGGCCAGCGCGGCCTCGGTGCGCACGACACCGATGCTGGCTTCGCCTTCGGCTTTCTCGATGGCCTTCAATTCGGCTGATTTGGCGGCGACCTCGTTATTGAGGTCGTCCACCCGTTTGGCGGCGGTCATGCCCTGCTGCACCACGACCATCAGCTCGGGGTCGGCGATCTGCTCCAGCTTGCCGTCGGCGTTGCGTTCGAAGCCGATCGCCCACGACAGCAGCGTCGTCACCACCACCGCGATCAGCACGCCGGGCAGCTTGGGCGAGTATTTCTTGATGCCCCACATGATGGCAATCGCCAGCGTACCCATCGCCAGCGTCAGCATGTGGGTGTCGCCGATCTGCCCGAGCACGCCGACGATGTCGTTCATGAAGTGCTCGCTGCGCCCCATCGGCACGCCGAACAGCTTGGACACCTGCGACAGCGCGATGATGATGGCCGCGGCATTGGTGAAGCCGACGATGACCGGGTGCGACAGGAAGTTGACGATCACCCCCAGCTTGAACACGCCGAGCAGCAGCTGGATGATGCCGACCAGCAGTGCCAGCATGATGGCCAGCGCGATGAAGTTATCAGAACCGGGTGCCGCCAGCACCGCCAGCGACGACGCCGTCAAGAGCGACACCACCGCCACCGGCCCGGTGCCAAGCTGGTTCGAGCTGCCCCACAGGGCCGCCACCGCCACCGGCAGGAAGGCGGCATACAGTCCGTAATACGCAGGCAGTCCGGCCAGTTGCGCATAGGCCATGGATTGCGGAATCAGCACCAGCGCCACGGTGAGGCCGGCCATGAAGTCGGCTTTGAGCACGTCGCCCTTCAGTGGGAACCAGCGCAGGAAAGGCAGGAATTTGGTCAGGTAGGCAGGCATGGTCGTTTTTGGCTCGGTTGAGTTCGATACAAATCAGGCGTGTTTCTTGTCTTGTGCGGCAGCGGTCACCAGCGGGCAGGCGAGGCGCTTCCACGGATCGCTGCTGCGGTCCAGCGCCAGCGCTTCCCAGCCTTCGCGGGAATCGATCACAACCGCCGCGATGTTTTCGTGGGCGTTGGCATAGTCCACCAGGTCGCGCCGCCGCAGGCTGGGTTTCAGATCCAGGCTGAAAGCCTGCCCTGCTTCGCGCAGTGCGTCCAGGAAATCGTCCATCTCCGGCGGCGGCGTTTCCCCGGCGGCGATGACCTGGATTTCCAGGTCGGCCTCGAGGCGGCTGCACAGCGACAGCGCCGAAGTCAGCAGACGCGGGTCGACATGGCCCTCGCGGACGGCGAGCAAAACGGTTCGTTGTTTGCCGGGGTGGGTCATTCGGGGCGCGTGTGATTCGGACGTCCCCTTTATGCAGCAAGCGTGCCAGCCAGGGTGCAATCCAACAAGCGTATGAATTGAAAAAGAAAAAAGGGAAACCAGGCTTGGTCAGGCTTATTTGTTATGTTGCAATTCGCAACTACCGAACCGCGTCATGGCAAGGCAGCCCTCTTCTGCCGCCATCAGCGCTTTGTTAAGACTGGGTTAAATTCTGAAGAGCCAATATGTTGCAATTCGAATAAGCACATTGCATCATGCAGCAATTGTTGGAATTTACGCGGGCAGGTCCACGCAGGACGGGAGTGCACATGACGAGCGGGCGGCTGCTGATCGTGGACGACGACAAGGTCGCCATGAAAAATCTGGAACAGGCGATGAAAAAGGAGGGCTACGCAGTCACTGCCACCCGCAGCGGCAGCAATGCCCAGGCTCTGCTGGAGAAACAGCCTTTCGATGTGGTGTTGAGCGCGCTGCACATGGGCAGGGTGGACGGTCTGCAACTGCTGAAACGCTGCCGCGAAAGCCATCCCGATACCGAAGTCATCCTGGCCGCCGGCGAGGCAAGCGTCGAGTCGGCCGTCGAGGCGATGAAGCTGGGGGCCTTCTATTTCCTGGCGAAGCCCTGCCGGATGGAAGCGGTGCGCGAGGCCGTCGCAGGGGCGCTGGAAAAGATCCGCCTGCGGCGCGAAAGCCGCAGTCTCCGGCAACAGGTCGAAAGCCATCAGGGCGAACTGCGCATCCTCACGCAGGACAGCCGCATGCAACACCTGCTCGACATGGCGCGGCAGGTCGCCCCCACCGACTGCAACATCCTGATCACCGGTGAATCAGGCACCGGCAAGGAATTGTTCGCGCGCCACCTGCATGTTCACAGCCGGCGCGGGAGCGGCCCCTTTCTCGCCGTGAACTGCGGTGCCTTCAACGAGGAGCTGCTCGCCAACGAACTGTTCGGGCACAGCAAGGGCGCCTTCACCGGCGCCCACGCCGACAAGAAGGGCCTGCTGGAAGCCGCCAGCCGCGGCACCCTGTTTCTCGACGAGATCACCGAGATGTCGCCCGCCATGCAGGTCAAGCTGCTGCGCGTGATCCAGGAAAAGGAGGTGCTGCCGCTGGGCGCCACCACGCCGGTGAAGATCGACGTGCGCTTCATCGCCGCCACCAATCGAAACGTGCAGGACATGGTGAAGCAGGGCGGCTTCCGGCAGGATCTCTACTTCCGCCTCAACGTCGTCAACCTGCACATTCCCGCCCTCTCGGCGCGCAGGGAAGACGTGCCGCTGCTCGCCCACCACTTCCTGTTCAAGCACGCGCGGTTGATGGGCAAGGATGTCGGCGCGCTGTCTCCAGACGCCCTCGAACTGCTGCGCGCCTACGACTTTCCTGGCAACGTGCGCGAGCTGGAAAACATCAT
>JAABQU010000275.1 GCA_011391285.1 Thiobacillus sp.
TCCGCGTCGCCCTCGGCTGCCCGCAGAAACTGCTCGGCATCAAGCCCGACCTCACCACGCTTGGCAAGGTGATCGGCGGCGGCATGCCGGTCGGCGCATTCGGCGGCCGTGCCGACGTGATGGACGCGCTGGCGCCGGTAGGCCCGGTGTACCAGGCTGGCACCCTGTCGGGCAATCCGGTGGCAGTGGCGGCAGGGCTCGCCACGCTCGCCGCGATTTCCGAGCCGGGCTTCCACGCGAAACTTGCAGCCCATACCGACAAGCTGGTCAAGGGGCTGACCGCCGCAGCGGCCGAGGCCGGCGTGACCTTCTGCGCCGACTCGGTGGGCGGCATGTTTGGCCTCTATTTCTCGGCCAAGCCGCCGACGAGCTTTGCCGAAGTGATGCAGGGCGACAAGGAGAAATTCAACCGCTTCTTCCACGCCATGCTCGACCGCGGCATCTACCTCGCGCCGTCGGCGTTCGAGGCGGGCTTCGTCTCGGCCGCGCACAGCGACGCCGACATCGACGCCACCGTCAACGCGGCACTTGAGGTTTTCAAGACGCTATAAAGGCATTGTCCGCGAAGGATGCGAAGTTCGCGAAAGGAGGTTCACCTTCGCGTTTCTTCGCGTCCTTCGCGGATAGATAAAGGTTTTCCCGCATGAACGACGAACTGTCCCCCGAAGACGAACTGCGCCTCAACGTCCTGTTCAACACCGAGCTCAAGGCCGTCCGCATCGACGAGTCGAGCATGACGCTGTGGGCGCTGACGCCGCAGGGTGAGGCCAGCGTGCCCTTGAAGCCCACCGAGCGTTCCGATCGCTATCTGAAACGGGTGCGCGAGCAGCTGTCCGGCCACGCGCTGGGTTCGCCCGGCGGCTATCCGGTGCACCTGACGCGCTGGACGCGGCAGTCTCAGGCCGGGCTTTCCGACCAGCATCTGGCGCAACTGTTGCTGATTGCCGAGGAAGAAGCGGTGGTCGCAGTGGTGCATTCACCCGCGCTCTCCGACGAACTGGCGCGCTATGCCTGGTGGTGCATGCCGACCCTCGAGAACGCGCGGCTGATGCTGATGCGCGACGTGGTGTGCAAGGGCAGCATGGGGCGAACGCTGGCGGAATTCCTGATCGAACACCTGGCGTTCCTGCACGAGGACGATGTCAGCATTCTCGATACCGTGGCCGTGATGCTGGTTTCGGGGGTGCTGACCGATGCCGAACGGCTGGCGATCTGGAAACGCGGCAGCAGCCGCAATTCGTATTACGTCGCCTTCCTCGAACTGCAGCCGGACAGCCTGCCCAGCCCGCGTGCGGCACGCGCCGACCACGGCAGCGTGCCGACACCGGATGGCAATCCGTATGGCCTGCTGCTGGAGAAAGCACTGTCGGGCCAGGGCCAGACCTTTCTCGCCACCACCGCGACCATCCTCGAACGCCCGGAAAACCAGGAAGTGGTGAACCACACCCTGAATGCCCTGGCACAGTGGTGCGCCCCCCTGCGCCAGGCTGATGAAGCTGCACGCCGAGCAGGACGCCAGACCCTGCTCGACGCCGCACCCCGATTCGCTCTGGACTGCGACGCGCTCGACGCGCTGGCCGCGGCTGACGCCGACAGCGTACGGCCGATCTTCCTCAAGACCACCGCCATCGGATCGCTGATGCGTCGCAAAATCGAGCCTGTCGTCACACCGCTGCTGGACGCCATCGCAGTGCTGCGGCGCCAGCCCTGATTTGCGGCGGTAACGCTATTTGCCCAGCGCGGCGTCGATGCTGGCGATAAACTTGTCGGCCTTCTCGAACCCGATCACCTTGTAGTCCGACTGCGCCCCGGTACGGTTCCAGAAAATCAGGCCGGGCGGACCGAACAGCCCGAAGCGCTTCAGCAGTGCCTTGTCGGCCTCGCTGTTGGCGGTGACGTCGGCCTTCAGCAACACCACGTCCGCCAGCCGCGCCTGAACCTTGGGATCGCTGAAGGTGAAGCTTTCCATTTCCTTGCACGACACGCACCAGTCGGCATAAAAATCGAGCATCACTGCGCGGCCGTCGGCCCTGGCTGCGGCCAGGCGTGCGTCGAGCTCGGCCACGTCCTTGACTTTCTCGAAGGCCAGGCCCTTCTGCTCGGCCGCCATCGCCACGCCGCCGGCGCCGCCCTTGAACACGTCGAGCGGCTGCAGCAGGTTGCGGCTGCCCGCCAGCATGCCGAGCAGGATTGCCAGGCCGCCGATCAGCAGCACCACGCCCAGCCCCTTCCACAGGCGCGACCAGCCGTTTGCATGGGGCGGCAACGGATCGAGCGCATGCAGGTAGATTGCGGCGGCGATCAGCAGCATGGCCCACAGCAGCATGCCGATCCAGCCCGGCAAGACCGGCGAGATCAGGTAGATGGCGATCGCCAGCATCATCACGCCGAAGAAATACTTCACTGCGTTCATCCAGCCGCCGGCGCGCGGCAGCAGCGCCCCGGCAGACAGTCCCACCAGCAACAGCGGCACACCCATGCCGAGTGCCAGCACGAACAGCGCCACACCGCCAAGCGTGGTGTTGCCGGTCTGCGCGATGAAGGCAAGCGCGGCGGCCAGCGGCGGCGCCACGCAGGGACCGAGGATCACGGCGGAGAGTGCGCCCATGATGAAGACGCCGACAAAATTGCCGCCCTTCATCTTGTTCGACGCATCGGAGAACTTGCTCTGGATGAAGCTCGGCAGCTGGATTTCGAAGAAACCGAACATCGACAGCGCCAGCAATACGAAGATGCCCGCGCCAATGCCGAGTGCCCACGGATTCTGCAGCGCATTCGACAGCAGCGTGCCGGACAGCGCCGCCGCCACGCCGGCGAGCGCATAGGTGATCGCCATCCCCAGCACATAGGCAAGCGACAACAGGAAGCCGCTCATCTTGGTCAGGTCTTTCTTCTGCCCGGCGATGATGCCGGAAAGGATGGGGATCATCGGGAACACGCAGGGGGTCAGCGCCAGCAGCAGGCCGAGTCCGAAGAAGGTCAGGATCACCGGCCAGAAACTGCCGCCTTTCAGCACGCGCTCGATGCGCGACGTGTCGGATTCGCTGGCGGGTTCTGCGGGATCGGCGCTGGCAGCAACCGCCGTTGTCATGGTGGCTCCACCGCTCGATACCAGGGAAAATTCCCGCCTGGTCGGCGGATAGCAGATGCCGACCGCCTCGTTGCAGCCCTGCCAGCCCGCTTCCAGCACCAGCTTCTCGCCGGCGGCCAGCGCGCGCGACAGCGTCACGCTGGCGGCAAAGTTCTGGTGGTAGACCTCGGTGCGACCGAAGGTGGGATCGTCCTTGATCTCGCCCGCCGGGATGTCAACGCTTGCCACCTTCACGTCGGCAGGCGACTTGATGACATAGACGAGTTTGTCGCGGTAGAGATAGGTGTCGGGCGTCGGGGCGAAATCGACCCTGACCCTCTGTGCATCAGGCATGGTGGCGCTGACGAGAAAGGCCTCGTCGGGCGGCAGCAGCTTAGGCATGCCAAGGTTGCCGGCCAGGCTGCGCAACCCCTCCAGGGCAGATGTCGTCGCAGGGGGTGCAGCCGTGGCCGTACCGGCCGCCGCTGCAATCCGCACGGGCAGCGTGACCGAGGCACTTTCGTTGATCGGGGTGTAGCACAGCCCGGCATCGGCGCAACCCTGGGAAACAGTTTTGAGCGTGACCGCCGTGGCACCCGCTGAACGCTGGATCGGTAGCGCGATGCGCACTTCATTGCGATAGGTTTCGACCTTGCCGAAAAATTCGTCGTCCTTCACCTTGCCGGCCGGCAGTTGCGGCGTGCCAAGCGTGGCGCCGTCCACCTCGAACCTGAATTTGTCGCGGTACATGTAATAGCCGTCGGCGATCTGCCAACGTGCTTCCAGCGTGTTGGCGTCGAGCGCGCGTGCCGTGAACTTGAAGGCAACTTCGGGGTCAAGGAATTCTTCGGCATGCACCACTGGAAAAAGCGCCAGTGCACCCCAAAATACCGGCAACAGCTTGAGTAAACGCATCCATTTATTCATTCTTTTCAGTCTCCGTGGCCAGCCATGCGAGATAGTCAGGCAGTCCGTGTGTAATCGGTACGGCAATCAGTTCCGGCACATCGTAAGGATGCTGCGCGCGGACAATTTCTTCAACCAGCGGATAGTTTGCCGCGGTGGTCTTGATCAGCAGCGGAATTTCGTCCGCCATTTCCACCGTGCCGCGCCAACGATAAATGGAGCGGCACGCCGGCAAAACGTTCACGCACGCCGCCGCACGGTGCTCTATCAGGATTCGCGCCAGTTTCTCGGCAGTCGCGACATCGGGTAAATTCGTCAAGATTAGCAAAGGTTCCATGTCATGCGCTTTGGTTGGATTGTGCTACTGCTGCTTTCGTTTCCGGTGATGGAGGCGATCGGCATTTTCTGGGTTGCCGGCGCCATCGGCGGCTGGGTGCTGCTCTGGCTTCTGCTGGCGGCCGTTGCCGGCATCCTGCTGGTTCGCACCGAGCGCCTCGCCTGGGGCGCGCGGCTGCTGTTCTCGGTGCAGTCGGGCACGCATCCCCTGGCCGCATTATTCGCCAGCGGGCGCATTCTGCTTGCCGGCGGCCTGCTTGTCTTCCCGGGCTTCATCAGCGATGCCATCGCGCTGGTGCTGCTACTGATCCCCGGCACCTGGGGTCGAGGCAGAGCGGATCCGCTCAGCCCGGCGAATGACGGCGCGCCCCCCTCTCCCCAAGCCGCTCCCTCGAGGGGGGAGGGCGCGAACGTGACGCCCACTACGATTGATGGGGAGTTCAAGCGCGAGCCGGACGATTTGCTGCGTTGATCAGAACAACTTCATCTGCCCGCGGGACAGCCGGATCTCGCGCAGCAGGTCGTCGGAGGTCGGGTAGCGGTATTTCAGCCGCAATTCACGCGTGGTGCGCGCATTCGACAACTGGCGCGACTCGCGCAGGAAGGACAGCAGCGCCTCGGACAACACCGTCTCCGCTTCGGCGCGCTTGACGCGGGGCGGGCGCGGCAGTTCGAAAGCGTCGGCGCAGCTGTCGAACCAGTCGCCCATTTTCAGTGGATGCGCATCCACCGCATGGTAGATGCGCTGCGAACGGCCACGGAACAGCGCCGCCCACGCCAGCCGCGCCAGATCGTCGGCATGGATGTGGTTGGTGTAGCTGTCGTCCTCGGCAACCAGCGCCGGCGTGCCGCGCCGGATACGTTCCAGCGGCAGACGATCGGCGGCATAAATGCCCGGCGCGCGCAGGATCGTCACCTGCACCCGCTGCGTCTCGCCCCAATGACGCAATTGCCGTTCGGCGTCGACCCGCCGCACGGCGCGCCCATTCACCGGCGCCACCGGGCGCGTTTCATCCACCCAATTGCCGCCGCAGTCGCCATACACCCCGCTGGTGCTGATATAGACCAGTGCACCCGGCTTGCCGCGCCGCGCCAGCGCATGCAGCAGATGCGCCGTGCGCGGATCTGTCTTGCCCTCATTCGGCGGCGGCGCAAAGTGAAACACGCCGTCAACCCGAGGCAGGTACTTCAGCGTCGCGGGGGCATCAAGGTCGCCGACACGCGGCGTCACGCCGAGCGCGCGCAGTTCGACGGCACGTTCGGGCCGCCGGATCATGCCGATGAATTCGGCCTGCCCGGCATACCGTTTCACCAGCCGTTCGGCCACGTCGCCAAATCCCACTATCAAGATCTTCTTCATCGCCGCCTGTAACCCTGTCTTTGCAAGGGTGAAAACCCTGTCCGATCAGGTGATAATCCTGTGGTTTGTTCATGCATTTTAAGCCCACATCATGCCGCATCAGGTCACCATCCAGCCCAGCGGGCACCAGTTCACCGTTCAGGATGACGAAACCGTCCTCGAAGCCGCCCTGCGCGAAGGCTTTGCGCTGCCCTACGGCTGCCGCAATGGCGCCTGCGGCGCGTGCAAGGGCACGGTACTGTCCGGCCAGGTCGATTACGGCGCCCATTCCCCCACCGCTTTGAAGGATGAGGAAAAGATCCAGGGCCGCGTACTGTTCTGCCGTGCCACGCCATTGTCGGACCTCGTCATCGAAGCCAGGGAAATCGGCGCGGCGAAGGACATCGTGGTGAAGACCCTGCCGTGTCGCGTGGAGAAGCTGGAAAAACGCGCCGACGACGTGATGCGGGTCCTGATCAAGCTGCCTGCTAATGAACGCCTGCAATTCCTTGCCGGCCAGTACATCGATTTCCAGCTGAAGGACGGCAAGTCCCGCAGCTACTCGCTCGCCAACCCGCCGCACGACGACGCACTGCTGGAACTGCATATTCGCCATGTGCCGGGCGGCCTGTTTACCGAACAGGTGTTTTCCACCCTGAAGGAGCGCGACATCCTGCGCCTGAAAGGCCCGCTCGGCAGCTTCTTCATCCGCGAGGATTCGGACAAGCCGATGATCTTCATCGCCGGCGGCACCGGATTCGCGCCGATCAAGGGCATGCTGGAACACGCCTTCGCCGAACATACCGACCGCGAGATGGTGCTGTACTGGGGCGCGCGTTCGCTGAAGGATCTTTACATGGCCGAGTTGCCGCAGCAATGGCTGGCCGAGCATCCGAATTTCAGCTTCATTCCGGTGCTGTCCCGTCCCGAACCGGGTGACCACTGGCAGGGCCGCACCGGCTACGTGCACGAGGCCGTGCTGGCCGATTTTTCCGACCTGTCGGGCTACCAGGTGTATGCCTGCGGCGCGCCCGTCATGGTCGACAGCGCCCGCGACAGCCTGGTGAAAAGCCGCAATCTGCCCGAAGGCGAATTCTTCGCCGATTCCTTCGTTTACGCGGCGGATGCCGAAACCGTGCCCGCCGCCTGAGGGCGGAGTCGTTTTGCCCTAGACCGCTTCCTGTGCGCGGCACAGTGCCAGCGCCTTTTGATACTGCTTGCAGGCTTCGCCCGGCTGACCGCTCTGGGTCTTCAGTTCGGCCATGCGAATATGGCCCTCTGCACTCGGTGCAATGGCAAGGCTGGCTTCCAGATAGCTTTGCGCCTTGCCCCAGAGTTGCTGCACGCTGCACAGCTGCGCCAGAGTCAGCAACAACTGGGCGTCACGCGGATGGACGTGCAGCCATTTCTCGGCCTGCTCGATCTGCCGCGCCGGATTGCTGCCACGCGCCTCGCCATACAGTGCCACCAGGTCTTCGTGCCAGTCGCGATTCAGCGCGGCCTCGAGCACGTCGAGCGCGGTGTCATGGCCGCCGCGCTGCATGAAGGCACGTGCAGCGGCACGCGCCACCCAGGGATCAAGCCTGAACTCGGCAGGAATTTTCTTCCAGTATTCCAGCAGGCCACGGTCATCTTCGGTGCGGCGCCTGAGGTTTTCGGTATAGGCGATGCGGCGGCTCTGGGTGGCGACACCGGGCTCCAGCGCATTGCCGCGCATCAGCGCGTCGAGCAGACGGTCGACTTCGTCCCACTGTCCCGTCATCTGCCGTGCCTTGAGCTCAAACCGCAACAGGGCCGTGTGTTGCGGCGCAATGCCCTTGGCACGCTGGATTGCCGCCAGTGCCGCTGCCGCATCCTTGGCGTCGAGGCGCGCCTCGGCCTCGAATAGCTGCGCGGCAAGTTCGGCACCGTGATCCCTGGCTTCCTGCAGATGGCGCTCACGCAGCGCAACGGCGCGCATTTCCTGCGCGGCCCGGGCCGCGAGCAGGCGCGCCAGGCCGGTCCGGGTCTCGTCGCCTTGCCATTGTCCCAGCGATTGCTCCGCGTCCTGATAGCGGTATTCGGCATAAGCCTTGAGACCGCCGACAAAGTTTTCATCCCGCTTTTTGGCGGCACGCCGTTCGCGCTGCTCGCGCACAATGCTCGGCAGGCTGAGGGTGAGCGCAGCCAGCCGCATCAGCACGATCCCGCCCACCACCAAGCCGACCACAATCAGCACAAAACTGATGAAAGAGATCTCCATGCGCCAGGGCGGATACACCAGCACCACATAACCGGGATCATAGCGGCCGGCCATCGCCAGCGCGACGGCCAGCACCGCGATGATGAGGACCGAGATCAGCCAGCGCATTACGGATTCCCCTTGGTCGATTCGAGCGCGGCGAGGCTGGCCTTGATGTCGGGCAGTTCCTGGATGATCTGCAGGCCGGACAGGCGCCTGACCTCCTTGAGCGCGGAGGTGACGCCGGCGTCGCGCGTATTGAAGTAACGGTCCAGCATCGCCGACACCGCAAGCAGGTCCGCCTTGAATGCCGCCTGATCCTGTGCCAGCAGCGCCAGCCGTGCCGACAGCAGGCGCAGGCGCAGGTTCTCGCGCAGGAAGTACGCCTGGTCGGGAGGCAGCAACACCGCTTCGTTACCCTCGACGCGACGGATCTGCACCAGGCGCTTCAGCTCGGTCCACAGTTCCTGACCGATGTCGGTGGTTCGACTGCCGGTACGCTGCGCCGGAACCGCTTCCGAAACCTGCGCGCTTGCCAGCGGCCAGCTGGCATGGCGTGCCACCAGCGCCTCGATACGCGCACTGGCGCCCACCTCGTCGAGCGAGGGCACCGCACGCAGATTGGCGAGGTCAGCCGCGATCGCACGGCGCAACGCAGTGAACTGCGGCTTGTTCAGCTTTTGCAGACGGGTGTCGGCGCCTTCCAGCGCAATGATCGCCGCCCTGACGTTGCCGGCCAGCTGCAATTGTTGCGCGGCAGTAAGCAGCACCTGCTCGATCTCGGCCAGCGCCCACTGGTCGCGCCCTTGCGACAGATCCTTGTAGAGCGCCTCGAGCGAAAGCTGCTGTTGCTGCGAGGTCGCCATCTGGTTTTCGATATGGGCGACTTTCTCGCTGACCTGCCGCATCGCGTCGTCGGCATTGCGCGCCAGAAGACGGGTTTCGCTGGTCTCCTTGCCGGTTTCGGCAAGAAGACGCCCCAGCTCGGTCTTCAGGTCCCGAATGCGTTCGCGGCTGTCGGACCACGACCAGGCTGCGGCAGCCATCGCCAGCGCAGCGAACAGCAACGCAACCAGCGCCACCGGCGAAACAGGATGCCGCACCTGGACAGGCGGCACTGCGGGCTGCGGGACGGAGGTTTCTGGGGTGTCATTCATGGCTTGTTCCTGAACCAGTTAATCAGGCCCGCTACCAGGCCTGCATCGCCACCCGGCGTGGCGATCACATGTGCAATGCCGAAGCGGCGGGCTGCTTCGGCGATTTTCTCATGTGGGGCGAAAAGCGGGGTGTTCGATAACAGCGGAATCCCAGGCTCACCCAGCAGCGCCGCCAGGTTATGCAGGGTTTCCGCACTGGTGACGGTCACCGCGTCGATCCGCCCTGTCGCCCAGCGCGCCAGCAGGGGCGCGGCATCGGCCTGCGGCCGTACGCGCCTGTAGCATTCCATGAACCCCACCTGCGCCCCGCGCGCGGCGAGCGTGTCGGCCAGCAGCGCGCGGCCGCCGACGCCGCGCACGATCACCACCCGCTTGCCGGCCACATCCGCCAGCTGGGGCAGCGCCAGTAGCGCCTCGCTGTCCTGGCCCGCCGGCGTGACGACACCGCTGACGCCTTGTTGCTGCAAGGCACGCTCCGTGCCCGGACCCACTGCAAAAACCGACACCGAGGCCGGCAGGCTGCCGGCCGGGCGGATCGCCGCCATGCCGAATTGCGCGGCATTGGGGCTGATGAAGATTGCAATGTCGGCCCCCTTGAGCTGCGCCAGCGATACGGCCAGCTCGTCCGCAGGCATCGCCTCGATGACGAGTGCAGGAAACAACAGCGCTTCGCCGCCCTCCGCCTGGATCGCCTGGGCCAGTGCGGCCGCCTGGTGGGCGGGCCGCGTTACCAGCACGGTGCGTCCGGCCAGCGCGTGGGTCATGCCGCCGGCAGGGCGTCCAGAATGGCGCGCGCGCCCTGTGCCAGGAGCTTGTCGGCGAGCGCCTGGCCGACCGCCTCGGGGTTGGCCGCGTCGCCTTCGGCTCGATCATGGATGAAGCCGCTGCCATCCGGATTCGCCACGAAGCCGTTCAGCACCAGCCGCTTGTCCTGCAGGACCGCATGCGCGCCTAAGGGTACCTGGCAACTGCCCCCGAGTGCCCGGCTGACCTGGCGCTCGGCGCGCACGCACGCCGCCGTCTCGGGGTGATTGAGTGTGGCCAGCATGGCCGCCACCTCGCGGTTGCCGCTGCGGATCTCGATTCCGAGCGCGCCCTGGCCAGCGGCCGGAATGCTGTCCTCCACACTGAGCAGGCTCCTGATGCGATCGCCCAGGCCGAGCCGCTTCAAGCCGGCAGCGGCGAGCAGGATCGCGTCGAACTGGCCTTCGTCGAGTTTTTTCAGTCGCGTGCCGACGTTGCCGCGCAGCGGCTTCACCGACAGGTGCGGGTAACGTGCGCGCAACTGCGCTTCACGGCGCAGGCTGGACGTGCCGACCACGCTGCCGGGCGGCAGATCCGACAGGCGCTCGAAACGGTTCGATACGAAGGCATCGCGCGGATCCTCGCGCTCGCCGATCACGGCCAGCTCGAACCCCGGCGGCAGCTCCATCGGCACGTCCTTCATCGAATGCACTGCCAGATCGGCCTGACCCGCCTCCAGCGCCACCTCGAGCTCCTTGACAAACAAGCCCTTGCCGCCGATTTTGGACAGCGTGAC
>JAABQU010000276.1 GCA_011391285.1 Thiobacillus sp.
GGCATCCACTTTCGTCAGCGTCGGGATGTATTGCTTCCACTCGCCGGTGGTGAAGTGCCAGAAAATGGCAAACACCCAAAGCCCGACCAGCGTCCACGCAAGGACGGTGTGAATCCGGACGGCCTGTTCAAACCCAAGCAGGCTGTACGTGCCATGGATTTCGAATCCGGTGAGCAGCAACAGCATGATCAGGATCGCCTGCGCCCAATGCCAGAAGCGTTCGAACAAGGGGAAGACATAAATTCGCTCGCTCATTTGCGCGCTCCTTTCCGATGGGCGAAGGCGCGGCCAGCGCCATGCACCATCACGCCCAGCACTGACAACCCGGCAAGGGGCCACCCCAGTTTGTCCAGCCATTCATGGGGATGATGGCCGGGGATATGAATTCCGGGCACACCGGCCAGCCGGCTTTGTGTGCCGTGGCACTCCACGCATTTCAGTGATTGCTCCTTGGGCGCCACCATGTGCGTGATGGGCCACGACATCTCGGTTTTGACAAAGCCGAATTGCCCGGAGAAAGGATGGCCCGCATCCTTCATGCCCCGAGCGATGGCTTTATTCCAGTCGAAACCCGTCCCGTAGGAATCCTCGTCGTTACCGGTCGTATGGGCTTTCAGCATGGTCAGATGGACCTGATCGTAAGGTTGCATGGCGCGCATGACCTTGAACGGCCAGATCCGGGACTCGCCATCGTCCGGCGCCCCCTCGAACCGGTTCAGCGGAACCGGCTGCGTGGGGTCGATCTTGTCCGACACGGTCAAGTGGCTGACTTTTCCGTTGAACCAGAAATAGCTAGGCACCACGTTTTCACCGTAGGTGAAACGGCCTTTCTTGGCGTCGTAGATGACATGGCCGTTGTCATCCTTCAGGGTGAGCGGCTGCCCATCCAGATCCGTCTCGCCTGCCGCAGACCAATCCCAGGTCACCTTGGTCGCGACGCCTCCGCGGGCGAATCGCGGAATGTGGCACGTCTGGCAGGCCAGCGTGTCGGCATGACGGTTGAGTCGCGTCACCTTGTGGGGCGTATTGCCATGGCAGGACTGGCAGGTCGCCGCATTCCGATCCTCTTTTCTGCCGCGCATCAGCGCGCCCTGGTCATCTTTCGCAGTGAGTGCGTAGCGGCTGCCTGAAACCTGGTGATCCGTGGTCTGGTGGCATTCAGAACAGGTGAAGTCCAGGCCCAGCGAATCCATGTGGACATCCACATCCTTCTCGGGGGCGGCCAGCGAGCTATCCAGATCGCCGTGTTTCACGCCATCGCCGCCGCCGCCATGGAAGTGGCAGTTACCACACGTGTCGCGGCTGGACTTGCCCACATTCTGGGCCACATGCTTCAGGTCGACGGGTTTGACGATGTTGCCCGAGCCCGGCGGCACTTCCATCGCCACGACCGGCGGGTGCCCGGCCATGCCTGTGCCTTTGCGATAAGCGCCCGTGGTGTCATGGCAAACCAGGCAGTCGACATTTTCCTTCGCAGTGAAATCGAAGTTGTTGTCCTTCCAGCCATAGCCCACATGGCACGCATTGCATACCGGGTTATTGCTTTGTATCCCCAGCGAGAAGGACGTCAGCACGTTCTTCTTGCCCAGCTTCTTTTTCGAATGCGGATCGTCAAACTCCCAGGTCCAGTGTTTTGACGCCATCACCTCGTCTGCAGCCTTGGCATGGCACTCCAGGCAGGCTTTGGTGACCGCCGATCCGGAATCAAAATCCTGCTGCAGGCCCTTGAACTGGCTATGATCGGCCGTACTGGCAAGCGCAGCGCCCGGGAAGAAGCTTGCTGCGAATGACAGCAGCACAGCCGCAAACACCTCGATGCCGGGCATGAGCCGTGGTTTCTTCAGCATGCCGTTCCCTCCCCCTTCGAAAACACCTTATCTTCGTCCGCCACAAAACGTCTCCGCGCCACGCATCCGAACCGGAACTTCATGCTTTCCCTGTCGTTCTGAAAACCAGGGGTATTACTTGGCCTGCCCGGACGTTTCGGGCGGCATCACTCTTTTTCCCGATGCCTCGACCGGTTCGTTGCTGAGGTAAAACTTCACCAGCGCCTTTTGTTCGCTGGCGTTGACGGACATTTTCGGGTGCTTGGCATTCCCCATCCAGGCAGCCAACATCTTGGCTTCAGGCTCCTGCTCCCCATTGAATTTGCTGTACAGATTGTAGAAAGAAGGAGGCTGAGGCATACCCGCCGCAGGCGTCCTGACATTCACCCCCACTACACCCCCATGGCAACTCGCACACCCCTTCTTTTTGGCCAGAGCCGGATTGGCGTGCGCGCCCACCGCGAACAGCGCCAGTGAAACAAGAACCAGAGCCTGCTTGAAATGCGATTGCATAAATCCCCCAAATGTCTGAACTGACAACCCAAATCAAGGACGGTTATTTCATGCATCCCTCACGGGAGATGGGCCACGCTCGCCTTGGCCGGCGGTGTATGCGCCACGCCCTGGTGGCAATCGGTGCAAATCTGCCCGCTCTTGAGCGCAGCGTCGTGCTCATCCCTAACAAACGGCATGTCGGGGTTATCCATCGCCTCGAGCTTGTGGCACTGGCGACACTCCTTCGCGCCATTGGCTTTCAGCCTGGCCCACTCGTGTTGCGCCATTTCCATCCGCAAGGCCTCGTATTTCTCCGGCGTGCTGATTTTCCCCTGCACAAACCCTACAAGATCCTTGACCGCCCCAACCTTGACGACCATCTTCGGAACAAAGTCCTGCGGGATGTGACAGGACGCGCAACTCACCACGACGCCCTGCGGATTCTTGTAATGAACGGACTGCATCCACTCCTTGCCGGCATTGTCCTGGTGGCAAGTCATGCAGAACGCATCCTGGCTGGTGTAGTGCATCGTCTGCTCGAAGGCCATCACTGAAAGCACCCCCACACCCAAGCCCACGGCGATCAGCAACAGGGGCGAAAACTTGCGCAGCCTGTCAGTCATTTTCACCTTCTTTTCCGAGTCCATTTTTCCCCGCTCCCCCTTGTTCATTCAGCTCAAACTCGCCGAGTGATTTTTTCTTTGATCGACCACCTGCCCCACCCTTGGATACGCCACTGATCCCGGCCGGCCCCCCGCTCATCCATACCCGATTCACATCAGGGAAAACGGGCTTCAGCACCCACCCATTCCACCGATTTTCACAATTCAATTCTAGGCATCAAAAGCAATCAAGACAATCGGGTCCCTTATTGTTTTTTTGCTTTTCAGCCCCATGGTGACCTGCCCGCCTCACCCGTACTCACGGGCCGTACATCCAACCGTTGGCAAATCCGCCCAGGTCACATTCGGTCACACACTGACGCAATCGCGAAATACGCCTGCTTGAGGCGGGGAATATGCTGAAGGCGTAGTTTGGTTTATCCGTTTTCACATGAGAAGGAGCACATGATGCGCAAGAATATGCTGATGATTTCGATTCTGGTTGCTGCACTGGGAAGTGGCGTTGCGATGGCAAAAGGTGGCGGTGGCGGTGGCGGTGGCGGCGGCGGCGGCGACGGCGGTGGTGGCGGCGACGGCGGTGGTGGCGGCATGGGCGGTTCCGGCATGGGCGGTTCCGGCCAGGGCATGGGTTCCGGAAGCGGTAGCGGCAGCATGAACCAGGGCCAGAGGGCCGGAGCCGGCCAAGGCGCACAGCATTCTTCCAGCGACGCTGCGCTGAAAGAGCGCGAGCGTGTACGCGAACAGGAACGCACGCGTCAGCAGTTGAAGGATGGCTCCGGTTCCGGCGGTGAAGCCCCGTTCCAGCAACGCACCCAGGAGCAGATTCGTCTTCAGGAAAATCTTCAGCCCTGAATCCGCTCTTGTCCGCCTCAGGGTGGACACCCCCCAAGCACCCGCCTCGTTTCCCACGGCGGGTGTTTTTTTGCCTCCGGCAGGGAAGACGATGGCGAAATCAACTGTCACCGTTAGCCACGTCCAATTGAACGGCCTAACTCGACGACGCTCGCCCCGGGGCACCAACACGCTGCACCGGGATGCGGCCGATCCGCCGCGAACGAACACCGAACCGGCCCTCGGCCGCTCAGCCCGTCATTGTGGTGGGGCGGATGCCGGGGCGGCTTGAGTGAGCGGGGTCGCCGGTCGGGCCGGGGCGCCTGCAGGTGCAGCAGCCTTCGCCGCCTGCGCGGCATCCCGCTCGGCTTTTTCGACGTCGAAGCGGAACACCCAGTCGCGATAGGTTTGCGCCTCGGCAAACGGCGCATAGGCCGATGGAAAGTTCGCACGCTTGAATGGCGTGCCTTCCGACAGGCTATAGACCCCCGCAATGCCGCCGTCGGGTCCTTTCAGCAGCCCCCACTCGTCGCTTCCGGTCATCGGATCGCGGTAAACCCGGCGCAGATGCCGGACGGTGTCAGGGAAGCGCGGATCGGCGAGCAATTCGGCGAAGTTTTTCGGCAGCCGCCTGGGCGTTCCCACCGGCAGCGGCACGGACCAGAAGGACTCGATGGCCTGGCTGTACTGGTCGCCGGCGAACAGCAGGTCGCGCTCCTTCTCGCGCTGGACGGCGCTGTGCCACATCGTTCCCAGTGCCGCCATGCCGACCCCCAGGCCTGCCACCAGGAACAGCAGGCCCAGCAGGGTGAAACCGCCCTGCCACGTGCCGTGCATGCCTTTACCAGTCGGAGTAGGCCTGTCCATCAAGTCCGATTCCCTCGGCGCCGCTTCGGATATCGTAGACGCCGGCTTCGCCATCCGGCGGCGGAACGATCTGCCAGGTGTCCGCCTGCTCGGTGATCGGGTCGACCGGAACCGACCGCATGTAGCGCTTTTCGGCCAGGCTTTCCAGGGTCGGCGGCCAGGTGCCGACATCGGCGTGATACTGGTCGATGGCGTCGCGCACCGTCGCCAGATTTTCGCGCAGCACCGCTTCCTTCGAGCGCTCCACATGCTGGAAATAGCGCGGGACGGCCAGGGTCAGCAGGGTGGCGATGATGGCCAGCACCACCAGCAGTTCGATCAGGGTAAAGCCGCGCGTCAGGCGCAATCCACGCTTCATGCTACAGCTCCCGGTAGGGCACGCCGTTCAGCCCCACGCCATCGGACACCGAATACACGTCGTACACATCCTCGCCCGCGGTGGGCGCCTCCGGCGGGCTGGCGTAGCTGCGCGTACCCCAGGTTTCGGCGGCCGAAAGGGTGGAATCTGGGTTCATGGGGTCGCGCGGCAGCCGCCGCAGGAAGTAGATTTTGGGGCGGTCCGGCTTGGTGATGTCCGCCACCCCTGTCACCAGGATATCCAGATCGGGCGGGTAGCCCGAGGCATCGGCCGGCGATTCGATGCGCTTTTCCTGAACGGCCTGATGGTAGGCATCGATGGCCGTGCGGATCTGCCGCAGCGCCAGGCGCAACTCCGCCTCCTTCTGGCGCTGCGCCGTGACTTCCATCAGCGGAGACGCCAGCAGCGCGAGCACACCAACGATGGCCACCGTGATGACCAGTTCGATCAGCGTGAAACCGGGCTGGCGGGCCCATGGGTTTCGGCTCATTGCGCCGGTTCAGGCTGCGGCTGCGGCTGGGGCGGGGGCACCGCGGGCACGTCCACCGGCACGCCTTCAACCGGCGACTGTCCTTCGACAATCGGCTCCGTTTCAACCGGCTCTTCTTCAACCGGCGCCAAGACGGCGCTCGGCCGCCGGCTCCGGGGCGCGGCGCCGGGGATCGAACGCAACTGCATCGACTGATCGGACGCGGCGCTTTCAGTGCCGCCAAAGAATTCCGATTGCGCCAGTTCCGGCCGCTCGAGGCTGCGGATGATGCGCGGGGTGACCAGCAGCACGATTTCGGTCTTGTTGAGTTCATCGCGCTGGTTGGCGAACAGCCGGCCAAGCAGCGGCAGGTCGCCCAGTCCCGGTACCTTGCTGGCGCCGGTGCGCTCTTCGTCGGCGATCAGGCCGGCCAGCACCTGGGTTTCGCCGTCCTTCAGGCGCAGCACGGTGTTGGCGTTGCGGCTGCCCAGCTGGTAGACCAGGGTGCCGGTGTTGGTCTTGACCTGCTGCACGATGTTGGACACCTCCAGCCCCACCTTGATGCCGACTTCACCCTCGAGATAAACCTGCGGCTCAAAGTCGACCTTGATGCCGACGTCGAGGTAGGACACCGACTCGGAGGTGACGCCGGTCGAGGTCACGTTGGAGGTGATCACCGGCACCTTGTCGCCAATGTGGATCTTTGCCTTCTCCTTGTTCTTCACGCGAATGCGCGGGTTGGCCAGGATGCTGACGTCGCCGGTATCCTTGCGCACGTTGAGCACGGGGTTGGGCGACACCGCGATGTCGCTGCTGGTGATGTTTTTCAGCGACTCGATCGTGAGCACGCTGCGCGCCGTGGGATCCGTCACCAGGACGCCGTCGATCAGCGTGGTCCCGGGGATTATTTCCGGCGTCAGCACCGTGAACTGGTTCGGATACTGGAGACCCAACTCCTGCAGACGGGTGCGCTTCACTTCCAGAATCTCGACTTCCAGCATCACTTCCGGCTCGGGGCGATCGGCCAGCAGCACCAGTTTTTCCACCAGCCGCACGGCCTCCGGCGTGTCGCGGATCACCAGCAGGTTCAACTTCTCGTCGATGTAGACGTCGCGGGTCTTCGCCATGCTGCGGACCAGGTTCACCACCTGCTTGACGTCGGTATTGGAGAGGAAGAAGCCCTTCACCACCAGCTCCTGGTATTCCCTCAGCTTGGCAGGCAATGCGGGATAGATCAGCAGCGTGTTTTCGCTCAGCACCTTCCTCGCCAGTTGCCCGGTCTTCAGCAGCATGTCCAGGGCATCCACGATGGGCGTGTCGCTGGCGAAAATGGTCAGGCGGGCGTCGGTACGCACATCCTTGTCGAACACGAAATTGAGGCCCGACTGCCGCGACAGCGCATCGAAGATGCTGCGAATGGGGGCATCGCGAAACTGCAGCGTCACCGGGCGCCGGTAGATCTCGGCCAGCTTGGGCGATTCCGCACCACGAGGCTTGCCGATTTTTTCCTCTGCCTGCTTCATCAGCGCCAGCGCATCGGCATTGGCCGGTTCGCGGGCCAGCACGGTGCGCAACAGGTTGCGCGCCTTTTCCGCCTCGCCTTGCTTCAGGGCATTGCCCGCGTCCTTCAGCAACGCACGATTGCTGCGCAAGGTCGCGATCGTCACCAGCCCGGCGCGCGCGCGGGGATTTTTGGCATCCAGCTGGAGGGCATCGCGATAGCGCGCCTCGGCCACATCGTCGCGCCCTGCCTGCATGGCCGCGTCCGCCTCGGCAAACAGGCGAACCAGTTGCGCTTCACGCGCCTGGATGTAAGCGGTGCGGAACTGCACATTTTTTGGTTCGTCCCTCACAGCCTGTTCCAACTGGGCCAGCCCCGCTTCGGTCTGCCCCTCGGCCAGCAGGCGTTCACCTTCGCGGTACGCCGCATCGCTTGCGCAGCCGGCAAGTGCCAGGGCGATCGTGACAGTCAATAAAGCCTTGTTCATGGCGTGATTCCCAAAGTCGATTGCATATCAAGAGGCAGGTAGGTGAAGACCACCGACCTCGCCGTGATTTCGTCCACCCGCCAGTTGCCCGACAGCACCTCCCCCTGTTTGACGGGGATGGGTTGTTCGCCCTGCATCAGGAACACGGTCAGGCGGCCGTCCTCGACCCAGCGCCCCAGGTACTTGAACGGCAGGGGCGGCGGACTCGGCGGCGGCGGCGGAGGTCGAACAACGGGCTTGGGCGGCGGCACCCAGGTCTGGCGCGGAAACAGGTCGGCCTTCATGCGCGGCAGGCGTTCGGCAGACGCGACGGGGCCAGTCGGGCGGGCCGCGGCCCCGGGTTCGGTCGCCTTGGGCGTGGCGGCCGGCACGTCAGGCGACGGCCGGCTGCGCTCCACCACTTCGACGGTATCCTCGCTGGCCGGCCAGAAAGACGCCACGAGGACGGCCACCAGAGCCACGGCTAGCCAACGCTGGCGCGTATTCATGCCCCGGACTCCAGATAGAGGGTGAAATTGAGTTGCGCTTCGAGATCGGTGCTTTCGATGCGTTCGCGGCGCAACTGGATCGCGGTGAGCGCCAGCGCCGGGTCGGCGTTCAAGGCCCGCGCCACAAACGCGCGTATTTCCGGATAACCTCCGGCGACCGGCAGCGACACCTGATAGCGGCGCAGATGGGCATCCTTTATTTCGGTCAGCCGGTATTCGCCCTGCGCCAGTTCCACTCCGGCACCGCTGGCGGCATCGAACAGCCGGCGCAGCGCGGCCGCGGCGGCCGGCGCCAGGGCCGGCTGTCCCGCCACCCCGGCATCGGCCTCGGCCGTCGCCGCTGCGCGCAGAGCTTCGGCGGCGAGGCGCGCCTGTTCGTTGCGGCTCAACTGGGCTTCCAGCGCCGCCTCGCGCGGCCGCACCACGATCGCGTCATAAGCCAGGCTGCCGACGATCAGCGCAGCCCCGACCGCCCCTGCCCAGCCGAGACGCCCAAAGTAGAACCACACGTTATCCAGCGGGCGCGCCATCAGCGTTTCCACCCCAGCCGCAGCACAAAGCGAATCGGCCGCTCGGGATCGGCGTCCTGCACGGCATGGCTGGCCAGCGTTACACTGTGGAATCCGGCCTCGCCCTTGAGCTGCTCGATCCACGCCAGCATGTCCTTGACGCTGCGCGCCTCGGCAGTGAGTGTCACATCCGTCTTGCGCGCGTCGGCGTCCATCGACAGCAGGGCAATGCGGCCGGGACGGTTGCGTTCCAGCCGCCCGAACAGTTCACCCCAGGGCGTCGCCAGTTGTGCCTGCGCCGATTCTGCAGCGCCGGCTTGCGCGTCGCCCGGCGTCGCGCGGGCGGCACGCCGGGGCACAGCCGGCGTACGCGGCGCCGGCGACTCGGCGGTCGCCACAGCCAGCGCGCGCGCAACCTGCTGGTCCTGCCAGCCAACCCACGCAGCCAGCGCCAGACCTGCAGCCAGCAGCAGCCAGGCCGCCCAGTGCGGACGCGGAAAGGGATGCAGGAAATCCAGTTTCAGGCGGCGCATGTCAGTTCCCCAAGAAGGCGCTCAGCGCCTCGCGTCCGGGCGGCAGCGCATGCACGTTGCGCCCGCCGAGTTCCTTCCAGTTCTCACGCAGCGCGGCGCTGTCGATCCAGATCGGCGCCGGCGCGTCCTCGCCAGCCAGGAGGGATTCCCGCGTCAGCAGATCGGACAGTGCAGCAAGCGCGTCGTCCTGAATGGGCGCGGCTCGCAGGCTGCGCACGCGGCCGTCGTCCAGCCGCAGCAGCGTCAGTCGGCCGGGTTCGGCCAGTGCATACCAGGCCTGCCCGTGGGCGAGATGCGAGCGCTGGCGGTTCCACGCCACGGACAGCCACGGCTGCACCTCGGTCGGCCGGATCGAAGCTGCGCGCAGCACGCCTTCCAGTTCGGCCAGATGCGCCGGCTCGAAGCTGCTGGCGAGAAAAGGCTCGCCCGGCGGTTCGGCCTGCCAGCTCACCTGCCAGTCGCGCCCGGCTTCGCCGAACTGCCGCGCCAGCGTGTCGCGAATCCAGCCCTGCATTTCCAAAGGCTTCAAGGCCACCGGCGGCGACGGCAACAGATGCACCGGGCTGAAATGGTGGGACAGGATCACGCTTGCCCGTCCGCGCAGATTGGAACCGGCGAGCAGTCCGGACAGCGCTTCCAGCGCCCCGGCCCAGCCCGGCGCCGCCACCGTCGCCTCGCGATAGTCGCTTCCGGACGCCAGGGCGACCCGGGCGGGTGTCAACGCGATGCGCAACTTAGGCGACAAAAGTGACACGGTTCACTTCCTCCAGCGTGGTCACGCCCTGGCGCACCAGATCGAGCGCGGATTCGCGCAGGGTGCGCACGCCGGCGCGGGCGGCGGCTTCCTTCACCTGGCGGATCGGCGCGCGCGTGCTGATCAGTTCACGGATCTCGTCGTTCAGCACCATCATTTCTGGAATCGCGCGGCGCCCCTTGAAGCCGCTGCCGCGGCAATGTCCGCAGCCCTTGCCGGCGCGGAAGCTGTAGCCCGACGCAGCCGCGGGGGAGATGCCGGAATCCGCCAGCAACTGCGGCGATGGCATCACCGCCTCGGCGCACTGCGGGCAGTTCACCCGCACCAGGCGCTGGGCGAGGATGCCGTTCAAGGCCGAGACGAAACTGTAGGGATCGACCCCCATGTGCATGAAGCGGCCGATGACGTCGAACACGTTGTTGGCGTGCACGGTCGTGAATACCAAATGGCCGGTGAGCGCCGACTGCACCGCGATCTGCGCCGTCTCGGCGTCGCGGATTTCGCCCACCATGATCTTGTCCGGGTCGTGGCGCAGGATCGAACGCAGGCCGCGTGCAAAGGTCAGGCCCTTCTTCTCGTTGACCGGGATCTGCAGGATGCCGGGCAACTGGTATTCGACCGGGTCCTCGATGGTGATGATCTTGTCCTGTCCGGTGTTGATCTCGGAGATCGCCGCGTACAGCGTGGTGGTCTTGCCCGAGCCGGTGGGTCCGGTCACCAGGAACATGCCGTAGGGCTCGCGCGACA
>JAABQU010000277.1 GCA_011391285.1 Thiobacillus sp.
CCACCGGGAAGTCCCAGTTGCCTTCGGGGATCGGGGAGACCGGTGCGGTGGTGGTCGCGGCGGTGCCGGCAACGGCTTCAGCCGCCGCGCCGCCCGCGCCCAGCCAGGAGTCGGGCGCCTCGATGACCTGCTTCAGCGTGGCGAGATACAGCGCGACGTCGGCGCCGTTCAGCACGCGGTGGTCACCGGTGATGGTGAAGGGCGTGCCCTGCGGCCCGTTGGCGGCGATCGCCAGGATCGCGGCGATGCCGGGGGTGGGGATCGCGGTGAAGTGCGACACGCCCAGCATGCCCATGTTGGAAATGGTGAAGGTGGGGTTGGAATATTCGGCCGGTGCGAGCTTGCGCACGCGTGCGCGCTCGACCAGGCCGGTCCAGTCGCTTTGCAGCGCCTCCAGCGGCTTCTTCTCGATGCCGTGCAGAATCGGCACCACCAGGCCGCCGTCGTTCGACATCACGGCGACGCCGAAGTCGTGGTTGTCGCGTTCGACCAGCTTGTCGACCGGCTGGTAGGCCCAGTTCATGCGCGGGAATTTCGCCATCGCGACCGAGCAGGCCTTGGCGATCGCCACCGTCACCGAGACCTTCTTCGCCTTGGCGGCGGCGGTCAGTGCGGCGGTGTTGATGTTCATCGTGACGTTGAAGGTCGGCAGCGTGAGCGATGCGGTCATCGCGTGGCTCACGGCCTTTTCCATGGAGGTCATCTTGCGACCCTGGCCCGGCACGTCGACCTGCGGCAGCGAGTGCGCGACTTCCTGCATCGACGGACGCGCACGCGCCACGTCGGCGGCGACGATGACGCCCGACGGACCGGTGCCGGCCAGACCGGTGAGGTTCACGCCCAGCTGCGCCGCGACCTTGCGCGCGTAGGGGCTGGCCTGGCGGCCCGACGGACGCGCCACCGGGGGCAGGGTGCCTTCGGCGGAAATCTGCGCCGGCGCGGCCTTGGGCATGGGGATGTGCGCCGGTTTGTCGGCCGCATGCGGCGCGACCTTGTGCAGGTCCTTGACCTTGTGGTCGGCGGAAATCGTCACGCCGGTGTCGTTGGCCTTGGAGGCGTCGTCGACGATGAAGCCCATCGGGTGGCCGACCTCGACCACGCTGCCCACGTCGGCAATGGGGCCGGAGAGGAAACCGTCCTGGAACACTTCGACATCCATGATGGCCTTGTCGGTTTCCACCGTGGCGACGATGTCGCCGCGCTTGATGACGTCACCCGGCTGTTTTTCCCAGGTGACGACGACGCCTTCGGTCATGGTGTCCGACAGCTGCGGCATGACGATCGGCGTGCCGGCGTGGTGCGGGATCATCTCGGTCTGGGCCTGTTCCGCCACCACTTCGTCGGCGGCAATTGCCACGTCGCCTGCGGTGTCGGTGATGTAGCCGAGTGCGGCGCCGACGGCGATAGTCGCGCCGACGTCAGCCAGCGGACCGGCCAGATAGCCAGCCTTGAACACTTCGACGTCCATGATGGCCTTGTCGGTCTCGACCGTGGCGACGATATCGCCGCGCTCGACGCGGTCGCCGGGCTGCTTTTCCCAGGTGACGACCACGCCCTCGGTCATGGTGTCCGAGAGCTGCGGCATCGTGATGGCGTAATGTTGGGACATATTTCTTTCCGTGAAGGTTAGGGGGAAGGTGTGAACTGGGGAAAGCGCAGGCGCGCCTTCCCCCTCACGCCTTACGCCTTACCAAAAATCTTCAGAACGGCCTTCACCACATCCTCGTGATCCGGGATCGCCGCTTTTTCCAGCGTGTGGTTGTAGGGCTGCGGCACCAGTGCCGAGTGGACGCGCACCGGGGCGGCGTCCAGTTCGAAGAAGCATTCTTCGTTGATGATGGCGATCACTTCGGAGCCGACGCCGACCGGCGCTTCGTCTTCTTCGGCGATGACGGCGCGGTGGGTCTTGCTGACCGACTTCCGGATGCCTTCGCGATCCAGCGGCGACAGCGAATAGAGGTCGACGACTTCAGCCGAGATGCCGTACTGCTTGTCGAGGATTTCGGCAGCCTTCAGGCACCAGTGCACCGAAATGTTGTAGCCAAACAGGGTCACGTCGGTGCCGGAACGCGCAACTTCCGAGCCTTCCAGCGGGTGGAAGTATTCCGCGTCCGGTACTTCGCCCTTCATGTTGTACATGAGTTCGTGTTCGTTGATGAACACGGGGTCGTCGCAGCGGATCGCCGATTTCAAGAGACCATAGGCCTGCTTGGGGTTGGACGGCGTCACCACGCGCAGGCCGGCGATGCCCATGAACACTTTTTCCATGCGCGCCGAGTGCTGCGCGCCGAGCTGGTGCGCCGCGCCGCCGGCGGAGCGGAACACGCACGGGGCCGTGAGCTGGCCGCCGGACATGTAGCGTACCTTGGCGGCGGAGTTGAACATCTGGTCCATCGCCAGCCAGGCGAAGTTGACCGACATGATTTCGATGATGGGACGGACGCCGAGGAAGGAGGCGCCGATGCCGAGGCCTGTGAAGCCGCCTTCGGAAATCGGCGTGTCCATCACGCGCAGCGGGCCGTATTTTTCGTACAGGCCCTTGGTCGCCTTATAGGTGCCGCCGGCCACGCCGATGTCCTCGCCCATGCAGATGACCAGGGGGTCGCGTGCCATTTCTTCGTCGTGGGCGCGCTGAATCGCTTCCCAGTACATGATGTTTGCCATGCTGTCTTTTCCTTAAACCTTAAGCGGCTTTGCCCGTGAGCCACGGGAGCTGGGTTTCGCGATCGGCGAAAACGTATTTTTCGAGGTCCTCGACGCGCGGTTCGGGCGACTCTTCGGAGAACTTGATGACTTCGTTTTCGATGTAGGCGTCGGTTTCCTTTTCCAGCGCCTCGAACTCGGCCATGGTCAGGGCGCCTTCCTTGATCAGGCGGTCGCGCAGGATGAAGATGGGGTCGCGCTGCTTCCACAGTTCTTCTTCCTCACGCGAGCGGTAGCCGCGGGAGTCGGACATCGAGTGGCCGCGATAGCGGTAGGTCATCAGTTCGAGGAAGAAGGGGCCGTTGCCGGAACGCACGTGGTCGACTGCCTTGCGCGCGTGCTCGTAGACGACTTCGATGTCCTGGCCGTCGCATTCGTCAGCCGGGATGTTGTAGCCGGCCACGCGCTTGTGCTGGTGGATCACGGCGGTGGAGCGCTCGATCGAGGTGCCGATGCCGTACAGGTTGTTTTCGCAGACGAACAGCACCGGCAGCTTCCACAGCGCGGCCATGTTCAGCGTCTCGTGGAACACGCCCTGGTTGTTGGCGGCGTCGCCGAGGAAGCAGATGGCGATCTCGTCGCCGCCCTTCAGCTGGATCGCCTTGGCGATGCCGGCTGCCAGCGGGAAGGGGCCGCCCACCAGTGCATAGCCGCCCATGAAGCGCTTGTCGGCATCGAAAATATGCATCGAGCCGCCGCGACCCTTCGAGGAACCGGTTTCCTTGCCGTACAGCTCGGCCATCACTTCCTTCGGATCGGCGCCGCACTTGATTGCGTGGACGTGGTCGCGGTAACCCGTGATGACGTAATCATGGCCGGGACGCGCCGCTTCCATCACGCCGTTGCAGCACGCTTCCTGGCCGGGATAGAGGTGGAGGAAGCCGCCGATCTTGCGTTCGATATAGGCCTGGTAGCAGCGCTCTTCAAAACGGCGGTGCAACACCATTTCGCGCAGCACGCGTTTCTTGTCTTCAATCTTCATTCGGTTACCCTTGAGGTTGGGTCGTAAAAAATCAAACGCGCCATTATCCGGTAAACCCCGCTCCCCATCAAGAAAACGCCACCTCCCAGGAACCCCCATGCTGCCTAAACTTGCTGAAAACAAACAGGAAATCACCGCCAAAACACTTGAAACCGCAGGCCATGCATTGCTGTTGCTCCCGGTGTCGAAATCCCTGCCCGAGATGCCCGGCAGCGCCGAACTCAAAGCTGCGATGAAGCGGCGTGATCTCAAGATCGACTCGCTGGCCAAGTCGCCGGTGGCTGTGCAGCTGCCCGGCGGGACGCTTGCGGTGGTGGCCATGCTGAAAGCCGACGCCAGCACTTTCGCGGCCCACGAGCAGGTGCGCCGCGGGCTGGCGCTATTGATGGCCGAGCATCCGAAGTCGCTGACGCTGGCGGTGTTCGGTGATGCCGCATTCAGGGCGCGCGCAGCGGACGCTGCCGTCTATGCGTCGCTGGTTAACGCCGTGCCGTTGCCGGCACGCAAGTCCAAGGCCGATGTGCCCGTCAAATCGGTTCAGCTGTTCGGCCACCAGTCCGCCGACCGCTTTGCGCGCATTCAGGCACTGGCAGAAGGCAACCTGCTCACGCGCAGCCTCACCGTGCAGGGTCCGGACGAACTCACCCCCGGCGTCTACCGCAAGCGCATCAAGGCGTTGGCCAAGCAGTACGGCTGGACGGTCGAGGAATTCGCTTTCGACAAGCTGAAAAAGATGGGCGCCGGTGCCTTCTGCGCCGTGGCGCAGGGTTCGCCGGCGAAGGATGCGGCCATCGTGCGCGTCAGCTACAAGGGACCGAAAGCCAAGGCGAAGAAAGTGGCGTTCGTCGGCAAGGGCATCTGCTTCGACACCGGCGGCCACAACCTCAAGCCGGCCAAGTACATGCAGGGCATGCACGAGGACATGAACGGCTCGGCGGTGGTGCTGGGCATCCTCGCCGCCGCATCAAAGTTGAAGCTGCCGATCGCGCTGGATGGCTGGGTCGCGCTCGCCGAGAACCACATCAGCCCGCAGGCCTACCGGCAGAACGAAGTGGTGACGGCGCTGAACGGCACCACCATCGAAGTCGTCCACACCGACGCCGAAGGCCGCATGGTACTGGCCGACACGCTGACGCTGGCGGCCAAGGCCAAGCCCGACCTCATCGCCGACTTCGCCACGCTGACCGGCTCGATGCACTACGCGCTCGGCAGCCGCATGTCCGGCGTGTTCGCCAGTTCCAGCGCGATCGCGCACCAGGCCTCGCGCGCGGCCACGGCCAGCGGCGAGCGCATCGTCGTCTTTCCCTATCCGGAAGACTACGACAGCAGCCTCGATTCCACCGTGGCCGACGTCAAGCAGTGCAGCATGGAAGGCGAAGCGGACCACATCCTCGCCACCCGCTTCCTGTCGCGCTTCGTCGGCGACACGCCGTGGCTGCACATGGACCTGTCGGGCCACAGCTGCAAGGGCGGGCTGGGTGCCGTGATCAGCGACGCCAACGGTTTCGGCGTGGCGTGGGGGATGGCGCTGCTGGACGGATTGCAGGGGTAAGCCCCGGTACTCGCCAACCGCCCCGCGACCGTGATCGGTCGCAGGGCGGCTGGCGGGTTTTGCAATCAAGAAAAAGGGGATGTGGCCAGTGATCCTGGTCACATCCCCTCTTTGTTTGCCGAACGGGGTGGCGACTCGGCCCCCGGGTTCGGCCGCGCCATCAGGTGGCGCTAAAGGGCTTCATTAGTCCTTGTGGTGTCCATGCTTGTTCTTGTGATGGCCGCGGTGCAGACCGTTGTCGTGGCGGCCCGGAACATAGACCACTTCCTTTTCGACGATGACCTCCCGGGTCACCACCTTGGTTTCCTTGGAACCGCTGGTTGCAATGGCGGCTCCGGCTGCACCGCCCAGGGCGCCTCCGATAATCGCGCCATCGCGGCCGCCGATGGCGGAACCCACGGCGGCTCCGGTGCCGCCGCCCAAGGCGCCCCCGATGACGGCATTCGTATCGACAGCGAAGACAGGCGTGGCGAAGGCGGCCAGAGCGACGAATAGGAATAGTTGTTTGCGTGCCATGTGGATTCTCTCCTGTGAAGTTTGGATTGCTGTCGGCTGGCTAGCAAGACCAGTGCCGTATCGGTAAGCACTTGATATTTCATGAAATGGCGGAAATTCAGAAGGCCGCAGGGGTGACGCGTTGCGACAGACCCTGACGAAATTGGGCAGTTTTTATCCCGCTGCGTTTTCTCGGGATGAGCGATGGCAGGGGATGGGATATGGTCCGGGCGCGCGCCCCGTTCGTCGCGGCAGCCAGGGAAACCTAGAGCTGGTCGGCGATGAACTTGGCGATGTAATCGCTCCAGCCTACGGGCTTCGCCTCTGTCCATTCTTCGGAGCGAGCGAAATCGGCTTCGAACAGGTCGCGCTGGAGTCGCTCGGCAAAGCGCGGATCCGAGGTCGCGAGGTTGGTTTCCTGGTTGATTCGCAGGCTGAGCTTGTCGAAATTGGCTGAGCCGACGATGGCCCAGCCGTCGTAGAGCGCAGCCTTGACGTGCGTCATGCCGGGATAGCCGTAGACCCGGATGCCGTTGTTGAGAAAGGCATTGGCAGCGAGCAGGTTGGCGCTGCTCATGAAACCGGAGTCGTTGCGGGTGGGCAGGATGACGCGCACATCCACCCCGCGTCGGCGTGCCTGGATCAGTTCGACAATGAGTTCGTCGTCCGAGACATACGGTTGTTCGATATAGATGCGGGATTGGGCCTGACGGATCGCGGCCAGCTGGGCGCGCAGGATCTGCGCATCGCCGGTGCGCGTGTAGAGCGGGCGGATGTTCATGAAGTCGGGGCTGTCTGACTCGCCGCGGAAGGTTTCTTCCTTCAGGGTGGCGATGGCATAGGCGACATCCCCGCCCATGCCGGCGTGCGCCCAACTCTTGTCGAAATCCTTCTTCAGGCGGCCGACGATGGGGCCCTTCACCTCCACCATCAGGTCGTGCCACTCGTAGCGATACTCGCGGCCGATGTTCATGCCGCCGATGAAGGCACGATGGCGGTCGACGACGATGACCTTGGTGTGGTCGGAAGTTAGCCAGGGATTGTCGACCGCACGCACCTCGATGTTCGAGTCCTGGCGCAGATAGTCCTCAATCGAGACAGGCGGTTTTCTGACGGGGGCGTAATACGGCGATTTCGGGGGAACCTGTCCCGCCGCCAGGGTGCCGAGCCGGTCGATCAGCACGCGTACCCGGATTTCGCGCGAGCGCTGCTTCAGCAGATCGGCGATGCGCAGCGCATAGTCGTCGCTGTCGAAAATGTAGAGCCGGATCTCGATCGATTCCTCGGCATCCTGGATCGCCTGCACCAGCGCCACGAAAAACGCCTCGCCATCGATCAGCGGTTGCATGCTTCCCCGGTATTGCTCGGAGCCGACGACTTGATCCAGTTGCCGCTCCCATGCGTCGAGGTCCATCTCCGGATCGTTGGAAAGCGGAGACGGCGCGTCGTTCGTTGCCGGCACGCCGCGTGGCAGCAGGGTGACGCCGGTGTGGGCGGTCAGCCAGAACAACCGGTGCGTCAGGGTGACCGGATGCCTGAGCGTGCTGAACACGTGGCTGCGCAGGGTCAGGGCATCGATCAGCCGCAGCGAAAATCCCAGTTTCTGGCCCGGCGGCAACGGGCTGGGTGCTTGCGCGATGAACACCGATTGCCTGCGGGCGAAATCGAACAGCACGAACGTGCCGCCCAGTTCGTCCTCGCCCACCGCAAACAGCACCGGATCGCTGATTCCCGGGGTCTGCACCAGTTCCGCCATCAGATAGTCGCTGGCTTCGGCCGCGAACGCCTCCTCGCCGATACGCGCGCCGATCCGGAGTGCCACCGGCTTGTTTTCCAGCCTGTAGGTGTGGAGCGTACCCTCCATATCGCGATGCAGCACGAAGTCGATACCCTGCACCGTCACCAGCGTACCGGTTGCCTGATGGCCGGGCACGAGTCGTTCCAGAAGCGTGCGCATCAGGGCCTGCCAGCGGGTATTTTCGAACAACCTTACCCGCTGCCAGTCGCGCTGCAGTTCCGCAGGACTGGCCAGCGCTTCCGTGCTCAGGTCCATCATGGCCACGCGATAGTTGTGCTGGTCCGGGCGCAGATCATCAACCGGCCAGCTTGCGGCGAGGAATGCCGTGTCCTGCCCGATGCGGTATTGCAGCACCAGTTGACCGTCGCGGTAGAACGCGCCATCCGGCGACAGGCTCAGGAGCACCCCGGCCTCCGCCGGCGCCGCGGGGGCATCGGGCTGGGTGGCGCAACCACCCAGGCCGAGCGCCAGCACGACAAGCAGGGCGGCCCAGATCAGCAGGGCAGGGCGGGCGGTGGTGTGGCGGGCCGGATGCATGCCTGAATCATCCATCACCGCATTCGTGCCAGCAAGCGCCCTTCCTGCGCCTGCCTGCTCCTTCACCTATCATTGCGCTTCCCGGATTCAATCCTTCCTCACGGCCACGAATCCATGACGCAATCATGACGCCGACTCCAGACTTCGCCCCCCTCTACGTAGACGACACCCTGCTGGTGGTCGACAAGCCCAGCGGCCTGCTCGCGGTGCCGGGACGCGGTGCCGACAAACAGGATTGCCTGAGTGCGCGGGTGCAGGCTCGCTATTCCGACGCCCTGATCGTACATCGGCTGGATATGGCCACGTCCGGGCTGATGGTGATGGCGCGCGGGCCGGCGGCACAGCGTGAACTCTCCAGGGCCTTTGCGGCGCGTGCGGTGAAGAAGCGCTACGTCGCGGTCGTGGCCGGCCGGCTGGAAACGCCATCCGAAGAATGGGGAATAATCGACTGGCCGATCATCGTCGACTGGCCGAACCGGCCCTTGCGGATCATCGATCACCAACTGGGCAAGCCGAGCCTTACCCGCTGGCGTGTGCTGGGATACGACGAAGGAGCCGGAACAACCCGCGTCGAACTGGAGCCCGTCACCGGCCGCTCGCACCAGTTGCGGGTCCACTTGCGCGCGTTGGGCCATCCGATCCTCGGCGATGCCCTTTATGCGCCGCCGGATGTGCAGGCGCTGGCCACGCGTCTGCTGTTGCATGCCGGCTCCTTGCAGCTTGTGCATCCGCTGACGGGGGACTTGTTGGTGTTTGAATGCCTGCCCCCTTTTTAGTCGCCTGTTTTGGGTAGGCAATCGGCTTGAAGACAGCGATGCGATGGGGATGGATCTCACGGCCAGTACGTGCCTTATCAATTCCCCTGTATTCGAACCCTTCCGGGAAGCATGCGAAACCTAGGCCGAGATGGCGTTTTCGAAATATTGACGTTTTTGAATTTAGGACCAATTTACAAGACGAAATGCGAGGGGGCTTGAAAGAGTCCGACGTTATGGTATTTTTGTGCCATGTCTGCGCGAGGGCGCTACAGATTCGCCGGCGTATGAAAGCAAGCTTCGCCGCTTGCGCCAAGCTCGAATTCGGATCTGGCAATCCTTTAGCGTTTTCTGTCGTACCAGACGACACTATTTTTCCTTGATCAAAAAGAGATTGAATATGAAAAACCTGTTGCTGACCCTGAGCTTGTCGCTCGCCGCCCTGCCTGTCTATGCAGACACACTCGCGCCTACGAAGGGTACGGATCTGCCACCCGCACGCACCACCGAACCCGCGCCGCCTGCGGCGCCCGTGGAAGCCGCTCCGGCCGCCGCACCTGCGCCGGCACCCGTTGCAGCGGCTCCTGCCCCCATGCCCGTGGCCGCGCCGGCCAGCGTCTGGTATGGAAACGTCAATGCCGGCGGCGGCTGGGCCAATATCGATACAGGCGGAACCGTTGCTTCCGGCGATGACGACGATGCGGGTTTCGGTTTCCTGGGTCTCAGCGTCGGGCGCAGCATCGGAAGCAATCTCAGGCTTGAGGCAGAGTTCACGGGCCGCAGTTCCAGCGAGTTTTCGACGGCGCCCAGCTATGACAGCGAAGCGCAGACCTACAGCGGGATGATGAACCTGCTGTATGACATGCCCATCAACAGCCAGTGGAGTGCGTTTGTGGGCGCAGGCCTGGGTGCCGCCTTTGTGGATCTGGAAGCCACCGACGGCGTGAATGCAGGGTCTGGCACGGACGCAAACTTTGCCTGGCAAGCGATGGTGGGCGCGGCCTATGCCATCGACAAGGCAAACAGCCTGAACTTCGGCTATCGGTATTTCGACGCTGGCGACACCACGGTTTCGCTTGCTCCCGCGGGGGACAACTTCGAAGCCGACCTGACCTACCACGATATTTTTGTCGGCTGGAAGCATATGTTCTGACTCAAGTCAGTCGCATGAACAAATGGCCTGCTCACTGCAGGCCATTTTTTCGTCTGAATTCAGTGGAAGGGCGTCGGCAAGTCAAAGCGATCTGGGCGCCTGGTGCAGTCAGATCCGGGTTCGCACGGGCCGTGTGCGGCCCGGGGTGGCCTCTTTCAGCGCGTCCTCAGCATCGCGGCCCGGGGTACCACCAGCCGAACATATTCCAGCAATTCATAATTGCGGATTTGTGCGGGGCCGGTGGGGGCGACGTCGATGTAGGCCGGGAAATCCTCGGCCGCCAGCCCGCGCCGCCCGGCATAGGTTTCGCAGACATGCACCGGAATGCCGTCGTCGCGGATGAGGCTTTGCACAATCTGGTGGATGGCCTCGTTCTCGGCGCGTTTTCCGGTCTGCAGGGCGAACATTTCCTGGCCGTGCGTCACCAGCGCCATCGGCAGGCCGGGGTGGCGCGCCTTCAGTCGCTGTGCGGCCTCTTTCACCCAGGGCAGCGCCACATCCAGCGCGCCAGCGTCGCGGTCGACGATTTCGAACACCACGCCGGCGGGCGCCACCGGGCGCGCCAACAGGTCTTCCAGGGTGACCGCGGCGGCGGCCACGGGCCCCGCCACGGCGACGAGCGCGAAAAGACCGATCCAAAAAGCCAGCAAACGCTCGAGTACTGAAATCATGATGTTCGAATTCAAATCGGCCGGGCGCGGCGCTTAGTTCGATTTGGCAATCAATTGCAAGAACTCCTGCCGCGTACGGTCGTGGTCGCGGAAGGCACCCAGCATCATCGAGGTGATGGTCCACGAATTCTGTTTTTGCACGCCGCGCATCATCATGCAGAAGTGCTGGGCCTCGATCACGACACCGACGCCGGCCGCGCCGGTGGCGGTCTGGATGGCGTCGGCGATCTGGGTGGTGAGCTGCTCCTGGATCTGCAGGCGCCGCGCGAACATGTCGGTGATGCGTGCGATTTTCGACAGGCCGATCACCTTGCCTTTTGGCAGGTAGGCCACGTGGGCCTTGCCGACGAAGGGCAGCAAGTGGTGCTCGCACATCGAATACAGTTCGATGTCCTTGACGATGACCATTTCGTTGTTGTCCGAATCGAACACGGCCTCGTTGATGATGTCGTCCAGCGATTGCGTGTAACCCTGGGTGAGGAACTTGAACGCGGCCGCAGCGCGTTCGGGGGTTTTCAGCAAGCCATCCCGAGAGATGTCTTCGCCTGCGCTATGGATGAGCTGTTGGAAGAGTTTGGCAGTGTCCATTGCTATGTCCTGATTGATTCAAAGCGTATTTTGACTGCGTCTGGGGGCCCTGGCATCGTCAAGCCCGCATCTGCGACGAGCGGCGGAGCGTTTTTGACAACGCCCGCCCGGACAGTTCAACCGAACAGCAAATTCGGCAGCAGCAGGCTGATTTGCGGGACGTAGGTGATCACCACCAAAAAAACCAGCAGGACCGATAGCCAGGGCAGCGCGGCGCGGGTGACCTGCACCAGGCTCATGCCAGTGATGCCGCTGGTGACGAACAGGTTCAGCCCGACTGGAGGCGTGATCATCCCGATTTCCATGTTGACCACCATGATGATGCCGAGGTGGATCGGATCGATGCCGAGCTGGGTGGCAATCGGGAAAAAGATCGGCGCCAGGATCAGGATGATGCCGGTGGGCTCCATGAAATTTCCCGCCACCAGCAGGATGACGTTGACCACGATCAGGAACATCCACGGCTCCATGCCGGCGGCGACGATGTGTTCGGCGATCGTTTGCGGAATGCGCTCGGTCGTCAGCACGTGGGCGAACAGCAGGGCATTGGCAACGATGAACATGAGCATCACGGTCGTCTTGCCGGATTCCATCAGCACATCGGGCAGGTCGCGCACGCCGATGTCCCGGTAGACGAAGACCGCGATCAGCGTGGCGTACACCGCTGCGACGGCTGCCGCCTCGGTGGGCGTGAACACGCCACCATAGATGCCGCCCATGATGATGACCAGCAGCGCCAGGCCCCAGATCGAATCCTTGAAAGCGACCAGCAACTCGCGCGGACTGGCACGCTCGGTGCGCGTCAACGTCAGCTTTCCGGCGCGCCACCATACCGCCACCGCCAGCATGAGGGCCAGCAGCAGCGCGGGGAGAATGCCGGCCATGAACATGCGCCCGACCGACAATTCGGTGACCGTGGCGTACACCACCATGACAATGGACGGCGGCATCAGGATGCCCAGCGTGCCGGCGTTGCAGATCACCCCGGCGGCGAAGGGCTTGGGGTAGCCGTTCCTGACCATGCCGGCGATCACGATGGAGCCGATGGCCACCACGGTGGCGGGGCTCGAACCGGACACGGCTGCAAACAGCGTGCAGGCCAGCACGCTGGCAATGGCCAGGCCGCCGCGCAGGTGGCCGACCGCCGCGACCGCGAAGCGCACCATGCGCTTGGCCACGCCGCCGGTGCTCATCATGGTGCCGGCCAGGATGAAGAAGGGGATCGACAGCAGCGTGTAGTGCTCACTGGTCTCGTACAGCTTGATCGACAGGCTCGCCAGCGAATCGTCGGCGAAGAACAGGATGGTCAGGATGCTGGAAAGGCCGAGTGAAATGGCCACCGGCATGCCCATGGCCATCAGGAGCAGGAGTGAGATGAACAGGAAGGCGGTGCTCATGATGCGGACGACTCGCTTTTGAGCCTGAGCGCATCTTCGGCCTCGTTGCCGAGGTGCAGCCGGTCGGAGCGGCCGGTGATCAGCGCCCACAGGACCTGAAGGAAGCGCAGCACCAACAAGGCGTAGCCGATGGGCAGTATCGAGCGCACGGCCCAGATCGGAATGGGCAGGTCGTCCAGTTCGACGCCCACCAGCTTCATCTTGCTGACGTAAACCCACGAGCCGTAGATCACCAGGCCGGCGTAGAAGAGGCACAGCAGCACGACGACGATCGAGATGGCGCGACCCACCCGGGGCGGAAGCTTCTTGATCAGCGCATCGACCCCGATGTGTGCACCGGTGCGCACGCCGTAGGAGATGCCGACGAAGATCATCACGGCAAAAAATATCGTGGTCAGTTCAACTGCCCACGTGAAGCCCGCATTGAAGCCATAGCGCATGACCACCTGCAGGAAGGTCAGCAGCGTCATCAACGCAAGCATGACAATGACGATCAATTCTTCGATGCGGTCGAAAATCTTCATGGTTCAACTCCGGTCAGGCCGGCCCTGAAAAGAAGAGGGCCCCGAAACGGGGCCCTGCTTTTTACCGTGCGGCTTGGCTTGCCGCCGACGCGGCCGGAGCGTTGTTGGCCTTGAGCGCGGCATTGATGATGTCGCTGCCGATCTCACCCTCGAACTGCTTCCATACCGGATTCATCGCCTTCCGCCACTGGGCGAGCTCGGCCTTGGACATGGGCAGCACTTCGGCCTTCTTGTCGTCGATCACCTTCTGGCGGAAATTGGCGGCTTCGTTGAAGGCGACCATGTTGCCGTGCTTGATCGACTCGACCATTGCCTCGTTCAGCGCCTTGCGGATGTCAGCGGGCAGTCCGTCCCACCAGCCGGAATTGGTGATCACCATGTAGTCGAGCACGCCGTGGTCGGACTCCATGATGTACTTCTGCACCTCGTGGAATTTCTTCGTGTAGGTGTTGGCCCAGGGGTTCTCGGTGCCGTCCACCACGCCGGATTGCAGCGCCTGATACACCTCGGCAAAGGCCAGTTTCTGCGGATTGGCGCCGACGGCCTTGAACTGCGCTTCGAGCACATCGGAGCTCTGGATGCGGAACTTCAGGCCTTTTGCGTCTGCTGGCGTGCGCAGCGGCTTGTTGGCCGACAACTGCTTCATGCCGTTATGCAGGTAACCCAGGCCCTTGATGCCTTTCGCATTCATCGAATTCAGCAGTTCCTGCCCTTTGGGGCCATCCTGGAAGCGATCGACGGCATGGATGTCGTCGAACAGGAAGGGCAGGTCGAAGACCTGCAGCTTTTCGGTGTATTTGCCGAACTTTGCAAGCGACGGCGCGATGATCTGCACGTCGCCGAGCAGCAGGGCCTCCATTTCCTTGCCGTCGCCGAACAGCTGACTGTTCGGGAAAACCTGCACCACGACCCTGCCGGGGAGCTTCTTCTCGGCCAGTTCCTTGAATTTCAGCGCGGCCTGCCCCTTGGGCGACTGGTCGGCGACGACGTGCGAGTACTTGATGACGATGGGATCCGCGGCGCTGGCCGTGTGTGCGATGACGAAGGCGGCCGTGATGGCCAATAGACGCAATGACATGGTGCTCTCCTTTTTATGGGCAGTCTGCGAAGGGGTGTCCATAGCGGACATTGATAGTGTAGTACCGGTGAGAAAGAAAATGTTTATGTGCAGCATGCGGTCGTCGCCGCGCCCGGCAATCAGGGATCGAGCCGCCGTCAGGCCGACTGATACGAGTTGAGCAGCGATGCGTTGAACCCGCTTTCCCACAGCGTATCGTCAAAGCGGGCGATGACGGTGCGCTGCGCTGCGATTTGCTCGTGGCCGCTAGCGAGCCGACAGGTAGCGGGGGAAGGCATATTTGTCGAGCAGGATTTCGATGAGGTTGATCGCGTTTTTCAGGTCGGCCTCGGCAAACATCCGCTCGAGGTCCGCCTCGGCTTCGATTCGGTAATGCCGAACGCCAAATGACTTTGCCAGCAGGCTGAAGTCGGGGTTGGCAAAGTCACAGTCGATGTAGCGTTCGCCATAAAGCTGATACTGGTTCTTGCGGATGAGGCTGAGTGTGCCGTTGTTGATCACCACCACGTTGAGTGGAATGTCGTAGTTCACCGCCGTCATCATTTCCATGCAGCACATCTGGAAGCCTCCGTCGCCGAGGATGGCAAAGGTGGGGCTGTCTTTGGCGAAGCAGCGCGCGCCAATAGCCGCCGGGATCGCATGGCCAAGCGACGATATGCCGGAATTCGGGAAGTAGTGGTTGCGGTCCGACACGTCAAAGTAACTCTGTGCGAAGACGATGTTGTCGTCGAACACCAGCGCATTGTGCGGAAAGCGTTGTGCGAGTTCGCCGAAAAAAGACCGGATCAGGTGGAAGGGCTCCGCCTGCGCGGCGCGTTCATCGGGGGCTGATGCCGGGGCGGTTGCCTGATGAGCGTCGAGATGCTCGCGGGGTTTGGGCGGCATGTCGCCGGCTTCGAGCGCGGCGAGCACGTCCTCCACCACCGCGCGGATGTCGCCGCAGATCGCCACGTCCGGCTGGAACACGCGGCCGAGCTGCGCGGCGTCGCGGTCGACCTGGGCGATTTTCTTGCCGCCCAGCAGTTTCGCATCCCACAGATAACTGGTGCGTTCGTTGAAGCCGGCACCCAGGAAAACCAGCAGGTCGGCGTGCTCGACCAGATAGCGGTAAGCCTTTCCGTTGGAGGTGACGCCGAGGCAGCCGAGCGAAAGCGGCGTGCCTTCGGCCACCACGCCCTTGGCCTTGAGGCTGGTGGTGACCGGAATGTTGAAGCGTTCGGAGCAGGCGGCGATCACATCGCGCGCGCCCGCCTGGATGCAGCCATGGCCGGCGATGATCACCGGAGCCTGCGCGGCGCGCAGCAGGTCGACCAGCCCGGCAACCGAGGCGCTGTGGCGGATGGCTGCCTTGCGCGGGAAATGGATCTGCTCGAGGACGCTGTCGTCGACGGCTTCCTTCTGCACGTTGTAGGGGATCGACAGCAGCACCGGCCCCGGCTCGCGCCCGAGCAGCGCCTGCGTGGCTTGGTTCAGCACCTGGCCGAGGTAGTCGGTGCGCTCGACCAGCTTGTGGTAGCGGGTGATGCTGGCGAACAGCGCGCCCTGGTCGATGGCGCCGCCTTCGCCCGAGCTTTCCTGCAGCCCGCCCTTGCCGAAGATATAGGTCGACGTTTCACCGGTGATCGCCAGCACCGGCAGCCGCTCGGCGTAGGCATTGGCGATCCCGGTGATGAGGTTGGTCGCGCCGGGCCCCGCGGTGGCGATGCAGGCAGATGGCCGGTGCGACACCCGCGCGTAGCCGCCCGCCATGAAGGCCGCGCCCTGCTCGTGTTTGACCAGCACGCTCTTCACGCTGGAGTCATGCAGGCGGTCGTAGATCGGCAGCACGTGTGCGCCCGGCATGCCGAAGATGTGGTCGATGCCCAAACGTTCCAGATACCGGACGATCAGTTCGCTGACGGAAATATTCATGTACTTGTTGGTGTGTTGTGCAGTCTCGTTCCCTCCGGCGCGTCGCGACGCGCGCGGAAGCCCCCGATTTGAGCACAAGACGGCGTGCGGGGAAACCGCTCTGCGTGCAGGGTCAGCCGGCCAGCGCCCGCGCGTGGAAGGCCAGATGCTCGCCGATGAAGGTGGCGATGAAGTGATAGCTGTGGTCGTAGCCGTCCTGAATCCTGAGCGTGAGCGGCATGCCGCGCGCGGCGCAGGCGGCCTGCAGGTTCTGCGGAAACAGCTGTTCGGCGAGGAATTCGTCGGCGGTGCCGTGGTCGATCAGCGCGGGCGGCAGCGGCGCGCCGGCCTTGATGAGGCAGGTGGCATCGTACGCTTCCCAGGCTTGCTCGTCCTCGCCGAGATAGGCGCCGAAGCAGCCCCGGCCCCAGGGGCTGATTACCGGATTGCAGATGGGCGCGAAGGCAGAAACCGAGGCGTAGTGGCCGGGGTTTTTCAGTGCGCAGATCAGCGCGCCATGGCCGCCCATCGAATGGCCGCTGATGCTCCGCTTGCCGGGAACGACGGGGAAGTTCGCTTCGACCAGCGCGGGCAGTTCGCGGGTGACGTAGTCGTACATGTGGTAGTGCGTGGCCCACGGCGCCTGCGTGGCATTGACGTAGAAGCCCGCGCCCTGGCCGAGGTCGTAGCGCTCGGGCACGTCGGGCACGCCTTCGCCGCGCGGGCTGGTGTCGGGCATGACGAGGATCAGCCCGAGCTCCGCGCAATAGCGCTGCGCGCCGGCCTTCACCCGCACGTTGTCGTCGGTGCAAGTCAGGCCTGACAGCCAATACACAACCGGGAGTTTCTCCGTGGCCGCCTGCGGCGGCAGGTAGACCGAGAAGGTCATCGTGCAGTGGCAGGTTTCGGAGTCGTGCTGCCAGCGCTCCAGCCAGCCGCCGAACTCCTTGATTCTTTCGACTTGTTTCATCGTCGGCCTCAGAAAATGATAACCGAGCGGATGCTCTTGCCTTCGTGCATCAGGTCGAAGGCGCGGTTGATGTCTTCCAGCGGCATGGTGTGGGTCACCAATTTATCCAGTTCGATCTTGCCGGCCATGTAGTTGTCGACATAGCCCGGCAGTTGGCTGCGGCCCTTGACGCCGCCGAACGCGGTGCCTTTCCAAGTGCGCCCCACCACCAGGTTGAACGGCCGGGTGCAGATTTCCTGCCCGGAGCCGGCAACGCCGATCACGGTGGAAACGCCCCAGCCCATGTGGGTGCACTCGAGCGCGTCACGCATCACGTTGACGTTGCCGATGCACTCGAACGAGTAGTCGACGCCACCTTGCGTCAGGTCGCGGATGTACTCGACCAGCGAGCCGCTGACTTCGCGCGGGTTGATGAAGTCGGTCGCGCCGAGCGCCTTCGCCATTTCGAACTTGTCGGGGTTGAGGTCGATGGCAATGATTCGTCCCGCTTTCGCCATCACCGCGCCCTGGATGCACGACAGGCCGATGCCGCCGAGGCCGAACACGGCGACGGTCGAACCGGGTTCGACCTTGGCGGTGTTCAGCACGGCCCCGATTCCCGTCGTCACGCCGCAGCCGAGCAGGCACACCTTGTCGAGCGGCGCGGCCGGATTGATCTTGGCGAGCGCGATCTCGGGCACCACGGTGTATTCGGAAAAGGTCGAGCAGCCCATGTAGTGGAAGATCGGCTTGCCGTTCTTCGAGAAGCGGCGAGTGCCGTCAGGCATGTAGCCGGTCCACACGGTGGCGGCGATCGACTGGCACAGGTTGGTCTTGGGCGAGGCGCAGTATTCGCAGTGGCCGCACTCGGGGATGTAGAGCGGGATGACATGGTCGCCCGGCTTCAGCGTTTTCACCCCCGGCCCGCACTCCATTACGACGCAGCCGCCTTCGTGGCCGAGGATGCAGGGAAAGGCGCCTTCCGGATCGTCGCCCGACAGGGTGAAGGCATCGGTGTGGCAGACGCCGCTGGCGACGACCTTCAGTAGCACCTCGCCTTCGCGCGGGCCTTCGACGTCCACTTCCTCGATCGACAGCGGTTTTTTGGGTTCCCAGGCAACGGCGGCACGCGATTTCATGGACAGGTTCCTTGGCGAATGAATAGTGGGTGTCAGCGACCAATGATGCCGAACTTCCGCGGCATCAACAACGCAGGTAAAACACGGCGCGGCTCAGCCGGTCTGCAGCAGCAGTTTCTGGTAGGCCGCCTCGAACAGCTGGACGCCGTCATCCTGCAGGGTGTTGCCGACTGCGTTCATGTCGATGCCCAGTCGCGCCAGTTCGGCCAGCTGCGCTTCAGCCTCGGCGACACCTTCCTCCACGCGAAGCGCCGGCGCGCCGTGCTCGCGCAAAGCGGCGAGCGTCTTGTCTGGCAGGGTGTTGATGGTCTCGCTGCCGATCAGCGGCTCGACGTAGAGCAGGTCGTGGTAGTCCACGTTCTTCACGCCACTGCTCGCCCACAGCAGATACTGCGGCGTCGCGCCATGCCTTGCCAGTTCGGCGAAGGCGTCGCCATGGAAGGTCTGCCGATAGGCCTGATAGGCCAGCTTCGCCATCGCCACCGCGGCCTTGCCGCGCAGCGACAGCGCTTCCTGGGTGCCGATGGCCGTGAGCTGGCTGTCGACCAGCGTGTCGACGCGCGACAGGAACAGACTCGCCACCGCCTTGCTGCGACGCACGTCGGCGCCGGCATGCACGCGCGCGGTGAGGCCACGGATGTAGGCGTCGAATACCGCCTGCGTCTGCGCGACGGAAAACAGCAGGGTCACGTTGACGTTGATGCCGAGGGTGGTCAGCGCCTCGAATGCGCTGAGGCCTTCGGGCGTGCCCGGTACCTTGATCAGCAGGTTGCGGCGGTCGACCAAGCCTGCCAGGCGTTGCGCTTCTTCCACCGTGTGAACGGCGTCGTAGGCCCAGCGCGGCGCGACTTCCAGGCTGACGTAGCCGTCGTTGCCGCCGCTGGCTTCATGCACGGGCAACAGCAGATCGCAGGCAGCCTGGATGTCGGGGATCACCAAAGCTTCATAGCGCCGCTCGGCATCCGTTTCGTCCGCTCTCAGCCGCGCCAGATCGTCGGCGTAATGCGGACTGGTGGCCAGCGCGTTCTGGAATATCGACGGATTCGATGTCACGCCCGACACGCCATCCTCGGCAATCAGTTTTTCCAGCGTGCCGTCGCGGAGGAGGCTGCGCGACAGGTTGTCCAGCCAGAGGCTTTGACCGAGGGTGGTGACGTGCTGCGTGGCATTCATGGGCGATCCTCATCTAACCAAGTGTTCAGGATAGAACACGCAGATGACGGCGAGTTCATCCGGATGTGGCGGCCACAGCCCGAAGCCACGCCTGTGCTAGACTTCGGCGCATTCTTTCGGCTCTTTTTCCGCTCATTCCCATGTCTGGCAGCACACTCGGCAAACTGTTCTGTGTCACCGTGTTCGGCGAATCGCACGGACCCGCCATCGGCTGCGTGGTCGACGGCTGCCCGCCCGGGATGGCGCTTAACGAAGCCGACATCCAGCACGACCTCGACCGCCGCAAGCCGGGCACCTCGCGCCATGTCACCCAGCGCCGCGAATCCGATACCGCCGAGATCCTCTCCGGACTGTACGAGGGCAAGACCACCGGCACGCCGATTGCGCTCCTGATCCGCAACGAGGACCAGCGCAGCAAGGACTACGGCAACATCGGCGAGACCTTCCGTCCCGGCCACGCCGACTACACTTACACGCAAAAATACGGCTTCCGTGATCCGCGCGGCGGCGGGCGCTCGTCGGCACGGCTCACCGCGCCCATCGTAGGCGCCGGCGCCATCGCGAAGAAATGGCTCAAGGAGAAATACGGCATCGTCATCCGCGGCTACATGAGCGCGTTGGGCCCGATCGACATCCCCTTCGAGTCGTGGGACGCTATCGACGCCAACGCCTTCTTCTCGCCCAATGCCGCGATCGTGCCCGAACTCGAGGCCTACATGGACGCGCTGCGCAAATCGGGTGATTCGGTCGGCGCCAGAATCAGCGTGGTGGCCGAGAACGTGCCGCCCGGATGGGGCGAGCCGCTGTACGACAAGCTCGACGCCGACCTCGCCCACGCGCTGATGGGCTTGAATGCGGTGAAGGGCGTGGAAATCGGCGACGGCATGGAGGCCGCGCGGCAAAAGGGCACCGAGCACCGCGACGAAATCACACCGGACGGATTCCTCTCCAATCACGCCGGCGGCGTGCTCGGGGGCATCTCCAGCGGCCAGGCCGTCGTCGCTCACATCGCGATCAAGCCCACCTCGTCGATGCGCTTGCCCGGCCGCTCGATCGACCTCAACGGCCAGCCGATCGAGGTCGTCACCCACGGCCGCCACGATCCCTGCGTCGGTATCCGCGCCACCCCCATCGCCGAGGCGCTGATGGCCATCGTGCTGATGGACCACGCGCTGCGCCACCGCGCACAGTGCGGCGACGTGACGCCTGGCACGATGGTGGTACCGGGCGCGATCTAGGGCGCATTCTCCCCGGGAATTTGGCGGGCAGGCTGCTATGGTTAAATTCCTTTGCATTCACTGCCTGGCGCCATGAGACTTCCCATCAGCCTGAAAATCTTCAGCATCACCACGGCCCTGCTGGTGCTGATGGTGGTCGTCACCTGGCTGTCGGTGCTCAACTTCCGCCAGCTCAACAACCAGGTGCGCGCGCTGTCCGACTGGTACTTGCCGCTGCAGCAGCAGGTGGCCAGCGTCGAAATCCTCATCCGCCAGCAGATCGTGCACATGGAGCGGGTGATGGCGGGCATGGAAGTGGCCAGGCCCGACCCCGAATTCCTCGCCAACGAATCGAACGGCTTCGACATGCGCGGGGTCAACGCCGACCAGATCGTCGATTCCTCGCTGCGCATGCTGGGCGAGGCCGAGGCGCAAAAGGACCTCAAGCTCGACCGCGTGACCCTCGCCGTGCTGGGCAAGCAGCTGCCCGCGATCCAGACCGCCCGTCAGCACTTTCACAGGACCTTCCGCCTGTTCCAGATCGAGGCGCAGGAAGGTACGCCACGATCGCAAAAAATCGTCCGCGAAACCCTGCTGCGCGAGAAGGACACGGTCGACATCGAAATCGGCAAGACCATCGACATCCTCAACAGACTGACCCAGGACACCGCCATCCAGGCCAAGAAGGAGGAGAAACGCGCCACCACGCTCAACTGGATCGTCACCGGCATCGCCACCGCGCTCGGACTGATCTTCGCCGGCTTCGTCACGCGCTCGCTGGTCGATCCGGTCAAGCGTCTGGTGGGCGGCACGCGCGCGGTGGAAGCGGGCGACCTCGGCGTGGAAATCCTGGTGCGCACCCACGACGAACTGGCCACGCTCGCCACTTCGTTCAATCACATGGTGGTCGGGCTGCGCGAGAAGGAGCGCATCCGCGATACCTTCGGTCAGTATGTCGATCCGCGCATCGTGAAGAGCCTGCTGGAAAACCGCATCGGGGCGGACAAGGGCGAACGCCAGGTGATGACGGTGTTCTTCTCCGACCTGCAGGACTTCACCCGCCTGTGCGAGGGCTTGACGCCGGATGCTGCGGTGCGTTTCCTCAACCGCTATTTTTCGCTGATGTCGGAGGTGATCCGGACCCGGCAGGGCATTGTCGACAAGTACATCGGAGACTCGGTCATGGCCTTCTGGGGCCCGCCCTTCACCGATCCCGCCGACCACGCCACCCTGTGCTGCCTGGCCGCCCTGGAACAGATGGCCCGCATGGAAGCCTTCCGCGCCTGGCTGCCCGAGATGTTCGGCGTCGCCCACGGCCTGCCCGTGGTCAACGTGCGCATGGGCATCGCCAGCGGCGAGGTGACGGTGGGCAACATCGGCTCCGAAACCTCGCGTGGCTACACCGTCATCGGCGACACCGTGAACCTCGCCTCAAGGCTGGAGCAGGCCAACAAGTTCTACGGTACGCGGATTCTTGTCAGCGAAGCGACGCGGAATCTGGCGGGCAACACCCTGGCCTTTCGCGAGATCGACAGCCTGCGCGTCGCCGGCAAGCTGGAAACGGTGCGGGTGTTCGAGTTGCTGGGGATTGCCGCCGAATTGAGCGAGAGCGACCGGCAGCGGTTACAGACTTACGAAGCCGGGTTGGCGCGCTATCGCGCGCAGGATTGGGATGCGGCGGAAGCGGCGTTCCGTGAATGCCTCGCCCATGCACCGGGCGATCGGCCTAGTCAGGTCATGCTGGAGCGGATTGTGGCGTTCAGGCAGGCGCCGCCCGAGGCGGGGTGGGATGGGGTTTGGGTGGCCCTGACCAAATAATCGGGGTCAGTTGGCAAACCCGTCGTCGCCATGACAGGTACACCCCGGCTCCTTGCTGGTGGAGTTGTCGCAGCACACGATCTTGCCGGCACGGCAGCCGCAGATGCCTTTGTGGTCCTTGCAGCATGCTGTCTGGATTTGGGCGAGATGTATGCCCTTGGCATTCACGATGCAGGCCTCGGTTGAAATCGGTTTCTGTTGCGTGGCAGCGGGCGTGCCGCCTACCGTTGAATCGGCGGCGGCCGGCAGCATGAGGAAGGCCGGGGCAATGGCCAGCAGGGCGAGCAGGGAACGGATACGCATGGGAGTCTCCTTGAGTGAGGCGGGCTGCCTCACTATAGCCGATCGGGCGCGGCCTCAGGCGTCGCGCAGCAGCAAGCCCAGCATTACCGCAGCCGCCACCAGGATCGCCGCCAGCAGGGTGAAGGCGCTGCCGTAGCCGGCGATGCCGACCATGAAGCCGGTGAGCACCGGGCCGATCGACTGGCCGACATCCATTACGGTGCGCAATACACCCATCGACGAGCCGTAGCGGCCGTCCTTCGTGAGGTCGGCGACCAGCGCTGCGGTGGATGAGGTGACGGTGGCGAAGCCGAGGCCGAACACCAGGCTCAGCACTGACAGGCCGATGAAACTGGGGAAGTAGGGCAGCAGCAAGACGCTCGCCGCGCCGATCAAAAGGCCTGGCAGGATGACGCGGCGGCGGCCGACGCGGTCGGATACGCGCCCCATCAACGGCTTGATGAACACGATGCTGACCAACTGCACGCCGAGGATGACGCCGATCTGCCACGCGGGGATGCCGAGCGAGGAAGCATAGAGCGCGAGGAAGGCTTCGATAGCGCCGAACACCAGGTACTGCGCCGCCTCCACCGTGCTCACCAGCATGATGCCGCGGTCGCGCAGCACCGTTCGCAAACTTGACCAGAAATGCGGCAGCTCCAGCTTCGTCGTCGGGCGCGACTCGTGGTCGCGCAGCAGCAGCCCCGCACCCAGCGCCAGCGCGCCGGCGATCGCGCAGGCGACGTACACCGCGCCGAAGCTCGCCAGCGAGATCAGCGTGCCGCCGAGGAAAGGCGCGATGGAGCGGCCAACGATGGTGACCGAGGAATAGGTGGACAGCCGCGCCGCGCGGTCGGCGCTGTAGCGCTCGGCGATCGCCGCGCTCGCCACGGTGCCGAAGATCGCGGTGGCGAAGCCGTGGTAGAAGCGCACTGCCATCAGTTGCCAGGGGGTGGTGATGATCAGGTAGAGGAAGGGCGCGGTGGCGAACACGATGAGGGACGCCAGCAGCACGCGGCGCTTGCCCAGATGGTCCGACAGCGCGCCGGCCGGATAGCTGATGAGCACGCCGGGAATCGTCGAAGCCATGACGATCCAGCCGATTTCCGCGGGCGTGGCATTGAGCGCGGCGGCGAACAGTGGCAGCACCGGCGTCTTCGACAGCGTCGAGCTGAAGATGGCCAGCCCGCCGATGAGCGCAATGAGAACGAAAAAGGAAGGCTGGATGGTTTTCAATTGGGCGGTGTTCTCGGCCGGAACGGGGTTGAACGCCTGTTCATTGTACGAGTAAAGGCGAACGCTTCTCATCCCGTGAAGGGGCGGTCTGGCCATGTTCCGCGGACTTTTTTGTCAGATTGTGACAAGCCCTTCAGGATGCCGAAAACTCGACGTAATTGCTGAAAGACAAACAGCACCTTTCTGGGTTGGGCTTACCGGGTTGCGCGTAGGTGTGGTGTCCTGCCTGCCCTGCGGCCGGCACTTATCAATAGTCGAGAGATGGAGTTACATGATGTTTACCAAGAAGGTTTCCAGACGCGCAATGCTTGCCATGACCGGCGCACTCGCCGCCGTTTCCCTGTTGCCGGCCGGCGAGGTTATGGCGGCCCGCCGCGGCAGCGGCACCACCACCACCCTGACGACCCAGGAAAAGAGCGATCTGATTTTCATGCGCGAAGAGGAAAAACTGGCCCGTGACGTTTACCTGACGCTGTTTGAAGTCTGGGGCACGCCGGTCTTCGCGAATATCGCCACGTCCGAGCAGCAGCACATGGACGCGATCCTCGGCCTGCTGAATACCTACAAGCTGTCCGATCCGACCGTGGGAAAAATGGTCGGCGAATTTGCCAACACTGAACTGCAGGCGCTTTACGACGCGCTGATCGCGCGTGGCAAACAGTCGGCGCTGGAGGCCCTGATGGTGGGCGGCGTGATCGAGGAGACGGATATCGAGGACCTCGTCGCCGCCATGGAAACCTCGCGTCTGAGCAATATCGACAAGGTCTATCAGAATCTCCTGAATGGTTCCTACAATCACCTGCGTGCCTTCGCCAGCAACATCAACTCGCTGACCGGGCAGCCCTATGTGGCCCAGGTGGTTTCACAGGAGGTCGTCGACAGCGTTCTCGGCGTCTAAGGAAGGACATATCCCGAACCGGCCCGCCTCGAGCGGGCCTTTTTCATGGCAGCGCAGAGGGGGCGTGTCGAAGCGTGCGTGCGCTATGGTGAAATCAGCAGGTCGGCTATTTTTCGAGGACGGCGAAAGCCCTTGAGGCAGCCCTCTTTGAAGGATCCCGATCAGAATCTCGGGGAAATTTCGCCGGGGCTGGCGCTTGATCGCAGGACGCACATGGAAAGGACGCACAGGTGACCTCGCCGACCGTATTGTTCGGTGCCTTCGACCGCCACAACTTCGGCGACCTGCTGTTTCCGCATCTGCTGGAAACACTGCTGCCGGGGCGGGCATTCGACACGTGCGGACTGGCCCAACGCGACTTGCGGACCTTCGGCGGCCACCGGGTGACGCCGCTGCCTGCGCGGCCGTCGTGCCTGATCCACGCCGGCGGCGAGTTGCTGACCTGCACCGCCTGGCAGGCTGCGGTGATGCTGCTCGATCCGCAGGCGGCCGCTGCGGCCATCGCACGCTACGACGCTGATCCGGTCGAAGCGGCGGAATGGGCGGCCCGCCAGATCGGTTCGTCGCGAAGCCTGCCCTACGTGGTCGGGCGCGAGATGCTGGCGCCGGGCGGCAGGCTGGTCTTCAACGCCGTTGGCGGGGTGGAGTGGGCACGGTTGCCGGCTGCGCAGCGCGAGGAAGCGAAGGCCGCGCTGCGGGCGGCCGACTGGCTCAGCGTGCGCGATCATATTACCCAGGCCGCATTGCGGTCGGAAGGCATCGAGGCCCCGCTGTGCCCGGACCCGGCGGTGATGGTGGCAGAATGCTTCGGTGAGCCGATCCGCCGGCACCAGCAGCGGGACGCGGTGAAGGCGATGCGCAAGGCTTTCACGCAGGGCTATTTTGCCTGCCAGTTCAGCGCGGACTTCTCCGACGACGCCAGCCTGGATGCACTGGCGCAGGGCCTGGCCGGCGTGGTGTCCGCGACGGGCCTAGGCGTGGCGCTGTTTTGCGCCGGCACCGCACCGTGGCACGACGATCCGGCGCTGTACGAAAGCCTGCGGCGCCGGCTGCCGTCCGGCACGGCGCGTCGCTTTGAATCGCTTCAGCTCTGGGACATCTGCGCCCTCATCGCCGCCAGCCGCGGCGTGGTTGCCAGCAGCCTGCACGGCCGCCTCGTCGCGCTGGCCTATGGTTTGCCGCGCGTCAGTCTCGCGCTGCCGCAGCAGGGGACGCGCCCCGGCAAGGTGGCGGCCTTTGCCGAAACCTGGGAACCGGACGCGGGACCGCGCAGCGCGGAAGTCGGCCAGGTCGAGCCCGCGTTGATGCAGGCACTCGCCGTGCCCGCCGACATCCTGCAGGACACGGCCGCGCAGCTCTGCAAACGCTACCGGGCAAGCCTGGCGGAGTGGGTGGACCTGTTGCCGCCGGAACGACTTGCGCAATAATCCAAGGATATCCGCCTACCGGTTCCGAACCATGCCGATTGCTTCCTTGTCTCCTGCCGAGCTTCGCCTGACCCTCGACCCCGCGTCATTGGGGTTTGCGGATACCTCCGAACTGATCGGGGAACCGTTGCCGTGGATTGGCCAGGCGCGCGCCGAGGCCGCGGCGCGCTTCGGCCTCGGCATGGACCAGCCGAACTACAACCTGTTCGTGCTGGGCGACGTCGGCAGCGGCCGCTCCTCGCTGCTGAAGCAGGCGATGCACGAGGTGGCGGCGAGCAGGCGGGTGCCGCCCGATCTCTGCTATCTGCACAACTTCGACGCGCCGGAACGGCCGCTGGCGCTGCGCCTGCCCGCCGGCGAGGGTCGGCTGTTGCGCCAGTCGCTGGTGCAGGCGGTGAAGACGCTGCAAAGCGAAATTTCGAAGCGGCTGGAAGGGCAGGACTACAAGGTCGAGAGCGAGCGCATCGAAAAAGCCTGGAAGGACGACGTGGCGCGGCATTACGCCGAACTGACGGCGTTTGCCGAGGCGCGCAGCTTTTCGCTGCACCGCGAAGAAGGGCGCATGGTGTTCACCCTCATCGGAAAGAAAGGCCAGGCGCTGACCGAGGACGAGGTGCTGGCGCTGCCGAAGGCGCGCCGCGCTGAGGTAGAGCAGGCCGATCAGGAATTGCGCGCCGAGATCACGCGCTACATCGAAAAGACCCAACCGCTCGAGCGCTCGATGAACGAGGCGCTGGCGGCGCTGCGGCGCCAGGTGGTGAAGCCGCTCATTGAACGTGAGTTGCAGGCCATTCGCAGCGGGCTGAAGAAGCAGATCAAGGATGCCGCTAAGCTCAATGGCTGGCTCGATGCGCTGGAACAGGACGTGTTCGACAATTTGGAGTTGTTCAGCGTCGAGGGTGATGAAAGCCGGCAGGAAGAGCTGCAGATGGTTCTGGCGCGCTACCGCGTCAACCTGGTGGTCGACAACGGCGGTCTGACTGGCGCGCCGGTGATCGTCGAGGACAACCCGCTGTTCCGCGCATTGTTCGGCAGCATCGAATACCAGTCCGAGAACGACGTGCTGATGACTGACTTTTCGCGCATCCGCGCCGGCAGCCTGCTGCAGGCGCACGGCGGCTTCCTGATGCTGCACCTGCGCGACGTGCTGGCCGATCCGCTTGTGTGGGAGAAGCTATGGCGCTTTTTGCGCAGCGGCCGGCTGCAGATCGAAGAGCCGGGCGTGTCGTATTCGCCGATCGCGGCGGTGTCGCTGGTGCCGGAGGCGGTCGACGTCGAGATCAAGCTGGTGCTGGTCGGCTCACGCCAGCAGTACTACGAACTGCAGGAAGCGGCGCCGGAATTCGCCCGCCATTTCCGCGCCAAGGTGGACTTCTCCGACAGCTTCCTTGCCAGCGCCGACACCCGCCGCGCCTCGGCGATTTTCGTCGCCCACGCCTGCCGCGAATTCGGCCTGCCGCATTTTTCGGCGGCGGCGGTGGCGCGCCTGATCGAGGAATCGCACCGCGAAGCCGGCGACCAGGCGCGCGAGAGTGCGATTTTCGGGCGCACCGAGGCAATGGTGATGGAAAGCGCCGCGATCTGCCGCGCGCGCGGGCCGGGCCTGGTGACGGCGGAAGACGTCGAGGCGGCGATCGCGGCGCATACCACGCGGCACGATTATCCCGAGCAGCGTCTGCGTGAGGAAATCGCCGAGGGCGATGTGCTGATCGAGTTCACCGGCGAGCGGGTGGGCCAGTTGAACGGCCTTACCCAGATCGACCTCGGCGATTACCGCTTCGGCCTGCCGGTGCGGCTGTCGGCGCGCACCTACGCGGGCGAGGACGGGCTGCTCAACATCGAGCGCGAGGTGGAACTGTCCGGACCCATCCACGACAAGGGCGTGTTCATCCTGCAGAACTATCTGGCCGGGTTGTTCGCCCATCTGGCGCCGCTTTCTCTGAACGCCTCGATCGTGTTCGAGCAGCAGTACCACGAGGTGGAAGGGGATTCCGCCTCCTGCGCCGAACTCTATGTCCTGCTGTCGGCGCTGTCCGGCCTGCCGCTGAAGCAGGGCATCGCCGTCACCGGCGCGGTCAACCAGCACGGCGAGATCCTGCCGGTGGGCGGGATCAATGAAAAGATCGAAGGCTGGTTCCGCGTGTGCGAGGCCGCGGGTCTCGACGGCAGCCAGGGGGTACTGATCCCCGCGCGCAACCGTCGCCATCTCATGCTGGCGCCGCGGCTGGTGGCGGCGGTCGCGCAGGGACGCTTCCATATCCATGCCGCGGATCACGTGAGCGCTGGCATCGAGCTGCTGACGGGGGTGGCGGCGGGCGAACTCAACGCGGCAGGGCACTACCCCCACGACAGCGTGCTGGGGCACGCACAGGACGCGCTGATGGCGTTCCGACGCGCCGTGCTGCAGCAGGAACACCCCAGGCCGTCACGCCGGCATTTCCGTCCCGGCGATCTTCACCCCAAGCGGCGCTAATGATCCTGTCTCACTGCAAGCGAGCGGATGAGGGTGGACTATATTGAAATCCGTCCAACCGTTTTGCAAGGAGCCGATCATGAAAGCACTGCATCGCATGGAACGTTTTCTCGACGAGCACATGATTCCGTTCGACCTCGTGGCGCATCCCCACAGTCAGACCAGCGTCGAAACGGCGCGCGCGGCAGGGGTGCCGCTCAGCCGGGTGGCAAAAGGCGTGTTGCTGGATGGGGTCGGCTGCCAGATGGTGGCGATGATTCCCGCCGACCAGGAAGTCCATCTCGGCAAGCTGGGCCTGGATCATGGCGTCGAATTCAGCTTGGCCGACGAGGCCAGCGTGAGCCGCCTGTTCAGCGAGTGCGCGCCGGGCGTGGTGCCCGGCCTGCCGAACGCCTGGGGGGTGGAAATGGTGTGGGACGACGATCTGATGGCACAGCCGGATGTCTATCTGGAAGCCGGCGACCACGAACGCCTGTTGCACATCGAAACCCGCTACCTGCGCGAGATTTTCGGCGACGCCCCGCATTGCCACTTCAGCCAACCGCGGATGCAGCACCACTGAGTAACGGGTCTGGACCTCGCCATCCCAGGATGGTGCTGTTCGGGGTTCGCGGGGTGTGATATGAATAGGGCCAGCGCTGTGTGCGCTGAACGATTCCCTGTCCTCACTGTCTCCATGCCGTGAACCGAAACGCGTCCGACAATCCACACCAGCGCCTGGGGCGGGGCATGGCCCTGGTCGCCAGTCTGCTCGTGCTGGGCTTGTTCTATCTTTATTTCGAAAACAGCCTGCAGGCCCGTACCCACCCCAACCGGGCGCTGCAAATCGCGCCCGGGAGCGAGTTGGTGCTGAAGCGCAGCCATGACGGCCATTATGTGTTTCCCGGCACCATCAACGGCGAGCCGGTCACTTTCCTGCTCGATACCGGCGCCACGCTGGTGTCGGTGCCGGCGCATCTGGGGGATGAACTCGACCTGAAACCCGGCGCGCGGCAGCAGGCCATCACCGCCAACGGAACGGTGACGACCCGGGCCACTCGCATCGATGCGCTGGCATTCGGCCCGTTCGAAATCAGGGCGGTGCCTGCCAGCCTCAACCCCGGCATGAGGGACAGTCAGGTGCTGCTCGGCATGAGCGTGCTGAAACATCTGGAGTTCACCCAGCGCGGCGACACCCTGATATTGCGCGCGTTGGGGAGTTGATGAAAAAATGGCTTGGACACGCGGGGCATCTGTGTTATTAATACGGCATCTGTTGGATTCAAGCTTTAAATTGCGGTACCTCTGGTAAGCGTTTTCCTTGAAATTCGATCGATAGGGCATGTCGCCCAATTTTTTTAGATAGATAGGAAACAAAAGATGGAAACGGGTACTGTTAAGTGGTTCAACGATGCAAAAGGTTTTGGTTTCATCACCCCGGATAACGGCGGCGAAGACCTCTTTGCACACTTCTCTGCAATCAACTCCAGCGGCTTCAAGTCCCTGCAGGAAAACCAGAAAGTCAGCTTCGAAGTGACGACTGGCCCCAAGGGCAAGCAAGCTTCTAACATCCAGATCGTTTCGTAATTTTTACGATCTGATGTGAAAAACCCCGGTTCGCCGGGGTTTTTTTATTGCCGATTTTCGAGTAAACATCCATGGCGCTTAAAGCCACCATATACAAAGCCGACCTGCAGATCGCCGACATGGATCGCAACGTCTACGGCGACCACGCGCTGACCATTGCGCGCCACCCTTCCGAAACCGACGAACGCATGATGGCGCGGGTGTTGGCCTATGCGCTTTACGCCCAGGACGGCATCGCCTTCACCAAGGGGCTGTTCGATGTCGATGAGCCTGAGGTGTGGGTGAAGAACCTGGCCGGCGAGATCACCCTGTGGATCGACCTCGGCCAGCCCGACGATGCGCGCATCCGCCGCGCCTGCAGCCGCGCCGACCAGGTCGTGGTGCTGTGCTACAGCAGCAGCTGCGAGGTGTGGTGGAAACAGATCGCCAGCAAACTGACGCGGTTTTCCAACCTGACCGTGCTGCAGTTGCCCGCCGATACGGCGCAGGCGCTGGCCACGCTGGCCGAACGCAGCATGCGCCTGCAGTGCATGGTGCAGGATGGCGAAATGTGGATGAATACAGAAACACAGAGCGTTCCGGTGAAACTGATCCGGCTTCAGCCGACGGCTTGATTCACTTTTCAGGCGGACAGTTCTTGATGCAGACTGTGTCACTCACAAGCTGCCCGCCACAGCCGACAAAGCAGGCGTGGTAGGCGGGCAGGCAGCCGCACTCTTCCTGGCAATTCGATTTGATCAGTTGCGTGCGGACGCTGTCGCGTGTCGGCATGACGGGTTCGCGGTAAGGCGGCGGAAAGATCGGCCCAGGCCACGGATACCATCCATACGGATAGTAGGGATAGCTGTGCATCCATCCGAAATGCAGTTGCAATTCGTAGTGGTGCAGCTCCGCAGCATATCGTCTCAGTTCGAGTTCATATAGTTTCAGCGCTTCGGCATAGCGCGTTTCCACCTGCCCTTCGACGTCTTTTGCACAGGCTTGGTAGCGGGTCTGGCAGTCAGCCTGGCACCCGGTTTTGCGGGCTTCGCAGTCCTCAATGCAGGCACGGCCCTGGGCATCGACAGGCGGAATCAGGCGGACGGTCGTCTGGTACTGCGGCGAGGCGCAGCCTGCCATTACGGCAAGCAGGGTCAGCGCAGCGAATGATCGGGCTAGGGCAGGCAGGCGCATCGGTTAATCCGTACAAGACATACGCTCCTTCGAAGCATAGGCGTTTTTCAGGATTATTGAGGGCTGAGAAAGCGCCCTTCGAGCTCCTGCAGGTTGAGTTCCCGCAGGATCTGCTGCAGGCGTTCGCGTGCGTTGCGGCGCGGCGTGTCGGTGCGGGTGGCGACGATGAGTTCGTTCTTCAGCGAGTGCTCCCAGCCGACCAGTTCGGTGACCGTGACCTGGTAGTCGTGCGATTCCAGTTGCAGGCAGCGCAGCACGTTGGTTAACTGGCTGCCGAATTCGCGGGTGTGGATCGGATGGCGCCAGATTTCGGACAGCGGGGTTTTGCCGAAGGATTCGTTCTTGTGGCGGCGCAGCACGGCGGCGACCTCGGCCTGACAGCACGGCACCAGCACGATGTGGCGGGCCTGCTTGGCGAGCGCGAACTGGATGGCGTCGTCGGTCGCGGTGTTGCAGGCGTGCAGCGCGGTGACGATATCGATGGTGGGCGGCAGCTGCTCGGACTCGACGGATTCCGCCACCGTGGCATTGAGGAAGGACATCCGCTCGAAACCCAGCCGCGCCGCCAGTTCGCGCGATTTGGCGACCAGTTCGTCGCGCGTCTCGATGCCGTATATGTGGCTACCGGGGCGCGCCTTCAGAAACAGGTCATACAGGATGAAGCCCAAATAGGACTTGCCGGCACCGTGATCGGCCAGCGTCAGCGTGTCCTGTCGCCCCAGCACGTCATCGAGCAGTGGCTCGATGAAATGGCAGAGGTGATACACCTGCTTCAGCTTGCGGCGGCTGTCCTGGTTGAGCTTGCCGTCGCGCGTCAGGATATGCAGTTCCTTCAGCAGTTCGATCGACTGCCCGGGGCGCAGCAGTTCAGCCAGCGGATCGGTGAAAGCCGTTTTCGGTGCTTGCGCGGCAGAGGGGGGCGGGCGCTTCATGGTGTAGAAATGACAGGGGGAGAGCGAAGGGTATCAAAAACCATCGGCTGGCCGAACCGCTTCGTATAATGCCGTCTTGCTGAAAGGGTTTTACCGTGTCTGTCGTCAACATTTCCTGCTACAAATTCGTCACCCTCAACGATCGTGAGGCGCTCAAGGCCGATCTAACCGCACGCTGTCTCGATCTCGGCCTCAAGGGCACCATCCTGCTCGCGCCGGAAGGCATCAACGTGTTCCTCGCGGGATCGCGTGCGGCGATTGATGCCATCGTCGCCCATTTGCGGAGCGATCCGCGCTTCGCCGACCTCGCGCCCAAGGAGAGCCTCTCGGCCGAGCCGCCATTCAAGAAGATGCGGGTGCGGCTGAAGAAGGAAATCATCACCATGAAGCATCCGCTGATTCGCCCGGAGGCAGGCCGCGCGCCTTCGGTGGCTGCAGCCACGCTGAAGCAGTGGCTGGATCGAGGGACGGACGATGAAGGCCGACTAGTGGTGATGCTGGATACCCGCAATGACTACGAAGTGGCCGCCGGCACGTTTGACCACGCCGTTGACTACGACATTGGCATCTTCAGTGAATTTCCGCCGCGCCTGGCCGAACATCGCGCCGGCTATGCCGGGAAGACCGTGGTGTCGTTCTGCACCGGCGGCATCCGCTGCGAAAAAGCCGCCATCCACATGAAGGCCATCGGCATCGAGCACGTGTACCAGCTCGAAGGCGGCATCCTCAAGTATTTCGAGGAAGTCGGTGGCGCGCACTACCACGGCGACTGCTTCGTGTTCGACGAGCGCGAGGCGGTGAGCGCGGACCTGCAGCCGGCGTCAGGGCGCCTGCACCGCTGAAACGGACGAACAGGGCGCCATGAGCGAAATCGCTGCGATCCTGCTCTTCACCATCGCCGCCGGCGCCTGCATCCCGCTGGGCGGCTTCATCGCCAGCTTCGAGCGCATCCATTCGCGCTGGCTGGAGCAGGAGTTGCGGCATTCAGTCATCGCGCTCGGCGGCGGCATCCTGCTCGGCGCGGTCGCGATCGTGCTGGTGCCAGAAGGCATTGCCAGCATGAATGGTTCGATGCTCGCCATCCCGCTCGTTCTGGGCGGCGGCCTGACGTTTTTCGTGATCGAGCGGGCACTCGGCGTGCATCGGCACGAGTCGCCGCAGGTCATGGGCATGCTGCTGGACTATGTGCCCGAGGCCATTGCCATTGGCGGCCTGATCTCACTCGGCTCGCCCGCTGCTCCGCTGCTGGCCCTGCTGATCGGCCTGCAGAACCTGCCCGAAGGCTTCAATGCCTTCCGCGAACTTCATGCGACGGGGCAGCGCAGCGCTAGCCGCACGCTGCTCATCATGGTGTCGCTGGTCGCCATCGGCCCGGCCGCCGGTCTTGGCGGCTACTACCTGCTGGCGGATTTTCCCGCGGCGCTCGGCGCCATCATGCTGTTCGCCTCCGGCGGTCTTCTCTATCTCATCTTCCAGGACATCGCCCCGCAGTCGCGCCTTAACCGCCACTGGGCGCCGCCGCTCGGCGCCGTGGTCGGCTTCAGCGTGGCGCTGTTCGGAGACATGTTGGTGCGGGGGAGTTGATTCTGTAAGGTGATCTGCGAGTAGCGCAGGACGGGAGCATCCTTGAAGGGCTCAGCTTGCTGGTTGCGGACGCCATGAAAATCCGTGCGACCGCCCGGCCATGGGCACTTCGGCATCAACGTCCGTGTAGAGCGACTCGAGGCGAGCGTATCAAACCCCGTGCTTCCGGAACCATTCATTCATCCGCTTCCAGCCATCCTCTGCCTCCGCCTTGCGGTAACTGGGCCGGTAGTCCGCATGGAAAGCGTGCGGCGCATCGGGATAGACATGAATAACCGAAGCCTTGCTGGCAGGTTGGGCGGATTCCGCCAGGGCCGACTTCATTTTCTCCACCGTGTCTTGCGGGATGCCCGCATCCTGCCCACCATACAGCCCCAGCACCGGCCCATTCAGCTTGCCGGCCACGTCCAGCGGATGCCGGGGCGTCATTTCGCTCGCAGGGCTGGTTAGGCGGCCGTACCAGGCCACGCCGGCCTTCACGCCTGGATTGTGGGCGGCATACAGCCAGGTGACGCGTCCACCCCAACAAAAGCCGGTGACGCCCAAGCGCTTGGTATCGCCGCCATTGGCCTTGGCCCAGGCCACGCAGGCGTCCAGATCAGCCATCACCTGACTGTCCGGAACCTTGGACACCACATTGGCGAGGATGTCCGGAATGGCCGTGTACTGGCGTGGGTCGCCCTGACGCGCATACAGTTCGGGGGCGATGGCCTGGTGCCCAGTTTGGCCAAGCGACGGCAGGTGTCCTTGATGTATTCGTGCACGCCGAAGATTTCCTGTACCACCAGAATCACGGGGAAATTGCTGCCTTGAGCCGGTTGGGCCCGGTAGGCCGGCATGTTGCCGTCGGCGGTCGGCACCTGTACTTCTCCGGCCGCGAGGCCGTCGCTGTCGGTGGTGATGGCGGTCTGGGCCATCACCGGCTGTACGGCCAGGGCAAAGCCCGCGCCCAGGGCGGTGACCAGAAAGCCGCGCCGGCTCCAGGGCAAGGGCGGGGGAGCCAGGCTGCTGAGTTCTGCGGTCAGGGCTTCGTTGTTGGCGTTCATGGGAGGTTTCCTCTGGTTGATTGAACGAATATCGAACTACAGGCTACCGGAATCGGCAATTCCGGCATTCCAGTCTAGACACGGTGCCCGTCATCCTTCAATTCAAAGCCCGTATCGACTGCATCGGCGGCACCCGCGTGATGTGGCGGGTGGTGAGCCAGCCGCTCATGCCCACCAGCAACGCGCCGGCCGTGGGCAACGCGAACCACAGCCACGGATGGATTCGAACTGGCAGATCGAACAGCCGATCGGCGATGAGCGCCATGGCGATTTCAGCGCAGACGCTGGCGAGCAGGCCGGCCAGCACGCCGAGCGCGAGGAACTCGCTCCACAGGCCTTTCGCCAGATAGGCACGCTGGGCACCCAGGGTGCGCAGCAGCACGGCTTCCTGCTGGCGCGCGTCGAGGCTGGCCAAAAGTGTGGCGACGACCACCGCCATGCCGGCGGCGAGCAGGAACCCCAGCAGTAGCTGGATTGCGCCGATGATCTGCGCGAACACCGCCTCGATGTTGGCGATGAGCTTGTCGAGGGCGAGGATGGTGATACCGGGGAAGGTCTTGACGAAGCCGGGCAGCATGTCAGCGGCGTCCGGCGGCACGTAGACGCTTGCGATGGCGCTCGCGGGCAGGGCATCGAGCAGGCCGGGCGCGAAGATGACGAAGAAATTGGGCTGCATCGATTCCCATTTCACGCTGCGGATACTGGTGATGCGCGCGGCGATGGTCTGGTCGCCTGACTCGAAGCCGAGCGTGTCGCCGATCGCCAGATTGAGCCGTTCGGCCATGCCGGCTTCGACCGAGATTTCTGCGGAAGGGTCGCTGCGCAGCAGCGGGGTACCCGCCGGCGGTGCCAATTCCGCATCGGCTTTAGCCGATTGCGGATTGCCTACCTTTGGCATGCCCTTTACGGGTGCCGGACCACGGCGCTCGCCATGCCAGGTGCCGGCCAGCAGTGTGTTGTTGGCGGGCAGCGTGGCGGTCCAGGTGAGGTTGAGCTCGCGCCGCAGGGTGTTGGTATCGCGTGCTTCCGGCGGCAGGGTGTCGGCGATGGGAATGCCGTTCTTGCTGACCAAGCGGCCGCGCACCATGGGATAGAGCTCGGAGGCCTCGAGCTTGTGCTCGGCCAGGTAGGCGGCGACCGCTGCCTGCTGGTGCGGCGCGATGTTCACCAGAAAATGATTCGGCGCGTTTTCCGGTAGCTGCTGGCGCCAGCCGTCGATGAGATCGCTTCGAACCAGCGCCAGCAGGGCCACCAGGAATAGCGCCAGGCTGAAAGCGCCGAGTTGCAGGGTGCTGTCGAAACGGTGGCGCAACATCTGCGCGAGGCCAAAGCGCACGGGGCCGTAGCTGATCCTCTGCACACCGCGTCCGGCGATCAGAGCCAGTCGCGCGAGCCCAATCAGCACGAAGACCAGCGCGGCAAGCGCACCGACGAAGCCGGCGACCAGCTTGGCGTTGCCCGCGTACCAGGCAATCAGGATCAGCAGCGTCGAACCGCTTACGGTGGCGCTGATCCAGGCCGCGGCGGGCAGTGGCGGCAGGTCGCGTCGTAGCACCCTGAGCGGCGGCACGCGGACCAGGCGCATCAGCGCCGGCAGGCTCGCGCCCGCCAGCGCCAAGAGGCCGCTGACGACGGCGACCCCGATCGGGGCTGCGCCCAGCGACGGCAAACGGGTGGCGGCGTCCGGCAGGATCAGCCCGGCCAGCGCCTGCTGCGTCAGCGCACCGGTCGCCACGCCGGCAAGGCTGCCCAGGAGCCCCAGCGTGAGCAATTGCACGGCATAGAGCACGCGCAGCTGCGCGGTGGTGGCGCCCATGCAGCGCAGCAGCGCGGCCTGGTCGTAATGGCGCAGCGCGTGGCGGTGCGCTGCGATGGCGATGGCGGCCACCGACAGCAAGAGGCTGATCAGCGCGGTGAGCTGCAGGTAATGGTCGGCATTGGCGAAGGCGCCGCGCAGGGTTTCGACGCCGTCGCGCGATCCGATCAGGCGCTGGGTGGTCTCGAGTGTGGGTTTCAGCGCTGCACCGAATGCCGCGAGCGGTTCCGGCTCGCCGGCAAACTGATAGAGATAGGTGAGCCGGCTGCCGGGCTGCAGCACGCGGGTGGCGTCGATTTCGTCGGCGCGCAGGAACACGCGCGGGGCGAAACCGAACACGCCGCCAAGCTGGCCGGGTTCCTCGACCACCACGCCGGCGATGCTGAACGTGGATTCGCCGATCTGCACCGCATCGCCGACCTCGGCATTCAGGAGCGTCAGCAGTTCCTGGTCGACATAGATCGCACCGCGCGGCGGCTGCGCCGGGCGCGGCGCACCGGTCTCGAAGGGGCGATCGGCAATGCGTACCTCGCCGCGCAGCGGGTAGGCGGCATCGACCGCGCGCAGCGTCGCCAGCTGGAAGGCGTCGCCGCGGCTGACCATGCTGGCGAACTCGAGTGCGCTGCTGGTGCGCAGGGCATGGTCGGGCCAGGCCTCGATCGGACGGGGACTGGTGACGAGCAGGTCGGCGCCGAGAAAACCGGCGCCCTGCTCGCTCATTGCGCGCTTGATGCGGTCGCCGAGAAAGCCGGTGGTGGAGACGCTGCCGACACCGATGATGAGCGCGAGCAGCAGCACGCGCCATTCGCCACTGGCGCGTTCGCGCCGCAGCAGCCAGAGTCCGAGCCTGAGGAAGGTCATGCGAGGGCCGCCTCGTGCGCGCGGCCAGCCACCAGATGGAGCCGGCGCCGGCAGCGCGAGGCCAGCGCGTCGTCGTGGGTGACCAGGATCAGCGTGGTGTGCGCGGAGGCGTTGAGTTCGAACAGGAGCTCGATGATGCGCGCGCCGGTGTCGGCGTCGAGGTTGCCGGTGGGCTCGTCGGCGAAGACGATTTCGGGATCGGTGGCGAAGGCGCGCGCGATGGCGACGCGCTGCTGCTCGCCGCCGGACAACTGGCGCGGCGTGTGGCCGGCACGCGCGGCGAGGCCGACGCGGTCGAGCCAGTGCGTGGCGCGTTCGCGGGCGTCGGCGCGGCCTGCCAGTTCCAGCGGCAGCAGGATGTTTTCCAGCGCAGTGAGTGCGGGCAGCAACTGGAACGACTGGAACACGAAACCGATGCGGCCGGCGCGCAGCCGCGCGCGGGCGTCCTCGTCGAGATCGTTGAGGCGCTGGCCGAGCAGCACGATCTCGCCTGCCGATGGCTGGTCGAGCCCCGCCAGCAGGCCCAGCAGGGTGGATTTTCCGGAGCCGGACGCGCCGGTGATGGCCAGCGTTTCGCCCGCCTGGACGGCAAGCTCAACTTCGCTCAGGATGGCGAGGATGCCGTCGGTAGTCTGCACCTCCTGAGACAATGCGCGGGCGGCGACCACGGCGGCGGGGAACTGGGCGTTGTCGGAAGACGTCATTAGGGTGGGTTCAGATTAGGGTCGATGGATGAATTATCGCTTGTGGTTGCTGTTGGTGCTGTGGCTGCCGGGTTGGGCGCTCGCCAATACGTGCTCTGTGTTGATTGTCGGCGACAGCCTGAGTTCCGGCTACGGACTCACCCAGGGCCAAGGCTGGGTGGATTTACTCGATGCGCGCTTTAAAAAGGACGCGCCGCAATGGCGCGCGATCAACGCCAGCATCACCGGCGACACGACGCAGAATGGCCTGCTGCGCCTGCAGCCTGCGCTGGATCGGCACCGGCCGCAAGGCGTCCTGATCGAACTCGGCGGCAACGATGCGCTGCGTGGCACGCCGCCGGCGGTGATCAAGCAGAACCTGCAGAGTATGATCCGCCAGGCCAAGGCGATGGGCGCCTGGGTGGCGCTGCTGGAAGCACCGGTGCTGCCCAACTACGGCAAGCCGTATGCCGACGCGGTGGCGAAGCTGTATGTCGACGTGGCGCGCGAGGAGAAAATCGTTCGCGTGCCGTGTTTCGTTTGCGACGTGGGCGTCAAGGACGGCATGATGCAGGCGGACGGGATCCACCCCAACGACAAGGCGCAGCCGAAAATGCTTGACGCGGTGTGGCCGCACATCAAACCCAAACTGCGTCGGTGCTCGGCGAACGCCCCATGAGTGCCTGCCCCTGCGGCTCGGGGCGCGCCTTGCAGGATTGCTGCGGCCGCTACCACGACGGACAACTGGCGCCGGATGCCGAAAGTCTGATGCGCTCGCGCTACAGCGCTTTTGTGCTGGGACGGGAGGATAACCTGCTGGCGACCTGGCATCCTTCGACCCGTCCCCCTGCGCTCGAGCTCGATGCGACGCCACGTCCGCACTGGCTTGGACTGGCCGTCAAGGCGCACGTACAGCAAGACGCGACCGATGCGACCGTGGAATTCGTAGCACGCTACAAGATCAACGGCCGTGCATTCAGGCTGCATGAAACCAGCCGCTTCGAAAAAGTTGACGGGCGCTGGCTATATGTCGATGGCGAGATTCACGAATGAGAGAGTGCGATGCGTGTAAGCAAACTGGGTCATGCGGTGTTGAAAGTGCGCAGTCTGGCGGTATCGGTGCCGTTCTATCGCGATGTGCTCGGGCTCACCGAAGTGGCGCGCCACGGCAGCCGCATGGTGTTCTTCTCGTGCGGTGACAATCATCATGACCTTGCGCTGATGGAAATAGGCGAGCAGGCGCCGTCGCCGCTCGACCGTCAGGTCGGCCTGTATCACCTGGCGTTCAAGGTCGGCGATTCCCTCGATGAACTGCGCGCCTGTCGCGACCATCTGCTCGCACACGGTGTCGCCATCGACGGCCAGTCCGATCATCGCGTCAGCCAGTCGCTGTATTGCCACGACCCGGACGGCATCATGATCGAGTTGTATGTCGATGCCGATCCAGCGATCTGGCGCGGCGATCCGGCCGCCGTAGCCCGTGTCGGGATGCTGAAACTATAGGGGCGGGCCCCATGCACAAAGCCCGCTTGCGCGGGCTTTGTTTTGCTTCTTTTGTAAGGTGGGGTGGACGATGGGGCTCGAACCCACGACAACAGGAATCACAATCCTGGACTCTACCAACTGAGCTACGTCCACCATTGGTGTCGCCAGCAAACGCTGACAACGAAAAACTTGGCCTGCCCGACAGGAATCGAACCTGTAACCCCCAGCTTAGAAGGCTGGTGCTCTATCCAGTTGAGCTACGGGCAGAGACACTCATCGGGCTTGTGGGGTGGTCGGGGTGAGGGGATTCGAACTCCTGACATCCTGCTCCCAAAGCAGGCGCGCTACCGGGCTGCGCTACACCCCGAAATCCTATCCATGCATACCAGCCGCATTTCGGAGAAGCGAGACTATACAGGGCCGAATTGGCCGGGTCAATTTTCGCTTGAGTAAGCCGGGGGGTTCCGGGAAAATCACGCTTTTGCTTCAGGGTTTTTCTGATGAGCGCACGTATTCTCGACGGCAAGGCCATGGCCGACACCATCCTCGCAGTGGTCCACGACAAGGTGGCCGAGCGTGAGGTGCAGGGCAAGCGTCGCCCCGGCCTGGCGGTGATCCTGGTGGGTGGCGATCCTGCCTCCGCGGTATATGTGCGCAACAAGAAGCGCGCCTGCGAGCGTGCCGGTGTGACCAGCCTCTCGCACGACCTCCCGACCACCACCACCCAGGACGAACTCCTGGCCCTGATCGACACCCTCAATGCCGATTCTGCCATCGACGGCATCCTGGTGCAGTTGCCATTGCCGGTGCATATCGATGCGGAAACGGTGATCGAGCGCATCCGGCCGGACAAGGATGTCGACGGCTTTCACCCTTACAACATCGGCCGCCTCGCAGTGAAGATGCCGACCCTGCGGCCGTCCACCCCGCGCGGCATCATGACGCTGCTGCGTGCGACCAACGAGGAACTGCGTGGCAAGAATGCCGTGATGGTGGGCGCGTCCAACATCGTCGGCCGGCCGATGAGCCTGGAACTGCTGCTGGCCGGCTGCACCATCACGGTGTGCCACAGCGCCACGCGCGACCTGGAAAGCTTCGTGAGATCCGCCGAAATCCTGGTGGTGGGTGTGGGCAAGCCGCGCATGATTCCGGGCGACTGGATACGCGAAGGCGCGATCGTGATCGACGTGGGCATCAACCGCCTGCCGGACGGCAAGCTGGTCGGTGACGTTGATTTCGACACTGCCGTCGAGCGTGCCGGCTGGATCACCCCGGTGCCGGGCGGGGTGGGGCCGATGACGGTGGCGACCCTGCTGGAAAATACCCTCGAAGCTGCGCTGATGCACAACCCCTGAGCGCGTCAGCGCTGGTGCAGCGCTTTTAGATAGGCCACGTCGACAAAAGGCTGGCCGAGATCGGGGCCGGCGAGTCGCCGGTTGGGTGCGCCGGGGTCGCCGAGATCGGACAGCACCACGGCCGCGCCGCTGAAATCATGATCCAGCGTGTAGTCGTTGACGGTGATCAATGTTTTCAGGCCGGCGCCCAGACTGGCGCGCAGGCCGTTTTCAGAATCTTCGAAAGCCAGGCAGTCGGCTGCCTCGAGTTTCATTTCTTCCAGTGCATAGTGATAGATGTCCGGCGCGGGTTTCTTGGCCGGCACGATGTCGCCTGCCGCAATGACCTCGAACCAGTCCTGCGTGCCGGACCCGAGGCTGTGTTCCAGCAGCACGGTGACGTTTTCAGGTGTGGTGGTGGTGGCAATCGCCAGCCGCAGTCCGGCGCTGCGCGCTTCGATCAGCAGGCGCTTGACACCTGGGCGCATGGGGATGCCGCCTTGCGCGGCGAGCGCGCTGTAATGGCGGGTCTTCGCCTGGTGCAACTCGGCCACCAGCTCGTCGAAGTTGTCCGGTTTCCTGAAGTCCGGCCGAAAGTGGTCGATATAGTATTTCATCCGCTCCTTGCCGCCGGTAACGGCGAGCAGCTTGCCGTAGAGGGCAACATCCCAGTGCCAATCGAGGCCGGCATCGGCAAAAGCTTGGTTGAACGCGGGACGGTGGCCGTCACGCTCGGTGTCGGCCAGAGTGCCGTCAACGTCGAAGAGCAGGGCGTGTAATGTCATATGGGTTGCGGCTTTCAGGCGATTCTGATATTAAGTCAGGTTGGGCTTTGCCCGGAATAAATCAATATTTTCAAAGAGAACGAGATGGCTGAAACTTTGATGCGCTTCGAGCCTTACAAGGCCAAAAAAGGCGAAGAATACATGAACGCAAAACAGCTCGAGCATTTTCGCAAAATGCTCGACGACTGGAAAGCAGCACTGTCGCAGGACATCGATACGACGCTCCATTCCATGCAGGACGAGCAGACTGTTTTCGCCGACCCCAACGACCGTGCCACCCAGGAATCGGACATGGCACTGGAACTGCGCAACCGCGACCGCGAGCGCAAGCTGATCAAGAAGATCAACGAAACCGTCGCCAAGATCAACAGCGGCGACTACGGGTACTGCGAATCCTGCGGTATCGAGATCGGACTGGACCGCCTGCAGGCGCGCCCAACCGCAACGCTCTGCATTGATTGCAAGACGCTCGAGGAAATCCGCGAACGTCAGGTCGCCAAATAACAGTTGGCACGTCAGGTCGCCAAACAGGATTTGAAATTTGGCGCCTCAGCTTGATCAATAGGATTGTTCGCAGAACGTGATGACCCAGACCCGCTCAAGCCAGACCGAAGAATTCGACCGTTACTACAACGGCCTCCTGTACAGCGTGATGCGCTGGGACCAGCTGACTGCATTTTGGCAAAAGGTCGACGCCGGGGCTGGCTGGTATCTCTATGCCGTCGGCCAGCAGGTGCCGCAAGAGCCCTCGGTTGCCGACAAGGTTCAGCAGTTCATGCACGAACTGGATGAATTGCTGCGCCGCGAGCATCACGAGGATTACTGCGCGATCGTGTATGCGGACGACCTCGAAGCACCCAACTTCATCAAGATCTACGATCCCAATCACCTCGGCAGTTCGTGCGGTTCCAGTTCGACGAAATCCTCGGTGGTGCCTGGCTGGTTGATGAGCAGAACGCCCCCGCGGGAACTTGAAATGCGCGGTGTGGTGACGGGACAGCGCAAGCGCTGGTGGCAGGCGTTTCTGGGCGACTCAGCCTGAGGGGGCTGCTTCGACCGGCAATAAAAAACGCGCCAAACGGCGCGTTTTTATTGGGGACGAACACGCCGTGCCGACTGGCACGGCGTTGCCACTTAGCTGGGCTGTTCTTCGTCGCTGGGGGTCGGTGCGGGCATTTCAAGCAGGGCCTTCATCGACAGGCGCAGGCGGCCTTTCTCGTCGGCTTCCAGAATCTTCACTCGTACGACCTGGCCTTCCTTCAGATAATCGCCGATGGTGTTGACACGCTCGTGGGCGATCTGCGAGATGTGCAGCAGACCATCGCGGCCCGGCAGCACATTGACGATCGCACCGAAGTCCAGCAGCTTGATGACCGGGCCTTCGTAGACCTTGCCGACTTCGACTTCAGCAGTGATTTCCTCGATGCGCTTCTTCGCCAGTTCGCCGGCTTCCATGCTGGTGCAGGCGATCTTCACGGTGCCGTCTTCCTGGATGTCGATCTGGGTGCCGGTTTCCTCGGTCAAGGCGCGGATGACGGCGCCGCCCTTGCCGATGACGTCGCGGATCTTTTCCGGGTTGATCTTCATCGCGATGATGCGCGGCGCGTAGGCCGACATCTCATGGCTGCCGGAAACCGACGCCTTCATGATGCCGAGAATGTGCATGCGGCCTTCCTGCGCCTGCGACAGCGCGGCCTGCATGATTTCCGTGGTGATGCCGGTGATCTTGATGTCCATCTGCAGTGCGGTGATGCCTTTTTCGGTGCCCGCGACCTTGAAGTCCATGTCGCCCAGGTGATCTTCGTCGCCGAGGATGTCGGTCAGCACGGCGAAGCGGTTGCCTTCCTTGATCAGGCCCATGGCGATGCCGGCGACGTGCGCCTTCAGGGGTGCGCCGGCGTCCATCATCGACAGGCAGCCGCCGCACACCGAGGCCATAGAGGACGAGCCGTTGGATTCGGTAATTTCAGACACCACGCGCATGGTGTAGCCGAATTCTTCCTTGCTCGGCAGCACCGCCATCAAGGCACGCTTGGCGAGGCGGCCGTGGCCCACTTCGCGGCGCTTGGGGGCACCCACGCGGCCGGTTTCACCGGTGGCGTAGGGGGGCATGTTGTATTGCAGCATGAAGTGCTCGGAGTAGCTGCCTTCGAGCGCGTCGATGGTCTGTTCGTCGCGTCCGGTGCCGAGCGTGGTGACCACCAGCGCCTGGGTTTCGCCGCGGGTGAACAGGGCGGAACCGTGGGTACGCGGCAGCACGCCGGTGCGGATGGTGATCGGGCGCACGGTGCGGGTGTCGCGGCCGTCGATGCGCGGCTGGCCGGACAGGATGCGGTTGCGCACCACGCTGGCTTCCACGCGGTGGAACGCGTCCTTGACGGCATTGGCCGCAACCGTGTCCATGTCTGCGGCGATGAGTTCGGCGAAGGCCTTGTTGCGCACTTCGTCGATTGCGGTCATGCGCGCCTGTTTCTGCTTGATGTTGTAGGCCTGCTGCAGGCCGTCTTCAGCGATGGCCTTGAGGCGTTCCACCATCGCGGTGTCCTCGGCGACCGGCTGCCAGTCCCAGGCTTCGGCGCCGGCTTCATCGGTGAGTTCGTTGATGGCGTTGATCGCAGCCTGCATCTGGGTGTGGCCGAACATGACCGCGCCCAGCATGATGTCTTCCGGCAGTTCCATCGCTTCGGACTCGACCATCAGCACGGCGGTTTCGGTGCCGGCAACCACCAGGTTGAGTGCCGAATCCCTCAACTCGGAATTGGTCGGGTTGAGCACATATTCGCCGTTGATGAAGCCGACGCGGGCGGCGCCGACCGGGCCGTCGAACGGCAGGCCGGACAGCGACAGGGCGGCGGAGGCGCCGATCAGTGCGGGGATGTCGGCGCTGACTTCGGGGTTGGACGACATCACGGTGGCGATGATCTGCACTTCGTTGAAGAAGCCTTCCGGGAAGAGCGGACGGATGGGGCGGTCGATCAGGCGGCAAATCAGAATCTCACCGTCGGACGCGCGGCTCTCCCGCTTGAGGAAGCCACCGGGAATGCGGCCGGCTGCGTAGGTCTTTTCCTGGTAGTCGACGGTCAGCGGAAAGAAATCCTGGCCGGGCTTGACTTCGTTCTTGGCGACCACGGTGACCAGCACCACGGTGTCGTCCATGTTGACGATGACGGCGCCGCCAGCCTGGCGGGCAATTTCGCCGGTTTCCAGCGTGACCTGATGGCGACCGTAGGTAAACGTTTTCTTGATGGCGCTCACACGAATTCCTTTCAAACAAAAACGCCCCGCTTCAGGCGGGGCGCAGAAAGCTCAGGGGCGCTGCCCCTGGGCCAGATTTTCGATAATGTTGCGGCAGTGAATCACCGATGCGAAGCGCTTACTTGCGCAGGCTGAGGCGATCAATCAGGGTCTTGTAGCCTTCGAGGTTGGTGCGCTTCAGGTAATCCAGCAGCTTGCGGCGGCGGCTCACCATTTTCAGCAGGCCACGACGCGAGTGGTGGTCCTTCATGTTGACCTTGAAGTGGCCGGTCAGGTCGTTGATGCGGGCCGTCAGCAGGGCAACCTGCACTTCGGGCGAGCCGGTATCAGCGGCGGCGCGTTGGTAATTCTGGACGATTTCAGCTTTTTGAGCGACGGTAACAGCCATGGTGTACTCCTTCTAAATCGCGTGGCCTGCGGCTGAGCGGGACACGTTCCGGGAAACAGCGGATTTTACGCTAAATGGGGGGCTGAACTCAAGCCTGCTGGGTGGCCATCAGCCGGCGCGGGATCAAATGGCCGGCATCGGCCTCTGCCAGACCGATGAAGGTGTGGGGCGCGGTGTAAATGCGCGTGAGGCCTTGATGATCCGTGGTGTGGGCCAAGCTGCGCCCCCGGCACAATGCCTCGGCGTTGGCCGCATCGAGCTGAACAGCCGGCAGGTGCGCTACCAGACAGTCAGTGGGCAGCAGGATGGCCTGGCGTTGGCCGGGATCGAGCGATTCCAGCTCGGTCAGGGGGTGCGCCTGCGCCAGGCTGAATCCGCCCGAGGTGGTCCGCGTTAGCGCGGTGAGATGGGCGCCGCAGCCGAGCGCCGCGCCGATGTCCTGCGCCAGGGTGCGGATGTAGGTACCGGAGCCGCATCGCACGTCAATTACCACACGGGGCAACGCGCACTCCACCAGTTCGATGGCGTGAATCTTGACCGGACGGGGTGGGCGCTCAATTTCGATCCCGGCTCGCGCGTATTCGTAGAGCGGGCGACCTTGATGCTTGAGTGCTGAATGCATCGGAGGAATCTGCTCGATATCGCCGAGGAAACGCGGCAGCACGGCTTCGATCGCAGCGCGGCTGGTGTCGACCTCGCAGGTGGCGAGAATCTCGCCTTCTGGATCGCCGGTAGTAGTGGTGACGCCCAGTTGCAGCACGGCACGATAGCCCTTGTCGGCATCGAGCAGGTAGGCGGAAAACTTGGTGGCTTCACCGAAACACAGAGGCAGCAGGCCGTCGGCAAAGGGATCGAGGGTGCCGGTGTGGCCGGCTTTTTTTGCGTTGAGCAGCCACTTGGCTTTTTGCAGCGCGGCGTTGGAGGTGATGCCGACCGGTTTGTTCAGCAACAGCACGCCATCAACAGGCTGGCGTTGCGGCTTCACTCGTCTTTGGGGTGCTTGGCGTCTTCGGCGACCGCCGTTTCAATCAGCTGGCTGAGTTCGATGCCGCGTTCGACCGAGCGGTCGTACACGAAGGTGAGCTTGGGCACCACGCGCAACTGCATGCGGTGCGACAGTTGCGTGCGCAGAAAGCCGCTGGCGCGCTGCAGGCCCTGCAGGCAGGCGGCATGCTCGGGCTCGCCGCCCAGCGTGGTGAAGTAGACCTTGGCAAACTCCATGTCGCGGTTGACCTCCACCTCGGTGATGGTCAGCATGCCGACGCGCGGGTCCTTCACTTCCTGCCGAATCAACTCCGGCAGTTCGCGCTGGATCTGGTCGGCGACGCGACGCGCCCTCGGAAAATCCTTCGGCATTACAGCGAGCGCGCCACTTCCACCACTTCAAAGACTTCGAGGATGTCGCCTTCCTGGATGTCGTTGAAGTTCTTCAAGCTGAGGCCGCACTCGAAGTTGGACTTCACTTCCTTGACGTCGTCCTTGAAGCGCTTGAGCGAATCGAGCTCGCCCTGGTGGATCACCACGTTGTTGCGCAGCACGCGCACGCCTGCGTTGCGCTTGATCACGCCGTCCGTCACATAGCAGCCGGCGATGGTGCCGACCTTGGAAATGACAAACACCTGGCGGACTTCCACCGTGCCGATGACGCTTTCCCTCTTCTCGGGTGCCAGCATGCCGGACAGGGCAGCTTTCACTTCATCCACGGCTTCGTAGATGATGTTGTAGTAGCGGATATCCACACCGCTGGACTCGGCCAGCTTGCGTGCCGACGCGTCGGCACGCACGTTGAAGCCGATCAGCACGGCCTTGGAGGCAAGCGCCAGGTTGACGTCGGATTCGGTGATCGCACCCACGCCGCTGTGAATGATGTTGACCTTGACCTCGTCGGTCGACAGCTTCGCCAGCGCATGCGCCAGACCTTCGTAGGAACCCTGCATGTCGGCCTTGAGAATGATGGGCAGATGCTGTACTTCGCCCTCGCCCATCTGCTCGAACATCGATTCCAGCTTGGCGGCCTGTTTTTTGGCAAGCTGCACATCACGGAACTTGCCCTGACGGAACAGCGCGATTTCGCGCGCCTTGCGCTCATCCGGCAGCACCATCATGTCTTCACCTGCGCGTGGCACGTCGGACAGACCCTGAATCTCGACCGGAATCGAGGGGCCGGCTTCCGTGACGACCTTGCCGGCTTCGTCGAGCATGGCGCGCACGCGGCCGTAAACCTGGCCTGCCAGCACCATGTCGCCACGGCGCAGGGTACCGGATTGAACCAGAAGCGTGGCGACCGGACCCTTGCCCTTGTCGAGACGCGCTTCGATCACGAGTCCTTTTGCCGGCCCTTCGGCTGCTGCCTGCAGTTCCAGCACTTCGGCCTGCAGCAGGATGGCGTCGAGCAGGCCGTCAATATTGGTGTTGGCCTTGGCCGACACTTCGACGAACTGGGTGTCGCCACCCCATTCTTCGGGTGTGACACCCTGTGCGACCAGTTCCTGGCGGATACGCTCCGGGCTGGCTTCCGGCTTGTCGATCTTGTTCACCGCCACCACCAGCGGCACACCTGCTGCCTTGGCATGATGGATGGCTTCGATGGTCTGCGGCATGACGCCGTCGTCCGCTGCCACCACCAGCACCACGATGTCGGTCGCTTTTGCGCCGCGTGCACGCATCGCGGTAAACGCTTCGTGACCGGGGGTGTCGAGGAAGGTGATGACGCCTTTTTCGGTTTCGACGTGATACGCGCCGATGTGCTGGGTGATGCCGCCGGCTTCGCCGCTGGCCACCCGGGTACGACGAATGGTGTCGAGCAGCGAGGTTTTGCCGTGGTCGACGTGACCCATCACCGTGACCACCGGGGGGCGGGCGCGCTGTGTCATCTCGCCGGTAAAGCCGGTGTCGATCAGGAATGCCTCAGGCGTGTCGAGCGCCGCAGGCTTGCCGATGTGGCCCATTTCCTCGATCACGATGATCGCGGTTTCCTGGTCGAGCACCTGGTTGATGGTCACCATGCTGCCCAGTTTCATCAGCGCCTTGATGACCTCGGCCGCCTTCACCGACATCTTGTGGGCGAGTTCGGCCACGGTGATGGTTTCGGGCACCAGCACCTCGCGCACGATCGGCTCTGTCGGTGCCACGAACGTGGTCTCTTCGTGACCGGTTTTGGATTTGCCCTTGCGGCCACGCCAGCCTGCCTCGGGCGCAGCACCGCCGCGGGTCTTGAGTCCGCCCTTGCGGCGCGCGGCATCGTCCTTCCAGGTTCCGCCAGCTTTTTTGTCCGGGCCTTTCGCGCCCTTGGCCGCAGTCGGCTTGTCCGGCTTGTGCAGGGTTTTTTCAGTGGGAGCGGCAGGCGCAGCCGGCGCGGCAGCTTTTTCGGCGGCTGCCAGCTTGGCGGCTTCGCGCGCGGCTTCAGCCTGCTTGCGCAAGGCTTCGCGCTCGATACGCGCCCTGGCATCCGCTGCCTGGCGCTCCTGCAGTGCCGTGTGGCGGCGGGCTTCTTCCTCGCGCGCCTTGACCTCGGCTTCGTCGAGGATCGACGCCTTTTTGATGCGGGTGGTTTTCTTGGCGGCCGGGGCGGCTTCGGCGGCGGGCTCTGCGACCGCTTCGGTTGGCGCGGGGGCGGCTTCAGCCGCTGCGACCGGCTCAACCGCAGCCGCTTCGGTAGCGGCAGGCTCGGCCTTGGCCTTCGCGGCTTTGGCCTTGGCGGGCTTGGCCTCAATCGCTTCGGCGACCGGCTCGGGGGTTGGGGCCTCAGGCTTGATCTCGGCTTCGACGACGGGCGGGGCCAGTTCCTCGACTACCGGTGCCGCCAGGATCTCGGGGGCGGGCTCGGCAACAGGCTGGGCCTCGGCCGCCAGTGCCCCTGCATCGCGCTTGACGTAGGTGCGCGACTTGCGCACTTCCACCTGAATGGTGCGCGATTTGCCGGTGCTGTCGGTCTTGCGGATCTCGCCGGTCTGCTTGCGCGTGATGGTGATCTTGGTCTTGCCGGTTTCGGCACCGCCGCCGTGCATCTTGCGCAGATAGTCGAGCAAATGCGCCTTGTCCGCTTCGGTGACGGGATCGACGACATCATTCTTGCTGACGCCCGCCGCTTTCAGCTGTTCAAGCAACAGCTGGGGCGGCAGTTTCAGTTCCTGGGCGAATTGTTCAACGTTCATGCAGTCCTCTTGGCGTATCAGCCTTGGGCGAACCAGGGCGCGCGTGCGGCCATGATCAATTGTTTGGCGCGTTCGGCATCCATCGCTGACATTTCGGTCAGTTCATCGACTGCCAGCTCCGCCAGGTCCTCGGTGGTATGGATGCCTTTGCTGGCGAGCGTGCGTGCGGTTTCCGCGTCCATGCCTTCGAGCGACAGCAGATCGCCCGCGGAAGCTTCGACCTGCTCCTCGCCGACGATGGCGGCGGTCAGCAGGGCATTGCGGGCGCGGTTGCGCAGTTCATTGACCAGGTCTTCGTCGAAGGCCTCGATCTCGAGCATTTCGTTCAGTGGCACGTAGGCAACTTCTTCCAGCGTGGAGAAGCCTTCGTCGACCAGAATCTGGGCGACTTCCTCGTCCACGTCGAGTTTCTCGATGAAGAGGGCGAGCGTCTTGCCGCTTTCGGTCGACTGTTTCTCTTCGGCCGCTTCGCGCGACATGATGTTGAGCGTCCAGCCAGTCAGCTCCGACGCCAGGCGGACGTTCTGGCCGCCACGTCCGATCGCCATTGCCAGCTGTTCCTCGTCCACCACCACGTCCATGCTGTGCTTGTCTTCGTCCACCACGATGGAGCTGACTTCGGCAGGCGCCAGTGCATTGATGACGTACTGCGCGGGCTCGGCCGACCAGTGGATGATGTCGACGCGTTCGCCGGCCAGTTCGTTGGTCACCGAGGTGACGCGCGAACCGCGCAAGCCGATGCAGGTGCCGATCGGGTCGATACGAGGGTCGTGCGAAACGACGGCGATCTTGGCGCGCAGGCCGGGGTCGCGGGCGGCCGCCTTGATCTCGAGCAGGCCTTCCTCGATCTCCGGCACTTCCAGCTCGAACAGCTTCATGATGAATTCGGGTGCGGTGCGCGACAGCACCACCTGCGGGCCGCGGGCGCCGCGGTCGATACGCAGCAGGTAGGCGCGAACGCGGTCGCCGACGCGCAGGTTCTCGCGCGGGATCATCTGGTCGCGGTGCAGGAAGCCCTCGACGCGGCCGGATTCGATGATCGCGTTGCCGCGGTCGATGCGCTTCACCACGCCGTTGACGAGGTGTTCCTTGCGGGCCAGGAAATCACTGATGATCTGCTCGCGCTCGGCGTCGCGGATCCTCTGCAGGATGACCTGCTTGGCAGCTTGCGCGCCGATACGGCCGAACTCGATGTTTTCCAGCGGCTCCTCGATATAGTCGCCGATCTCGATGTCGGGATGCTTGTCCTGGGCGTCGATCAGCAGGATCTGGTAGCCCTCGGATTCCAGATCGGCTTCGGACACGACCTGCCAGCGACGGAAGGACTCGTATTCGCCACTTTCACGGTCGATCGACACGCGCACGTCGGACTCTTCCTTGAAACGCTTTTTGGTTGCGGAGGCGAGCGCCTGCTCCAGCGCCTCGAACACCACTTCCTTGTCAACGTTCTTTTCGCGTGCCAGCGCATCGGCCAGCATCAACAGTTCACGGCTCATCATTTCCTCCAGCCTTGCCTAAACCAAAGGTTTCAGGCGGGCAGCATCCACATTTCTCAAGTCAACCGACACTTCCGTGCCATCGACGATCAACTTCACAGCATTGTCTTCCAGGCCAACCAACTGACCGCTCAGTTTGCGCCGATTGTCCATCGGCACCCGCAGCTTGAGCGTGACCTGCTCACCGGCAAAGCGCACATAGTCCTGCGGTTTGACCAGCGGGCGGTCGATGCCGGGCGAGGACACCTCCAGCCTGTCATAATCGATATTCTCGACGGTGAACAGGTGGGTCAGGTGATTGCTCACCGCCACGCAATCTTCAATCGTGATGCCTTCCGGTTTGTCGATGAAAATCCGGATCAGCCCGCGGCCGGCGCGTTCCAGCATCACCAACTCGTAACCGAGTCCGGCGAGTACAGGCTCAAGGCGGGCAGGCAAATCCATCATCAAAAATCCATCGTTGCTTGGCGCGAAGCACAAATAAAAAATGGGCGAACCGCCCATTGCCCCGCACCACCACATAAATAATCAAGCGCCGGCATTATACCACCCGGGCTTACAGACTGAAAGGGAAGATGGTGCCCGGAACCGGAATCGAACCGGTACGCCATCGCTGGCGAGGGATTTTAAGTCCCTTGTGTCTACCAATTTCACCATCCGGGCAAAGCGGACGGCTGATCAAAAGTCTGGAGGCGCGAGCCGGAGTCGAACCGACCTACACGGATTTGCAATCCGGTGCATAACCGCTTTGCTATCGCGCCGTCGCGGTAAACCACTTAAACGAAAAGGGGAAAACGTCCGGACTGCGCCATCTGTTTTCCCCCGGAATTCTGGAGCGGGAAAGGAGGTTCGAACTCCCGACCTCAACCTTGGCAAGGTTGCGCTCTACCAGCTGAGCTATTCCCGCGTTGAAGGCTGCGCATTATGGAGATTTCGTTTTTTTCTGTCAACACCTCAGGGAGGTTTTAGGAAGTTTTTTGCAATGCGCGTGCGGCCATAACCAGGTAATACGCCATCGATACCAGGGTGAGCAGGGCGGCGATCCAGATCAGCACCGTGCCGATGCTGGCAATGGGCAGGCCGGCGACAGGATTGAAATACAGCAGCAGCACGATGGCGATCATCTGCGCCGTGGTCTTGAGCTTGCCGACGAATGACACTGCGACGCTGGCCGACTTGCCGGCCTTGGCCATCCATTCGCGCAGCGCGGAAATGGTGATTTCCCGGCCGATGATGATGAGCGCGACCAGCGGCGCCACGCGGCCGAGATCGATCAGCACGATCAGCGCGGCCGCGACCATCAGCTTGTCGGCCACCGGGTCGAGAAAGGCACCGAAGGCCGATGTCTGGCCGAGGGCGCGTGCCAGATAGCCGTCGAGCCAGTCGGTCAGCGCCGCTACGCCGAAAAATGCCGCGGCCAGCAGATCGGCCTCGACCGGCGTCACCCAGCCGTCGGGCAGGTAGAACACCCCCGCCATCAGCGGGATGAATAGAATGCGCAGCCAGGTGAGCAGGTTGGGGAGGTTGAGCGGCATTATTGGTTAATGAAGGGCGTGATAGATGGTTTCCGCCAATTCTCGGCTGATACCGTTCACGGTGGCAAGCGCGTCGACACCGGCATCCCGCACGCCCTGCAGGCCGCCGAAGTGTTCCAGCAGCTGTTTGCGGCGTTTAGGCCCGATTCCGGCGATGTCTTCCAGCGTCGATTGCACGCGTGCCTTGCCGCGTTTGGCGCGGTGGCCGGTGATGGCAAAGCGGTGCGCCTCGTCACGTACCTGCTGGATCAGATGGAAGCCGGGGTGGTCCTTTGCAAGCTTCAGTTCGCGGCCGTCGGCGAAGATCAGCGTCTCCAGGCCGGGTTTGCGTGCCTCGCCCTTGGCGACGCCGAGCAGCGGCACCTCTCCCAGGCCGAGTTCGGCCATCGCCTCGACCGCCATCGAGATCTGGCCCTTGCCGCCGTCGATCAGGAGCAGGTCGGGCAGCACGCCGTTTTCTTCCACGCTCTTCTGAAAACGTTTGATCAGCGCGGCGTGCATCGCGGCGTAGTCGTCGCCCGGCGTGATGCCGCTGATGTTGTAGCGGCGATAGTCGGACTTCTTAAGGTCGTCGCCTTCGTAGACGACGCAGGATGCGATGGTCGCCTCGCCCATGGTGTGCGAGATGTCGAAGCACTCGATGCGGTTGAGCGCCGGCAGGTCGAGCGTGTCGCGCAGCGCCGCCAGCCGTTGCGACTGATTGGCGCGCTCGGCGCTGCGGCGCTCGGCCGACAGCCGCGCGTTGGCCTGCGCCATGGTGAGCCAGACACGGCGCTCGCCGGTGACGCGGTGCAGCAGGCTGACCTTTTTGCCGGCCTGCTCGGTCAGCAGCGCTTCCAGCGCATCGGTTTCAATCGCCTCGCTGACCAGGATGCGTGCCGGGATCGGATGGTCGAGGTAATGTTGGGCGATGAAGGCGTCCAGTGCCTCGGCCAGGGTTGCGCCTTCGCCGTGCTGCGGGAAGAAACTGCGATCGCCCAGGTGCCGGCCTCCGCGAATCATGGTCAGGTTGACCGCGATCACGCCCGCGACCTCGGCTACGGCGACCACGTCGGCATCGGCCTCGCTGCCGGTGGTGTCGACGAACTGCTTCTCGCGCACCGTCGCCAGCATACGCAGCCGGTCGCGCAGGTGGGCAGCGGTTTCGAAATCCAGTTTGTCCGCAGCGGCATTCATCTGCGCGGTGATGGCTTCGGTCAGCGCACTGGCTTCGCCGTGAAGAAGTTGTGCAGCCGCGTCAACGTCGCGCGCGTAGGCCGCCGGCGTGATGTGCCCGACGCAGGGCGCGGTGCAGCGTTTGATCTGGTGCAGCAGGCACGGCCGCGAGCGGTTGGCGAACACCGTGTCCTCGCAGGTCCGCAGTTGGAACACCTTCTGCAGCAGTTGGATGCTCTCGCGCACCGCATAGGAATTGGGATAGGGCCCGAATGCCTGGTCGTGTTTCTTCGGCGTACCGCGGAAATAGGCCAGGCGCGGAAAACGGTGCCCGGTCAGCAGCAGGTAGGGGTAGGACTTGTCGTCACGGAACAGGATATTGAAGCGCGGCTTCAGTCCCTTGATCAGGTTGTTTTCCAGCAGCAGCGCCTCGGCCTCGGTACGCGTCACCGTGGTGTCGATGTGGTCGACACTCTTCAGCATCAACCGGATGCGCGGGCTCTGGTCGGTTTTCTGGAAATAGCTGGAAACGCGCTTCTTCAGGTCCTTCGCTTTGCCGACGTACAGCACCGCGCCGGCCGCATCGATCATGCGATAGACGCCGGGCAGGGTAGGCAGCGAGGCGAGAAAGTCCTTGTCGACGCTCAAGGCTCAGTCTTCGTCCAGCAGCCTTCCCGCGATCGCCCAGTTCTCGTCCGGCAACTCTTCGAACGCGATGTAGGTGTAGGACGCGGGTTTGCCTGCGTGGCGCTCCAGCGTGGCGGTGATTTCCTCGGCGACTTTCTGCTTCTGTTCGCGGGTCAGCGTGCCGGCGAGCTTGATGGTGACGACGGGCATGGTCAGTCCTTCGCTTGAATTTTCTCGAACACGGCCGCGAACATCTCGGGGGTAAGGCGGCGCGTCTGGGTATTGTAGCGGGAGCAATGGTAGCTGCTGACCAGGCGCCGGCCATCAGGCAGGCGGTAGTCGCTGGCGTGGCCGAAGGGGTAGTCCTTGAGCTTGAGGCCCTGCGCGCGCAGAACCGCCTGATGTGCGATCTGCCCCAGCGCCAGGATGCTGGCATGCGCGGGCAGCCCCGCCAGTTCGGCAGCGAGAAAGCGGTTGCATTCCCGGATTTCAGCGGGCTCCGGCTTGTTGGCCGGTGGCAGGCACTTCACAGCATTGGTGATGCGGCAGCCGGTCAGCTTCAGGCCATCGTCGACCGAAATCGACTCCGGCGCGCTGGCGTAGCCGAAGCGGTGCAGGGTCTCGTACAACAGCACGCCGGCATAGTCGCCGGTGAAAGGGCGCCCGCTGCGGTTGGCACCGTGCATGCCGGGCGCGAGGCCAACGATCAGCAGGCTCGGTGCCGGGTCGCCAAAGGCGGGCACCGGGCGGGCGTGGTAATCGGGATGGCGGATGCGCACCTCGTCGAGAAAGGCAGCGAGGCGCGGGCAGGCGCGGCAGTCAGGGTCGAAATTCATTGCGGAACCAGTCGAACATCCCGGAATCGGGGCGCTAATTGTAGAGCGTGCAGGCCGTTCAGGCGCGGGACGAATGCGGGGTGAAGGCCCCGCGAACCAGCGGCTCGGCCGTCAGCGCTTCGGGCTGAAGCGTGACATGGCGTATGCCATGGCGCGCGTCCACGGTCTGGCGTGCGGCGGCGAGGATGCCTGGCCAGTCGCCCAGATTGCGGATTTCCAGATGGGCCGACAGGGCGATGGTTCCGGATGACAGCGTCCACACGTGCAGGTCGTGCACGCGCAGCACGCCGTCTAGCTTGGCCAGGTCGTGGCCGACGGCATCGAGTTGGACGTTGGGCGGCACGCCTTCCATCAGCACGTGCACGACCTCGCGCAGCAGACGCAGCGCCGACACCAGAATCAGCGTTGCCACCAGCAGCGACAGCAGCGGATCGATCGGGGTCCAGCCGGTGGTGACGATGACGATGCCGGCGGTGATCGCCGCTACCGAACCGAGCGCGTCGCCCAGCACGTGCAGCAGCGCAGCGCGGGTGTTGAGCGTCTGCTCGCCGCGATGCAGGACCCAGGCGACCACGAGATTGATGGCGAGGCCGATGACGGCAACACCGACGACAGTACCGCCAGCAATGTCGCGCGGGGTGCCGATGCGCTCGATGGCTTCGCTCACGATGAAGCCGATCAGCACCAGCATCATGACGCTGTTGAACAGTGCAGCCAGCACTTCGGCGCGCACCAGGCCGTAGGAATGCAGCATGCTGGGCGGCCGCCGCGCCAGCCAGGCCGCGGCCGCCGCCAGACCCAATGCCGAACTGTCGGTGAGCATGTGGGCGGCGTCGGCCAGCAGCGCAAGCGAACCCGACCACCACCCGGCTACGGCTTCGACCCCGGCGAAGGACAGCGTCAGCAGCAGGGCGACGAGCAGGGTTCCGTTATGCGCTGCGTGAGGGTGGCTGTGTTGCTCGCCCGCACGGTGCGCGTGGTCGTGCTTATGAACGGCCACAGTAGTCCGTCGGGTCGATCTGCAGGGTGAGGTCGGCGGAATCCTGCCCCAGCCCGGCGATGTGGTGCAGCGCGCTGACGTAGCGCGCCGATTCGCGCAGCTGGACCAAGGTCGGCGGGTGCGGATGGCCATGCATGCGGGCCAGCCGCGCACGGGCGGGGGCGGGCCAGTCCACCTTCAGGCTCATCAGTACCTCGTCGGCCAGGTCGGGCCGGTTGCAGACCAGGGCCATGTCGCAGCCAGCGGCGAGCGAGGCCTGTACCCGTTCGACGATGCCGCCGGCCACGCTTGCGGCTTCCATGCACAGATCATCGCTGAAGATCATGCCGTCGAAACCCAGTTGCTGGCGCAGCAGCTTTTGCAGCCATACTTTTGAAAACCCGGCTGGCTGGTCGTCGACCTGGGGATAGATCACGTGCGCCGGCATCACCGCGGCGAGCCCGGCCTCGATCATCAGCCGGAACGGCACCAGATCGGCAATCGCCATGTCGGCAAGGGTGCGTTCATCCACCGGGATAGCGACATGCGAATCCGCCTTGACGAAGCCGTGGCCGGGGAAGTGCTTCCCGCAGGCGGCCATGCCAGCGTCCTTCATCCCCAGCATCACCGCCTGCCCCAGCTGGAACACGGCGTGCGGATCCGCGTGGAAGGCGCGGTCGCCGATTACCGAGGACGCGCCGTAATCGAGGTCGAGCACCGGCGCAAAGCTGAAGTCGACACCGTGCGCACGCAGTTCGCCGCCGAGCACGTAGCCGGTTTCGCGCGCCAGTTCGCGGGCGCGCTGCGGGTGCTCGTTCCAGATTTCGCCGAAGCTGCGCATCGGCGGAAGACGGGTGAAGCCTTCGCGGAAGCGCTGCACCCGTCCACCCTCGTGGTCGACGCCGATCAGCAGCGGCGCGGATTTGAGCGCGTGAATCTCGGCGGTGAGCGCGGCCAGCTGTGCCGGGCCGCGGTAGTTGCGGGTAAACAGGATCACCCCGCCGACGAGTGGATGGGCGAGGCGGCGGCGATCGTCGTCGGTGAGTTCGGTGCCCGCGACGTCGAGCATCAGGGGGCCGAGCGTCATCGATGCTCCTGGGTGAAAGTGGGCGTCATGCATGCTCCAAAGGGAAACGGGGTGTCATGGGCACTCCAGTATGACGTAGGCGAGGATGTGATCGCCCTCGTCCGACAGGGAAACATGGTGCGCGGTGATCCCGCGATCCACCAGCCAGGAAACGAGTTCGGGTGCACATTCGAAATGCGGCTTGCCGAGCGCATCGCGCAGCACGGCGATGTTGTGCAGCGTCACCGGCGTGCGCAGCCCGGTTCCGGCCGCCTTGGCGAAGGCTTCCTTGGCGGCGAAGCATTTGGCCAGAAACCGTGCCGGGTCTGGGCTGGCGAAATACCCGGCATGCTCGGCCGGGGCGAGGATGCGGTCGGCGTAATGCTCGCCGAAGCGTGCAAGGCCGCTGCGTATGCGCTCGGCGTCCAGCAGGTCGGTGCCGATGCCGTGGATCATGGCGACACTTTCACCGGGAGACCTGCCGCACGGATTTTGTCGGCGAAGGTTTCGAGCCAGCTTGCGGGCAGCGCGGACAGCCGGCCGGCCTGAGGCTGCATCGACGGCCGTGCCAGGCCATACAGCAGCACTCCCTGCACCGGAATGGCTTCCTGTTTGATGCGCGCAACCGCGCCGAGATAAGCCGCTTGTTCTGCCGGCGAAGGCGGGGTGCCGTCGAACGCGAACACGCAGGTCTGCAGCCAAGTCGGGCACAGCCGCGCGGCCAAGGTCAGACGCTGGAACTGCTTGTCGGGTGATATGCGTGTCTGGTTGATGCTGCGCATGCCGCTGGCGGTCGCGCTGTCGAACTTGAACCACACTTCGCCGTTCAGCGCAGCCATTTTTTGCAGGCCGTCCAGTACGCGCGGGCGATCGGCCAGGCTGCCATTGGTGATCAGCACCAGCTTGATTTTTCCGCTCAGATCAAAGTCGGCCATCAGCCGTCCGATCAGTTCGATGACCTGTGGAAAGGCCCTGGCACTGGTCGGCTCGCCATTGCCGGACAGCGCGATGTCGTTCAGCCGCCGTGCGCCTTCCGGCACGCGGGTCTGCATGAAGTCGCCGTGGAGGATGTCGGCGAGCATCGCGCGCAACTCGGACTCGAGTTGCGCCAGATCGATTTCCGGCGCGGTTCCGCGCACCAGTTCCGGCACCTGGCAATACTCGCAGGCCCAGTTGCAGGCGTTGTTGGGATTGAGGTTGACGCCCACCGACACGCCGCCGGCGCGGCGCGACACGACGGGATAGACATAGGTCATCCCCGCGCTGTCGCGGTCATGATCGATGGGCGTGAGGGGCGAGGTCCGTGCCATCCGCAGATTTTCTCATTAAGTGTGGGCGGCACAACAAAAAACGCCCGTTGGGGCGTTTGGGGCAAACGGTTTGGCGGAAGCGGTGAGACGCTTCCCGAGACCACCCGAATCGAGTTTTTACTCAACGGGCTGCGCCCGCATCGCTGAAACCGGCTATCTGGCGGAAGCGGTGAGATTCGAACTCACGGATGGCTTGCACCATCGCCGGTTTTCAAGACCGGTGCCTTAAACCGCTCGGCCACGCTTCCAAGGCGCGCATTGTAACGGCTTCGTCTGGCTTTGTGAGGGGCGGGCCGGTGTGATGTGGCTTCAACAGGGGGTGTCGGGTTTTCATGGCTCAGGCCGGTCGGGTTGGTGAGGGGGCACCGCACAAGCCAATAAAACCAATGATTTGTGATGTGGGGCCTCCCGCGTGAAGCTGGCATAAATGGTGCTGGTTAGCAGGAAACCCAGGCCCGCTGAAACCGCCATGACCGATTTGTTTGAAATGCTGAATACGATCACCCGTCGCCGCAAGACTGTGGCAGGTTCGCCGTTCGTTTCAGTGAAATCCACCGAGAAATGGCTGAAGAGCCTGCCGTCCGAATCAGATTACGACACCCATCACACGCTGGTCCAGGGCCTGGAGCGCTTCAATGCGGAAAATGAAGCGGCTACGATCAGCCGCATGAAATCGCTGATGAAGCTTGAAGCAGCGGGCCTGCCGATGCAATTGCGTGTCGTCGAACAGTATGTGCGCAACCAGGCGGCATTCCGGCTGGCGCGCCAGGCCTTGTGGCGCGAATCGTGGATGTTCTGGTCGTTGCTGGCCGAGGCTTGGCTCGGCATGCTGAAGCAGGCCTACCGCGGACCCGCCAGTGCGGAACTCAAACCCTTCGTTGCCGACATTGCCACGCGCGCGCTGCGTTACTCAGGCCTGGTGATGCGCTGGGATTACCATCAGGCGCGCAATCCAGCCGAGTCTGCCTGGCGGCGTGTCCACAAGATTTACCGGCTGGTCGAGCGTGACGGCTATGCGATGCAGGAGGTTTTGATCAATGCGCGCCCCACCCATTGCGCGCGTGAATATGCACTGGTGGTGCTGATGGGACTGGTGCATCCGCTGGGCTATCGCGCACAGGAAATCGAGGCCATCGCGCAGATTCTCGATGGCTATGAGTCGTTGCCCTTGCCCACCCAGGTCCCGCGGCCGGGCGAACACACCCATATCGTCGATCTGTCCCTGTCTGAAGGCGCCAGCGTGCTGAACGGTGCGTGCGTGCAGGGCCGGCGCCTGCGTTACTTTGCCTTGCGCCCCATGATCGATTATCTGAAGTCGATGGATCAAACCCCTCAGACAGAGGTGGACAAAGGTTTCCCACGCCAGATTGCGAGCCTGATTGAGCGGGGCGGCATTGGCCGCAATCGTCAGCGCACCCATCGTTTTGGCCACGTCTGGGTTGCCGGGGGGATGGACAATATCCTGAAAGCCCTGGCCGATCCCGATACGGCCAGGACGCGCGCGGCCATGGACTCCTGGGCTTTGCGTGACGAGAGCTTGGAAGGAATGGGGTTCGCCTTGTCC